>DASSJS010000061.1:0-76534 GCA_035691085.1 Longimicrobium sp.
GGCGCTGAACTGCGTGGCCAACGGGGTGCTGCAGCGCGCCCGTATCTTCGACCGGCTGTGGGTGCAGCCCGCCGCGGGGGATGCCGGCGGCGCGCTGGGCGCCGCGCTGCAGGCCAGCTACGCCCGCTTCGGCGCCGACCGCCCCGCGCGCCCCGGCGGGCGCGACCTGCAGCAGGGGAGCTACCTGGGCCCCGCGTTCGGCCCCGCCGAGGTGCGCGCCTTCCTGGACCGGCACGGCTACCCGTACCGCGCGGTGGACGAGGGCGAGCGGGCGCGCACGGTGGCCGCCGCGCTGGCGGGGGGGAAGGTGGTGGGCTACGCGGTGGGGCGGATGGAGTTCGGCCCGCGCTCGCTGGGCGCCCGCAGCATCCTGGGCGACCCGCGCCGCGCCGAGACCCAGGTGCTGATGAACCTGAAGATCAAGTACCGCGAGTCGTTCCGCCCCTTCGCGCCGTCGGTGCTGGCCGAGCGCGCGGGCGAGTACTTCGAGATCGAGGGCGAGAGCCCGTACATGCTGCTGGTGGGGGGCGTGCGCGAGGAGAGGCGGCGGGTGCCCGAGGCGGTGAGCGGCGAGGGCGGGGGCGACGACCTCCTCCCCATCGTCCGCCAGGCGCGCAGCGACATCCCGGCGGTCACCCACGTGGACTACAGCGCCCGGGTACAGACCGTGCACTCCGGCGACAAGCCCGACTACCACGCCGTGATCCGGGAGTTCGACCGGCTCACCGGGTGCGGAGTGGTGGTGAACACCTCGTTCAACGTGCGTGGCGAGCCCATCGTCTGCACGCCGCAGGACGCGTATCGCTGCTTCATGCGCACCGAGATGGACATGCTGGTGCTGGAAGACTGCGTTCTGCTCAAGGATGAGCAGCCCGCCTCCACCGACGACGAGTCCTGGAAGGAGGAGTATGTCCTGGATTGATGATCCGCAGGCACGGCTCGAGGCGTTCTTCGACGGCCGCCTGGTGCCGGCCGCGCGCTCGCTGCGCGAGCGCGGCGTGAGCTTCTTCCCGCTGGCGCCCGAGGCCCGCGCCCCCACCTACTGGCGCGCCCGCGACGACGGCGGCGACTACCTGGACTCGGTGGAGCCGGGCGAGGTGGCCGGGCGGCTGCGCGAGATGTGGGCCGAGCACCCCGAGCTGCTGGCGCTGGTGGACCCGCTGCTGGAGCTGGCCGCCGAGCTGGGCGACCAGTCCGACGAGCAGTCGGCCGAGATCTCGCCGTTCGTGTACGCCATGTACTGAGCGGGATGCGAGTGCTGAGTGCCGAGTGCTGAGTGCTGAGTGCTGAGTGCTGAGTGCTGAGTGCTGAGTGCTGAGTGCTGAGTGCTGAGTGCCGGGTGCCGGGTGCCGGGTGCTGATAGGGACGGCGGAACTCCGCACTCAGCACCCAGCACTCAGCACTCCTTCAGACGGCGGTTGCCGCCGTGCCGGGCGCGGGCTATTCTCCCGCGCCCGGCGAAACACCGGCATTTCAGCCGGTTTCGCCCGGGGCACGGTTCCGCCGTGCCCCGGTGCTCGTGTGGCACTCGCCATCCACCCAGCCCACGCTTCTCATCGCGGATGAGCCTGCTCACGCACCCCTGCACCAGCCGGAGCCGATGCGCGTCCTGATCACCGGCGCGGCCGGGTTCCTGGGCTCGCACCTGGCCGACCGCTTCCTGGCCGAGGGGCACCAGGTGGTGGGGATGGACAACTTCATCACCGGCCACCCCGACAACATCGCGCACCTGATGGGCAACGCCGCGTTCCGCTTCGTGGAGCACGACGTCACCAACTTCATCTACGTGGACGGCCCGGTGGAGGGGGTGCTGCACTTCGCCTCGCCCGCCAGCCCGGTGGACTACCTGGAGAAGCCGATCCAGACGCTGAAGGTGGGGTCGCTGGGGACCCACAAGGCGCTGGGGCTGGCCAAGGCCAAGGGCGCGCGCCTCCTCCTCGCCTCGACCAGCGAGGTGTATGGCGACCCACAGGTGCACCCGCAGCCCGAGAGCTACTGGGGGAACGTGAACCCGGTGGGCCCGCGCGGCGTGTACGACGAGGCCAAGCGCTTCGCCGAGGCCATGACCATGGCCTACCACCGCTTCCACGGGGTGGACACGCGCATCGTGCGCATCTTCAACACCTACGGGCCGCGCATGCGCCCGGGTGACGGGCGCGTGGTGAGCAACTTCATCGTGCAGGCGCTGCGCGGCGAGCCGCTGTCGGTGTACGGCGACGGGAGCCAGACGCGCTCGTTCTGCTACGTGGACGACCTGGTGGACGGGATCTACCGGCTCTTCTTCTCCACCCGCGTGGACCCGACGAACATCGGCAACCCCGACGAGTTCACCGTGCAGGAGCTGGCCGACCGGGTGATCGCGCTCACCGGCAGCAGTTCGACCATCGACCGGCGCCCGCTTCCCGTGGACGACCCCAAGGTGCGCCGCCCCGACATCACGGCCGCGAGCCAGGAGCTGGGGTGGGCGCCCCACGTGCCGCTGGAGGAGGGCCTCCGGCGCACCATCCCGCACTTCCGGCGGCTGGTGGAGGAGCAGAACTCCACCGCGCGCACGCTGTAGGGCTCGCCCGTCATGAAGGTGATCGTCACCGGGGCGGCGGGGTTCATCGGCAGCCACCTGGTGGACCGGCTGGTGGGGAAGGGGATCGACGTCGTCGGCATCGACAACTTCGACCCCTTCTACGACCCCGCGGTCAAGCGCCGCAACCTCGAAGGCGCACGGGCCTCCGGCCGCTTCACGCTGGCCGAGGCCGACATCCGCGACACGGACGCGCTGGTTGCCGCCGTCCGCGCGGCGGGCGGCGAGGGCGCGGACGCCATCGTGCATCTCGCCGCGAAGGCGGGGGTGCGCCCCTCCATCGCCGATCCCGGCGGGTACGCGGCGGTGAACGTGGGCGGCACGGTGCAGGTGCTGGAGCTGGCGCGGGCACTGGGCGTCCGGCGCTTCGTGTTCGGCTCCAGCAGCAGCGTCTACGGCAACACGCCGCGCGTCCCCTTCACCGAGGACGATCCCGTGGCCGCGCCGATCTCGCCGTACGCGGCGACCAAGCGCGCCGGGGAGCTGATCTGCCACACGTACCACCACCTGCACGGCCTGTCGGTGGCGTGCCTGCGCTTCTTCACCGTCTACGGCCCGCGTCAGCGGCCGGACCTGGCCATCCACGCCTTCGCGCGGCGGATGGCGGCGGATGAGCCGATCACGCTGTTCGGCGACGGAAGCTCGCAGCGCGACTACACCTTCGTCAGCGACATCGTGGACGGGATCGAGGGCGCGCTGGCGTTCACCGAGGGGGAGGCGAAGTTCGACGTCTTCAACCTGGGCGAGAGCCAGACCGTCACCCTTCTCCGTCTCGTGGAGCTCCTCTCCGCCGCGCTGGGCGTGGAGCCGCGGATCGAATGGAAGCCGCCGCAGCCCGGCGACGTGGAGCGCACCTTCGCCGACGTGTCGAAGGCCCGCCGCGCCCTGGGCTACGCGCCCCGGGTGCCGGTGGAGGCGGGGATCCCCCGCTTCGTGGAATGGCTTCGCGAAGAGATCGCGGCACGTCGGGGATGATGGATCGGGTGAGCGTGGGCGGTCCTTCGGAATCCATCGAATCTCGGCAGGGTGGCTCGGGGGCGTCGCGCTCGATCGAAGGCAGGGGATGATCTCACGTCGTATCGTCCGTAGTGGCTCCCGTACTCCCGCGGCCCGATGATCGACTTTCACAACCACGTGATCCCCGGGGTGGACGACGGCGCGGCGGACGTGGCCGAGTCGCTGGCCGCGCTGGAGACCATGCGCGAGCAGGGCGCCGAGACGGTGCTCGCCACCCCGCACGTGAGCGGCGCCGCCACGCGCGACCCGGCCGAGCGCGAGCGCGTGCTGGCCGCCATCGACGCCGGGTGGGAGGCGCTGAAGGCCGCCGCCCCCGCCGCGCCGCGGCTGGAGCGCGGGGCGGAGCTGATGCTCGACGTGCCCGCGCCCGACCTGTCGGACCCGCGGCTGCGGCTGGCGGGGACGCGCTTCGTGCTGGTGGAGTTCCCCTTCATGGCGGTGCCGCCCAACGCGCCGCAGGCGCTGTTCGAGCTGAAGCTGACGGGGTACACGCCCGTGCTCGCCCACCCCGAGCGCTACTCGAACGCCCAGGCAAGCCTGGCCGACGCCGAGGAGTGGCGGCGCATGGGCGCGCTGCTGCAGGTGAACGCCGGATCGCTGCTGGGGCGCTATGGCGACGAGGCGCGGAAGCTGGCGTGGGGGCTGGTCGAACGGGGTTGGGTTTCATACCTTTGCAGCGACTACCACGCTCGCGGGCGCTACCCCGTTGCCGAGGCCGTCCGGGTGCTGGCCGACGCCGGCGGCACCGAGCAGGCGGAACTGCTGTTCCGCGCCAATCCCGAGCGGCTGCTGGCGGGCGAGGCGCCGCTCCCGGTTCCGCCGGTGCGGCGGCAGGTGCCGCTCTGGCGCCGCATCCTGGGCCGGGGCTAGCGCCCGCCCGGCCGTTCTTCACTCGATCTCCCCGTACCGAATGCCGACCGAGCAGGCCGCCGCGCCGCTGCACGCGCCCACCATCGTTCCCAAGCCGTGGGGCCGCGAGATCTGGTACGCCCACGAAGAGCGCTACGCCGGGAAGATCCTGGAGGTGCGCAAGGGCTGCGCGCTGTCGCTGCAGAAGCACGAGCGCAAGCAGGAAACCATGTACCTGCAGTCGGGCCGCGTGCTGTACCACTTCAACGGCACCGACTTCGAGATGGGCCCGGGCGAGTGCATCACCGTGCGCCCCGGCGACGTGCACCGCGTGGAGGCGCTGGAAGACGCGGTCATCCTCGAGGTGAGCACCCCCGAGCTGGACGACGTGGTGCGCCTGGAAGACCGCTACGGCCGGTCGTGACTCCGGCCGGGTCTTCGCCCGCCGCCCCATGCTTCGAACCGATCGAGCGACCGCGCCGCCCACGCCCGCGCATGCGGGCGTGGGCGGCGCTTCGTTTTGGCTTCGAACCGGATACCCCGATTCCCGTGAGCCGTCCAGCCACTGAAATTCATCACGGAGGGAGCAGAGGGAGCAGAGGGAGCGGAGGAACCCGATGCGTTTCCTCCGGCTGCCCGGGTCCCTCCGGGTCGATTCGCCGTTCTTCGCCATTGCGTCCCGCGTTCCGGCGGGCCGCGCGGAAGAAGGCGTCGTGAACCGCGCGCGGATGCGGGAACTGGCCGCGGGCGCGCTGCGGCTGCGCGCGTGGGCGTTGGGCGTGCTCTCCGGCGCGGACGTGGGCACGCCGCCCGAGGCGGACGCGGAGACCTGGGCGCTGTTCCTGGCGGTGGAGCGATGCGCGCACCCGCTGCGCCGGTCGCTTTCCGCGGCCGGCGTGCTGGAGCGGGTGGCCGGGCCCGCGCGGGCGGAGCTGGACCGGCAGGGCGTGGCCGAGGCGATGAACGTGCTGGCCGTGCGCAACGAGGCGGCCAGCGTGGCGCGGCTGCTGGGGCGGCACGGGTGGCAGGGGATCGTGCTGAAGGGCGGCGCCGCCGCGCTGGGCGGCGCGCACGAGGTGGACGTGCGCGACCTGGACCTGCTGGTGCGCCCCGAGCAGGCGCACCCGTTCGCCGCGGAGCTGGACGCCGCGGGGTATCGCCACGAATCCGCCGACTTCAGCCCCGACGCGCCCAACCGCCACGAGATGGCGCCGCGCACCCGCGACGGCAGCATCATGGTGGACGTGCATTTCGCGCTGGCGCCGCGGCTGGAGGGCGATGCGTGGGAGGGCGCGGTGCCGCTCGCCACGCCGGGGCTGCTGCGCCTGTCCCCCGCCAACCACCTGTGGCACGTCCTCGCCCACGGCACGCTGCATCACCCCGAGCGCCGCGGCGCGCTGCGCGACCTGCTGGTGGCCGCCGCCGGCGTGCGGTGGTGCACGGCGGATGAGCTGCGCGAGGTGGAGCGGCGCTTCGAGGCGCACCCGCGCGGCGCCGTGCCCGCGCGGATGCTGCGGATGGCCCGCGCGCTGGCCGACGGGAAGGCGGACGACCACTTCCGGCGCGAGGCGGCGACCGCGTACCTGTTCGATCTCTGGCGGCTGCGCGCCCGCCCGGCCGCGGGGCTGCTGCTGGCCGTGGGCCGCACCGCCTTCGCGCTGGGCGAGGGCCATGGCGAGTATCGCGGCCTGTGGTACGGCTCGCACGTGAGCGCCATCGCGCGCGGCTACGCGGGCGGCTCGCGGCTGGACCGCGTCTTTCCCGCGGCCGCCATGGTGGGCCGCGCCGCCTGGCGCTCCGCCAACCTCGCCGCCGCCCTTCCCCCCGCCGTGTGGATGGCCCGCACCGCCCGCCAGCTGGCGGACGGCGGCTGAACGATCGCGGAATCCGGGGAGGGCGACCGACGAGACCAGCCACCGGCCCTGGGCCGTGCAAGTCCGCACCTCGCACCTCGCACCCAGCACCCAGCACCCAGCACCCAGCACCCAGCACCCAGCACCCAGCACCCAGCACCCAGCACCCAGCACTCCCTCGCTCGGGTTGCCGCCCGCCGCCCGCACGTCTATACTTGGCGCGCTTTTGCCCCGCACCGCCCTCAAGGGACACGCCATGCCGCTGGACCCCGCCATCGAGCAGATGATCGCGCGCGCCAAGGAGAGCATCGCGCGCAACGCGTACGTGGCGGCGCTCGAGGACCTGCAGGCCGTGGCCGAGCGCCACCCCGGCTTTGCCGACGTGCAGAACCTGATCGGGCTGTGCCTGTCGATGGTGGGGCGCACCGACGAGGCGCTGGAGGCGTTCAGCCGCGCCACCGACCTGAACCCTGGGTACGTGGAGGCGCACGTGAACCGCGCCATCACGCTCAACGACCTGGGCCGCACCGACGAGGCGCGCGAAAGCTTCCAGCGCGCCGCCGAGGCCGACGAGGAGAAGGCGGGCGGGCAGCGCTTCTCCAGCGCCGCGGCGGCGCGCATCGCCAACCTGCACGCGCAGCTGGGCGACACCTACCTGCAGGCCGGCGCCGACGACGAGGCGCTGGAAGAGTACCGCAAGGCCGCGTCGCTGCGCCCGCAGTTCATGGACATCCGCAACAAGCTGGCGCGCACGATGATCGAGATGGGGCGCACCGACGAGGCCGTGGCCGAGCTGGAGACGGTGCTGGGCGAGAAGCCGGGCTTCGTGGCCGCGCGCGCCAACCTGGGGCTGGCCTTCTACCGCGCCGGCCGGCTGGACGAGGCCGAGCGCGAGTGGCGCCGCTGCGAGCAGCAGCAGCCCGACAACGCGCAGGTCTCCGGGTTCCTGGGGATGCTGGGCCGGCAGCGCGAGGGGTGAGAGTACGGAAGTACGGGGTACGGAGTACGGGAGTTTATCGACGGAGGATCGGGCGCGGATGCGTGCCGAACCTTTGTTCGCGCCACGCTGGCGCACCGGACAGCAGCACCTGACGAAAGCGTTCGCGCCGCGCCCGCCCCGCCGCCGAAACGGCAGACCCGGCGCGGCGCGCGCCTTGCGAAGTGCCTGCCCCCACGCGCCCATTCCGGTGCGTGGCCGGGGAAATGAACAAGCCCCCGCCCGGCGGGGTACTCGGGCCACATGACCATACATCGCCTTGGGCGCCGGGCTGCCCCCGCGCTCCTCATCGCCGTTTCCCTGTCCGCCTGCGCCGTGTTCCGCAAGGAGGCGCCGATCACGCCCGAGATCGCGCTGGTGCGCGGCCTCACCGCGTACCGCGCGCACCGCTACGACCGCGCGGCCGGCCTGATCAAGACCTGGGTCGACGCCAATGCCGCCGGCGACCCGCGCATGCCGGGCGCGCTGATCGCGCTGGGCAACTCGCACATCAAGATCGGCGAGTACCTGACCGCCAGCTCCGAGCTGCTGCGCCTGGTGACCGACTATCCCCAGGCGCCCGAGCAGCAGGAGGCCCGGTTCCGGCTGTGCGAGGCGTACCGCGGCCTGTCGCCCCGCGCGCAGCTCGACCAGCAGTACACCGAGACGGCCATCACCTATTGCCAGAGCTACGCCGGCTACTATCCGCAGACCCCGCAGGCCGACACGGCCCGCACCTGGGTCACCGACATGCGCGACAAGCTGGCGTACAAGGCGTACCTGAACGGGGTGTTCTACATGCGCCGCCAGGCCTGGGACGCCGCCGTGATCTACTTCAACGACGCGGTGAACGGCTACCCCGAGACCAAGTGGGCCCCCGCGGCGCTGGCGCGCGTGGTGGAGACCTACGGCCGGATCGGGTACCGCGAGGAGGCCGAGGAGGCCCGCCAGCGGCTGCTGCGCGACTTTCCGCAGAGCCCCGAGGCGCAGACGCTGGCTGCCGCCCCGCCGGTGGCCGCCGCCCGGCGCGACAGCGCCGCGGCCGCCGCGCCCGCGCCGCCGCCCACCGCCACGCCGTAAGCGGCGTCACGCGGCCGGTGCCGGCGGAGAAGCTGGGCGTGTTCGGCGGGACCTTCGACCCGCCGCACCTGGGGCACCTGGTGGCCGCCAGCGACGCCGCGCAGGCGCTGGGGCTCACCCGCGTCCTCTGGGTGCCCGCGGCGGTGCACCCGCTCAAGCGGTCCACCGTGCAGGCCACGCCCCAGGCGCGGCTGGAGATGGCACGAGCGGCGGTGGAGGGGGATCCGCTGTTCGCGGTGGACCCGCTGGAATTGGAGCGCAGCGGGCCCAGCTACACGGTGGACACGCTCCGCGAGCTGCAGGCGCGCCATCCCGGCGCCGAGCTGTACTTTCTGACCGGGGCCGACAACCTGCGCGACCTGCCTCGCTGGAAGGACCCGGACGAGGTGGCGCGGCTGGCCCGGCTGGTGGTGGTGTCACGCGGCGGCGAGGGGGTGCCCGACGGGCTCCCGTACCCCGCCGTGGCGGTGCCGGTGACCCGCGTGGACGTGTCGAGCACCGAGGTGCGCCGCCGCGTGAAGGCGGGTGAAACGATTCGATATCTGGTCCCCCGGGCCGTGCGCGAGGTGATCGAGCGCCGCGGCCTGTACCGGGGGTAACGAACGGTTCCGGGAAACGGAACGGAAGGGTCTTGAGGAAATGTTGAAGAGCGTGATCCGGGCGGTGTTCGGCACCCGGCACCAGCGCGAGCTCAAGCGGCTGCAGCCCATCGTGACCGAGATCAACCGGCACTTCGAGGAGCTGCAGGGCATCTCGGAAGAAGAGCTGAAGGGGCAGACGGAGAAGTTCCGTGCCTACATCCGCGAGGCCACCGCCGAGGTGCAGGCCGAACTCGACGAGCTGCGCGAGCAGAAGCGCCAGAGCGAGAGCGCGGCCGAGCGCGAGCAGCTGGCCGTGCAGATGGGCGAGGTGGAGAAGCGGCTGAAGAGCGCCACCGAGGCCGCGCTCGACGAGATCCTCCCCGAGGCGTTCGCCACCGTGAAGGAGGCGTGCCGCCGCCTGGTGGGCACCACCGTGAGCGTGACCGGGCAGGACCTGACCTGGGACATGGTCCCCTACGACGTGCAGCTGATCGGCGGGATCGTGCTGCACCAGGGGAAGGTGGCCGAGATGGCCACCGGCGAGGGGAAGACCCTGGTCGCCACCCTCCCGCTGTACCTGAACGCGCTCACCGGCCGCGGCGCGCACCTGGTGACCGTCAACTCGTACCTCGCCCAGCGCGACAGCGAGTGGATGGGGCACGTGTACACGTACCTGGGGCTCAGCGTGGGGTGCATCGACCTGCACGAGCCCAACACCCCCGAGCGCCGCGCCGCCTACGGCGCCGACATCACCTACGGCACCAACAACGAGTTCGGGTTCGACTACCTGCGCGACAACATGGTCCACGAGCTGGGCCACCGCGTGCAGCGCGGCCACGCCTACGCCATCGTGGACGAGGTCGACAGCGTGCTGATCGACGAGGCGCGCACCCCGCTCATCATCAGCGGGCCGGTGGGGAACGAGACCAACGAGGCCTACGCGCGCTACAACCCGTCGGTCAGCGACCTGTTCCGGCGCCAGAACCGCATCGTCAACGACCTGATCGCCCAGGCCGAGAAGGACATCGCCGGGGGCGACAGCTACGCCGCGGGCGAACGGCTGTTCCTGGCCCGCCGCGGCACCCCGCGCAACAAGCGCCTGCTCAAGATGCTCTCCGACGACCCCGGGCTGGTGAAGACCATCGGGAAGGTGGAGCGCGACTACATGCAGGAGAAGAAGGTGCACGAGCTCGAGGAGCAGCTCCTCTTCAGCATGGACGAGAAGGGGCACAACGTGCACCTGACCGACCAGGGGCTCGACGTGCTCGCCCCGGACGACCACGAGGCCTTCGTGGTCCCCGACATCAGCGAGGAAGTGCACCGCGTGGAGCTGGACGCCGAGCTCAGCGTGGACGAGAAGCGCGACGCCATCGCCGCGCTGGAGCGCGAGTACGCGGAGAAGAGCGAGAAGATCCACGTCATCCACCAGCTGCTGAAGGCGTACACGCTCTTCAACAAGGACGAGCAGTACGTCATCCAGAACGGCGAGGTCATGATCGTGGACGAGTTCACCGGCCGGATGATGTCCGGCCGGCGCTGGAGCGACGGGCTGCACCAGGCGGTGGAGGCCAAGGAGGGCGTGTCGGTGAAGGCCGAGACGCAGACCCTGGCCACCATCACCATCCAGAACTACTTCCGCATGTACGACAAGCTCGGCGGAATGACCGGCACCGCCGAGACCGAGGAGGGCGAGTTCCACCAGATCTACACGCTCGACGTGATGGTGATTCCCACCAACCGCGTCATCCAGCGTGAAGACCGGCACGACCTGGTCTACAAGACCAAGCGCGAGAAGCTGAACGCCATCGTCACCGAGGTGCAGCGCCTGCACGCCATGGAGCTGCCGGTGCTGGTGGGCACCGTCTCGGTCGACGTCTCCGAGACGCTGTCGCGCATGCTGAAGCGCGCGGGGGTTCCGCACGAGGTGCTGAACGCCAAGCACCACCAGCGCGAGGCCGAGATCGTGGCGCGCGCCGGCCAGCCCGGCTCGGTGACCATCGCCACGAACATGGCCGGCCGCGGCACCGACATCAAGCTGGGGCCCGGCGTGACCGACCCGCGCACCATGGGGTGGCTGAAGGAGCGCGGGGTGGACCTGAAGCTGGTGGCCACCCTTCCCGACCCCGAGCAGAGCCTGCAGCTGGACGGGCAGCCCGACGACTTCATGGTGGAGACGGGTGGCCTGCACATCATCGGCAGCGAGCGCCACGAGAGCCGCCGCATCGACCGGCAGCTGCGCGGCCGCGCCGGGCGCCAGGGCGACCCTGGCGCCAGCCAGTTCTTCCTGTCGCTGGAAGACGACCTGATGCGGCTGTTCGGCAGTGACCGCATCGCCAGCATCATGGACCGGCTGGGCGCGCAGGAGGGCGAGGTGATCACCCACCCGTGGATCACCAACTCGATCTCGGGCGCGCAGAAGCGGGTGGAGCTGCAGAACTTCGAAGCGCGCAAGCGTCTGCTGGACTACGACGACGTGATGAACCAGCAGCGCGAGGTGATCTACGACCTGCGCACCTTCGCCCTGGAAGGCGGCGGCGAGCTGGTGGGCGAGGTGTGGGAGATGATCGAGCGGTCGATCCCCGCGATCGTGGAGGAGTACACCGAGGGGCAGCACCCCGAGGAGTGGGACCTGGCCGGCCTGCGCCAGCGCCTCACGCTCGACTTCTTCCTGACCGCCGAGCGTTTCCCCACGCCCGACGGGGGCGGCGACACCTTCGACACCCGCGCCGAGGTGCAGGAGTACGTGCTGGAGCTGGCGCGCGAGGGGTACCACCACAAGCTCGACCAGTTCGGCGAGGCGGGCGACGCGGTGCTGCGCTACATCGTGCTCAGCACCATCGACGAGAAGTGGAAGGACCACCTCTACGACCTGGACCACCTGAAGGCGTCGATCGGGTTCCGCGGCTGGGGGCAGAAGGACCCGCTGGTGGAGTACAAGGCCGAGGCGTACGACATGTTCGAGGCGCTGATGCGCGACCTGTACGGGTCGGTGGGGCGCTTCGTGTTCCGCGCGCAGATCGCCCCGGCCGAGGCGCCGCCCCCGCAGCCCATGTTCTTCGGCACGCCCATGCGTGGCGACGAGCCGGTGGAGGCCAGCTACGGCGACGAGGAGCCGGCCGCCCCGGCCCCGGAGCCCGCGCCGCCCCCGCGGCGCAGCTCGCTGGGCATCAACCCGTACGCCGCCGTGCCGTCGTCGCAGCGGCAGCTGCGCACCAACCGCGAGGCCGAGGGCGGGGCCAAGCCGGGCGCCTCGCAGGCCGCCGTGGGCCGCAACGACCCCTGCCCCTGCGGCAGCGGGAAGAAGTACAAGAACTGCCACGGCCGCGCCGGCTGAGCCCGGCGGCCGACGGGCAGGGAACACCTACAGCGGGGCGGCGTGCCATCAGGCGCGCCGCCCCGCTCCGTCTTTCGCCCGTCAAAGGAGGCTTCGTCCGTCCGTAGCGTCTCCGCCGGAACCCTGGTCGGCGCGTCACCAAAGCCCGTCGCGGATTCCGTTCAGCTGAACTGCCGTCATCGGGGTCCGTTCATCCGCCGCTCCAGAGCACGCGCCAACGATGGCGTGATGCCGAACGGTGCGCATGGGTGACCGTCGCTCGACGACAGGGAGGTCGCGACACGCCTCGCGTTCGTGGCGTCGTCATCACCGGAATACGTGGACGCACTGGAGGCGAGGGATGTGCGATGCCGTTCCCCGATGACGCTGTTTGCCATGGTTGGGAGCGCTCGGTGGCCGAGGAGACGAGCGGGGCGATTGTAGATGGGACGACGGGTGTTTACTCACTTTACTTTCTGGAGGTGTTTTCGTATTTTGTTCGGGTGAGTGAGAGACGAGTTCGTGGGTCGTGTTCACCTCCACCGCGCTCCCCCGAAAACCATGCTTTGCACCATCAAGAAGTGGGCAGCCGAAGACCGTCCCCGCGAGCGGGTTCGCAACCTGGGGGTGCGGGCGCTGTCCACGCGAGAACTGCTGGCGCTGCTCATCGAGACGGGGCGGCAGGAGCGCGAGGGCGTTCCGGCGCGCACCGCCGTGGAGCTGGCCGGCGACCTGCTGGACGCCTTCGCCAACGAGAACGGCGAACACTCGCTGCGCCGGCTCATGAGCACGCCGGTGGGCGCCATCGCCGGGAAGGTGCCGGGGATCGGGCCGGCCAAGGCCACGCGCATCCTGGCCGCGCTGGAAGTGGGCCGCCGCGCCGCCGAAGAGGCGCGCCCCGACCGCGACCGCGTGCAGGGCGCCCGCGAGGTGTACGAGCGGATGCGCATTCGCCTGCGCGACCAGGACCAGGAAGAGTTCCACCTGCTGCTGCTGAACACCCAGAACGAGGTGATCCGCGAGGTGTGCGTAACGCGCGGCACCCTGGACAGCTCGCTGGTGCACGCCCGCGAGGTGTTCAAGCACGCGCTGCACGAGTCGGCGGCCTCCATCGTCCTGGTGCACAACCACCCCAGCGGCGAGCCCACCCCCTCGCTCGACGACCGGCGGGTCACCCTCCAGCTGGTGCAGGCGGGGGACCTGATGGGCATTCCCATCGACGATCACGTGATCGTGGGCGAGGGCCGCTACTTCTCGTTCGCCGAGAGCGGCGAGCTGCGCGACGGCATTCGCGCCGCGGCGAAGCCGGTGCTGATGGCGGCGTAACGCGCGCGGAGGCGCGTGTGCCCGCCGGACGGGTGGCGGGGGAGGGGTGATGGAGGGTGCGGGGCCGATCTTGCAGGGCAATGGAAAACAGGGGACGTGACCATCGCACCGCTTGTGTTTACATTGGAAGGATGAGCCCAATCCACCCCCTCGCTGCTTTCGAGCCTGCTTGCAGCCCGCCCGCGCGCGCGCCGCGCGCGGAGGTGGGCTGATGGCCACCCCCGCACCGGCCGTGCTGGAGGGGGGCGCGCTGGAACACGCGCGCGCCATCCTTCCCCCGCAGCTGTTCGCCGCCATCGAGCCGTATGCCCAGCGCGTGGACCTGGACCTGGTCACCCGGGCGTACGAGTTCAGCAGCGTGGCGCACGCGGGGCAGAAGCGGCGCTCGGGCGAAGACTACGTGACGCACTGCGTGGAGGTGGCCGCCATCCTGGGCGAGCTGCACCTGGACTCGGTGACCATCGCCAGCGCGCTGATCCACGACGTGGTGGAAGACACCTCGGCCACGCTGGACGACGTGCGCGACGCGTTCGGCCACGAGGTGATGACGGTGGTGGACGGGCTCACCAAGCTGGCCAAGGTGCAGTTCCGCACCAGCACCGAGCAGCAGGTGGAGAACTTCCGCAAGCTGCTCCTTTCCATGGCGCAGGACGCCCGGGTGATCCTGGTGAAGCTGGCCGACCGGCTGCACAACATGCGCACGCTGGACTACCTGGGCGAGGAGAAGCGGCGGCGCATCGCGCTGGAAACGCGCGAGATCTACGCGCCGCTGGCGCACCGGCTGGGCGTGGCGACCATCAAGTGGGAGCTCGAGGACCTGTGCTTCAAGTTCCTGGAGCCCGACCCGTACCGCGAGCTGGCCAAGAAGGTGAGCGAGAAGCGGCGCGAGCGCGAGGAGCTGGTGGAGCGCATGCGCGAGCCGCTGCAGGGCGAGCTGCGCGACGCGGGGATGGACGCCGAGGTGACGGGGCGGCCCAAGCACCTGTGGTCGATCTACCGCAAGATGGTGCGCCGGCAGAAGAGCTACGAGGAGATCTACGACCTGATGGCGATGCGGGTGATCGTGGAGACGGTCACCGACTGCTACCATGCCCTGGGGGTGATCCACAATCGCTGGACGCCGCTCACCGAGCGGTTCCACGACTACATCGCCACTCCCAAGAGCAACATGTACCGCTCGCTGCACACCACCATCTTCGGCCCCGGCGGGCGGCTGTACGAGATCCAGATCCGCACGCGCGAGATGCACCGCACCGCCGAGTACGGCATCGCGGCGCACTGGAAGTACAAGGAGGGGCGTGCCAGCGACGACGTGGACGAGACGCTGACCTGGTTCCGCCAGGTGCTGGAGTGGCAGCAGGAGACGAAGGAGCCGGAGGAGTTCATGGAATTCCTCCGCATCGACCTGTTCCAGGACGAGATCTTCGTCTTCACCCCCATGGGCGACGTGAAGCAGCTCCCCAAGGGGGCCACGCCCATCGACTTCGCCTTCGCGGTGCACACCGAGGTGGGGCTGCACTGCGTGGGCGCGCGGGTGAACGGCCGGATCGCGCCCATCACGCGCGAGCTGGCCAACGGCGACACGGTGGAGATCCTGACCGACCCCCGGCAGCGCCCCTCGCGGGACTGGCTGGCCTTCGTGAAGACGGCGCGGGCGCGCAACAAGATCCGGCAGTGGATCAAGGACGAGGAGTTCGGCAGCTCGGTGGAGCTGGGGCGCGAGTTCATCGAGCGCGAGATCAAGAAGGCCCGCCGCGAAAAGGTGAGCGACGACCGCTTCGGCGACGCGGCGCGCAAGCTGAACCTTCCCGACGCGGCGCACCTGTTCGCGGCGCTGGGGCGCGGCGACCTGGGCCCCGGCGCGGTGATGCGCGAGCTGTGGCCCGAGACCGCCGAGCCGGCCAGGGCGCCCTCGGCGTTCGAGCGGCTGGTCTCACGCGTCCGCGGCGAGCCGCCGGCGGTGAAGATCCAGGGGATGAGCAACCTGATGGTTCGCTACTCCCAGTGCTGCCAGCCGGTGCCGGGCGACAAGGTGATCGGCTACATCACCCGCGGCCGCGGCGTGAGCATCCACCGCATCGACTGCCCCAACATCCTGCAACTGCGCGACCACCCCGAACGGCGCGTGGACATCCAGTGGGAGGGCGACGGGGGCGACCGCTTCTTCGTGCGGCTGGTGATGGAGGGCACCGACCGGCGCGGGCTGATGGCCGAGGTGGCCAGCGCCATCTCGGGGACCAACACCAACATCCAGAGCGCCGAGATGAAGGCCGACGAGCGCGGGATGAAGGGCGAGTTCGTGGTGGAGGTGGAGAACCTCACCCACCTGAACCGCGTGATCAGCGCGGTGCGGAAGATCAAGGGCGTGGTGAAGGTGGAACGCCGCGAGCAGGTGGACCCGGATGACGTGTCGGAGGGTGAATAGCCGTGCTGAGTGCTGAGTGCTGAGTGCTGAGTGCTGAGTGCTGAGTGCTGAGTGCTGAGTGCTGAGTGCTGAGTGCTGAATACCGGGCGCGACTGGAGCGGGCCGTCGAAATTGCCTCCGCGTGAGCGGGGGCTTTTTCTTGCTGACCGGTGCCAGGGGATTCGTGACGTGGCCGCACGGCACCATCGCCGCCGCGAGGCATGTTCTCCCAGAAGACGCGGCGAGGAGCTGGCGCGCGTGGGGGTCGATTTCATCCGCCGCTCGCCGTAGGTCATCGCCGGGCGCACGGCGCTGGTCTGGCGTACGGCGTGCGGCGGCTGTATACGAACACTGCTCGCAATCACATCGTACCCGCTCCGCAAGGTGCCGCTCATGAGGCTTCGGCCCGCCGCACTGGCCGCGTCGCTCGCTCTCTCGCTCTTCATTCCCTCGAAACCCGTCGTGGCGCAGGCCGCGGGCTCGACGCCGGCGGGCGGGTACGATCCGGCGCTGTTCGGCGATCTGCGCTACCGGATGGTGGGGCCCAGCCGCGGCGGGCGCGTGACCACGGTGACGGGGGTGCCCAGCCAGCCGTTCACCTTCTACTTCGGCTCCACCGGCGGCGGGGTGTGGAAGACGGTGGACGCGGGGCAGACGTGGGTGAACGTGTCGGACCCGTTCTTCACCGAGGCGTCGATGGGCGCGGTGGAGGTCTCGCTGTCGGACCCGAACATCGTCTGGGCGGGCGGCGGGAGCGAGGGGCTGCGCAGCAACGTGTCCCCCGGGCGCGGCGTGTATCGGTCCACCGACGCGGGGCGGACGTGGGCGCACATGGGGCTCCGCGAAACGGGGCAGATCGGCGCCATCCGCGTTCATCCCTCCAACCCGCGGGTCGTTTTCGTGGCCGCGGTGGGGAACGCGTTCCGGCCCAACCCCGAGCGCGGCATCTATCGCTCGCGTGACGGCGGGGCCACCTGGGAGAAGGTGCTGTTCGTGAGCGACAGCACGGGCGCCGTCGACCTCGAGTTCCAGCCGGGGAACCCCGACGTGGTCTATGCGTCGATGTGGCGCGCAGAGCGGAAACCGTGGACCATCATCTCCGGCGCGCGCGAGGGCGGCATCTACCGCAGCACGGACGGCGGAACCACGTGGAGCAAGCTGTCGAACGGGCTGCCTCCGGGGCTGGTGGGGAAGAGCAACGTGGCGGTGAGCGCCGCCAACCCCCGCCGCGTGTACGCGCTGATGGAGGCGTCGCCAGGGGGCGGGCTGTACCGCTCGGATGACGGGGGAGAGCACTGGACGCTCGCCAGCGACCGTGGGGAGCTGATCAGCCGGCCCTTCTACTACACCAACATCACGGCCGATCCGTCCAACGCGGACGTGGTGTTCGTGGGCTCCGAGCCGTTCCTGCGCAGCGACGACGCGGGTAAGACGTGGCGGAACGTTCCCACGCCGCACGGCGACAACCACGACCTGTGGATCAACCCCGCCAATCCCCAGACCTGGATCCAGAGCAACGACGGCGGCGCCAACGTGACGCTCACCGGCGGGCGCACCTGGAGCACGCAGCTGAACCAGCCGACGGCCGAGATCTACCAGGTGTACGTGGACAACCAGTTCCCGTACCGGCTCTACGGCGCGCAGCAGGACAATACGACGCTGATCGTCACCAGCCTGCCGCTGCAGCAGGGCGGGGTGGACGATCCCGCGCAGACGTGGCGGCAGGGGCCGGGGTGCGAGACGGGGCCCATCATCCCGCACCCCACGCACCCCGACACGGTGTACGGCGCGTGCAAGGGGCTGTTCTCGCGGATGTCGCTGCGCACCGGGCAGGAGCAGCAGTACCCGATCGGCGCTCAGAGCCTGTACGGCAATCCGGGGCGCGACCTGGTCTACCGCTTCCAGCGCGTTTCGCCCATGGAGGTGAGCCCGCACGACCCGCGCGTGCTGTACATGGGCTCGCAGTACGTCCACAAGACCACCGACGGCGGGGTGACGTGGACGCGCATCTCGCCCGACCTGACGGCGAACGACCCGCGCTACCAGTCGCGCGTGTCGGGCGAGCCGGTCACCATCGACGTGACGGGCGAGGAGTACTACAGCACCCTCTACGCGATCCGCGAGTCGCCGGTGGAGGCGGGGGTGATCTGGGCGGGCGCGAACGACGGGCCGGTGCACGTGACGCGTGACGGAGGGCGGACGTGGCAGAACGTGACGCCGCGCGGGCTGCCGCCGGGCGGGCGCGTGCAGACGGTGGAGGCGTCGCCGCACCGCCGTGGCTCGGCCTACGTTTCCGTGCTGCGCTACCTGGTGGGCGACTTCGATCCGTACGTCTATCGCACCAGCGACTACGGGAGGACGTGGACGCGGATCGCGGATGGGCGGAACGGCATCCCCGCGGGCGAGCCGGTGCGCGTGGTGCGCGAGGACCCGTCGCGGCCGGGGCTGCTGTACGCGGGGACGGAGTTCGGGATGTACGTGAGCTTCGACGACGGCGCGCACTGGCAGCCTTTCCAGCTGAACCTGCCGCACACGCCGGTCACCGACCTCAAGGTGCACCGGCAGGACCTGGTGCTGAGCACGCAGGGGCGCTCCTTCTGGATCCTGGACAACCTGACGCCGCTGCACCAGCTGGCCGACTCGGTGGCCAATGCCCGCGCGAAGCTCTTCCGGCCGCGCGAGGCGGTGCGCTTCCGCTACTCCCGCGACTTCGGCGGCCCCGAGTCGGGCGGCGGGCGGCCGGACGCGCCGCAGTACCCGCCCTACGGCGCCATGGTCGACTACTACCTGGCCGCGCAGCCCGCGGGGGAGCTGCGGCTGGAGGTGCTCGACGCCGCCGGCCGCGTGGTCCGCAGCTTTGGCAGCGACAGCGTGCGGGGGCGCGTGGCGCCCGAGCGCGCGGCGATGCCGCTGCTGCCCAGGACGGCGGGGATGCACCGCTTTACGTGGGACCTGGCGCTCCCCGGGCCGTGGGACGCGGGGCGGGGGAACGGGCGCAACGGGCCGCTGGCGGCGCCGGGGCGCTACACCGTGCGCCTGACGTCGGGCGGCTGGAGCGCCACGCAGCCACTGGTGGTGCGGATCGATCCGCGCATCGCGGCAAGCGGGGTGACGCAGGCCGACCTGGAGGCGCTGCTCGCGCACAACCTGCGCGCGCGCGACATGGTGAGCGAGGTGAACCGGCTGGTGGCGCGCGTGCAGGCCGCGCAGCGCCGCCTGCGCGGCTCCACCGGCGCCGCGGCCGACACGCTGGCGCGGGTGAACGCACTGGCCGCGCGGCTGGTCACGCCGCCGGTGCGCTACAGCCGGCCGGGGCTGCAGGCGCACATCGCCTACCTGTACGGGCTGCTGACGACCAACGACCAGCGCGTCGGCCGCGATGTCGTCGAGCGCTACACCACCCTCCGCCGCGAACTGGACGCTGTGCAGGCCGAGGCGCGCGCGGTGCTCGGCCCGCCACCGCCGGGCGACCCGGAGGCGCGCAACGATACGCGGAACGAGGACGACGAAGAGGAAGAATCGGAAGAGTCGTAGCCCCTGAGCGGATCGACCGGCGACGGAGTTGTGGGGCGCGCGGCTGATGAACAGCAACTGCATGAACGCAGAGGAGCAGAGATAGGCAGAGATAGGCAGAGAACCGCAACAGCAGCTCGCAGTTCTCTGACTATCTCTGCTTATCTCCGTTGCTCTGCGTTCATGCAGTTGCAGTGACGGCGTTGTTCCGACCGCTCAGCGCACCCGGAGCGTGACGGGGACCGTCCCGCCGTCGGGGGCGGGAAGCTCGATCTCGCGGACGCGGCGCCAGGGCTGGCGCAGGTAGCCCTTCACGGCCATCGACGCGGTCATCACGCGCTCGTCGCGGGGGAGGGCGCGCAGCACCTCGTCGCTCATCAGCAGCACCAGCTTGGCGCGCGGGCGGGTGATGGCCACGTTGAAGCGGTTGGGGTCGAGCAGGAATTCCGCCTCGGCCTCGGCGTACTCGCGGTCGGCCACGGCGTAGGAGACGATGATCATCTCGCGCTCGTTCCCCTGCATCCGCTCCACGGTGTCCACGATGGGGAGCTGATCGTACGCCCAGCCGGCGCGCGCCAGCTCGTGCAGGATGGCGCTGTTCTGCGCGCGGTGCGGCGACAGGATGGCCAGCGCCTGCTCGCGGAAGCGGTCCGCCGTGTACGGCTGGCCGGTGGAGGGATCGATCAGCGCGCCGCGCGCGAGGGTCGCCAGCCGCGCCGCCAGCCGCGCTTCGAACGGGTTGCGCGCGGTGGCGGTGTAATCGCCATAGGTGGCGAAGACGACCGAATCTTCCGGGCGCAGGAATGCGTCGCGGAGGATGGCGTCCATCGGGTCCGCGTCGTGGGCGGGCGGGGCGATGGCAAGGCGGCGCGCGGGGTCCACCGACACCAGGCCGGGGTAGAAGACGCGCCGCGGATACGCCACCAGCGGCGCGTTCATCCGCCGGCTCTCGCGCAGCGTCTTGGGGCCGAACCGACCGGCGAAGTGGGCGAAGGCGGAGCCGAAGAGGGTGTTGTCGCCATCGTAGCTGCCGCGGACCACGGGGGCCAGCTGCCGGTGGTCGCCGCCCAGCAGCACGCGGCCGCCGCGGCGGATGGACGAGAGCGCGATCAGCGAATCGGCCACCTTCATCTGGCTGGCCTCGTCGATCACCACCACGTCGAACAGCGGGGCGATGGGAACGTCGCTCGCCTCGCCCTCTTCATCCCCCGCCGCCTTCATCCGCTTCCAGAGCGACCACACGGTGGAGCCGACCACCACGGGGAGCCCGGTCTCGCCCGACTCGGCCAGCACGCCCTCCAGCCGCTCGTCCTTCACCAGCTCCACGCCCGCGCCTTCCAGCTCCTGGTCGGCCTCGGTGCCGCGCGAGGCCAGCTTCACCAGCCGCAGGGGCGATGCGATGCCGGAGGACGCCAGCTCGCGCGCGACGCGGACCAGCACGTTGGCGATGGCGCGGTGCGTGGCCGCGCTCACCAGGATGCGCAGCGGGCGCCCGGCCGCCTTCGCTGACGCGGCGAGGCCGAGGAGCGTCCAGGCGAGCAGGTACGTCTTTCCCGTTCCCGGCGGGCCCCAGATCACCGTCACCGCCCGCTCGAAGGCGGCGCGCCAGGCGACCTCCTGCTCGGGGTTGAGGACAGGGCGCGGCGCGGCGGCCACCGTCGTGCGCCACCCCGCGTCGGCGTCCAGGGGCGACAGGAGCCACTCGGGATCGACCGAGCCGTCCAGCAGGCCGCGGACGAAGCGTGCCTCGCCGTGCCCCTCGGCGATGCGGCGGAGGGTGGCCACCACGCGGCGGGTGTTGAAGTCGGCCTCGGCGCGGTCGAGCACGCACTGGCGGTCGAAGCGCAGCACGCCCTCGGCCTCGAGCTTCGCGAAACCGTGGTCCGAGGCGAGGGTCACGCGCGGCCGGTCGTGCGCCAGGTCGTAGCGCACCAGCTCCACCATCAGCTTGCGGCGCAGCCACGGCTTGGCGTCGCTCTCCAGCAGCATCTCGCCGTTGTCGTTGGTCAGCACCAGCGCGAACTCGCCGGGGCGGAACTTGGCCTCGCGGCAGTCGGGGTCGAACTCGAAGGTCCATTCTCGGTCCGACGTGCGCTCCACCGGCTCCAGCCCGGTGATGGCCTCCCAGCGCCGCGCCCGGTCGCGGGACGGAAGTGCGTGCAGCGCGCGGATGGAGAGCGACTCGGCCGCCGCTTCCAGCTCGGTGAAGATGCGCAGCGTCTCCAGCACCGGGTCGCCGATCGGGTCGGCCGACACGGCGGCGCCCGCGCCGCCCGGCTCCAGCCGCAGACGGGGCGTGCGCGCCCGGTCCGCCTGCTCGCGCACGCCGCGGATCACGGAGTCGATCGCGTTCAGCTTGCCGCGCACCGTCTGCTCGATGGTGGCGCGCACCTCGTCCGCCCCCTCGTTGGCCACGCGGTGGGGGCGCCGCCGCCAGACGTTGTGGATGCGCTCGAACGCCACCTGCGACGACAGCGGCCACCCGTAGTCGGCGCGCGGGCTCCAGTGGTGCGCATCGTCCCGCGGCTGCAGCGCGGCGCTGACGGCGGCCAGGTCCAGCGCGTAGGGGACGGGAAGGGCGAACAGCTCCGAGACCGCGTCCACGACCACCGTCCCCGGCGCGGCGGCCGCGGCGCGCAGCCCGGCCGCGCTGGCGCCGCCGCCGGGGAAGAGGAGCCGGGCGAGCGCGGCGATCCCCGGCTGCGCATCCGCATCCGCCATGTGGCGGTGGAGGAGGCCGCGCAGCAGGTCGAGCTCGGCGCGGTCGTAGACGAAGGCGTGCAGCGGCTTGGGCCCGCGCCGCCCCTCGGCGGCGCCGCTCCCGGCGGCCAGCATCTTCGTGGCGGTCTCGCCCAGGCGCGCCAGGAAGCCACGCAGCATCTCGCCCTCGCCTGCGTGCGTGCCGGCCGCCGAGATCGCCACGTCCATCACCGGCCGCGCGCCCGAACGCTCGGCGCGGAAGCCCAGGGCGAACACGGTGCCGCTCACGGGGTCGCCCTCGGCGCTCAGGACGATGCGCACGCGCTCGGCCTCGCCCAGCAGGTGCGTGTGCTTCTCCTGCTCCACCATCCGCCGGTACGACAGCGCCATCGCCCGCTTCTTCAGTGCGCTCTCGCCGCTCTCCAGCGCGTGGCAGCCGGTGTAGGTGCCGGCCCTGATCCCGCGCCGGTTGAGGTCGGCCACGGTGCGGATGCCGCGCGTGGCCAGCACCGTCTTGGCCAGCGGGGTGAGCCCGGGGACGCGCGCCAGGTCGTCCCGCGCGTCGGCCTGGGCGCGGCAGTGGGTGAAGAAGCCGCACCCGGCGCAGGCGGGCGACAGGTGCCAGGGCGCCTCGGCGGGCTCCATCCGGGCCACGCGGGGGAGGTCTTCGCGAAGGAAGCGCTCCACGTGGTGGCGGTAGGCGGCCAGCGCGAACTTGCGCGGCGCGCGGCTGCCGCGGTTCCACACCCATCCCGAGCGCGTGTCCACCCGCGCGTCGATCCCGTGCGCGCGGACCACCTCTTCCAGCAGCATCACGTAGAAGGCGACCTGGGCGAAGTGGTGCACCGCGCGCTCGCGGCTCCACTTCACGTCGACCACCCCCAGCCGCACCCGCCCGTCAGGCCCGCGGCCGATGCGGACCAGGTCCGGGTGCGCGGGGGCGAAGGCGAGCATGGAGACGTGGATGCCGTAGCGCGCGGCGAACGCCTCGGGGTCGGGAAGCTCCAGCCGGGGTTGGACGAGGAATTGGACGCTGCCGGGGTCGCGCAGCACCTCGAGCACGCGCTCGGGGCTGAGCGCCCGTGCATCCCCGGACTCGGTAAAGCCGCCGGTCAGGACCGCATCCGCCCCGAAGCGCTGGATCAGCGTCTCGATCTTGCGGCGCTCGAAGCGGCGGCCGGCGGACGCGAGCAGGCCCATCCCCGGGCGAACTTCCGCGCGCGGCACGCCCTCGGCGCCGGGCTCCAGCTCCCAGCGCAGCTTGCGGTCGCAGCGAAAGCGGAAAAACTGCGCGAGCTGCGAGCCCGTCACGCGCAGGAGGGGTGTGGCCGTACCGCTCATCCGTGGTGTTGCGGAGTCGTTCGCGGGGGGACGCGGCGAGGGTGCCGCGCGCCGTCACGTTAACTCTGTACACCATTGTAACGCAAGGGTTTGCGTCGATTTCAAGCGAAGCTGTTGATGCTGCGGATGATGGGTGGACCGGGTGCCTGAAAGGAGCGCCCCAGCGGGACGTCGTGGCGCCACGATGACCCCGGCGCGAAGCCGGCTCAGCCGATTTCAACACAGAGGAACCAGAGGACCAGAGGACCAGAGGAACTGCACGAGCGCCCTCTGATCCCTCTGGTCCCTCTGGGATGAAATACGGAACCAAACAAAACGAAAAGGCCCCGGCTCGCGCGCCGGGGGCCTCTTCGTCGTTCCGTACCACCGTACCCCCGTACCTCCGCACCTTCGCGGTTCAGGCGTACTCCGGCACCCGTTCCAGCAGCCGCCGCCGGAAGCCGCGCGAGAGGCGGACCTCGGTGCCGTCGCGGAGGAGGAGGATGCCGTCGCCCGCGGCCATGGGGTGCAGCTCGGCCACGCGGTCCAGCTGCACCATGGCCGAGCGGTGCACGCGCAGGAAACGGTCGGGGTCCAGCCGCTCCTCGAGCGTGCCGATCTTCTCGCGCACCAGGTAGCGCTTCTTTCCGGCATGCAGGCGCACGTAGTTCCCCTCCGCCTCGATCCAGTCGATGTCGGCGGTGCGCAGGAACTCCACCTTGCCGCGTACCTTCACCATCACCCAGTCCAGGTAGCGGCGGGCGGGCGCGGCGGGAACCGCGGCCGCGGGGTCGGCGCCGCGGTCGCGGGCCAGCTGGTCGATCAGCGCCGCCAGCCGGTTCCCGGCCTCGCCCGAGCGGTTCTCCACCCGCGCGCGGCCGTGCTCCAGCGCGCGGTGGAAGCGCTCGGCGTCGAACGGCTTGAGCAGGTAGTCCAGCGCGTGCACCTCGAAGGCGCGCAGGGCGTACCGGTCGTGCGCGGTCACGAAGATCACCGCGGGAAGCTCGCCGCCCAGCTGCTCCAGCACCTCGAACCCGTCCAGCTCGGGCATCTGCACGTCGAGGAACACCAGGTCGGGGCGCGTTTCCCGGATCGCCTCCACGGCCTGGGTCCCGCTCTCGCACACCGCCACCACGTCCACCTCGTCGTCGTGCTCGCGCAGCAGACGCAGCACGCGGCGGCGGGCCAGCGGCTCGTCGTCGGCGACCAGCACACGCATGGGCTCACTCATGCAGCCACCTCCACGGGATGGTTCGCGGCAGACGCGGCCGCCGCGGGTTTGAACGGGATCTCAACGGCGGCCACGGTGCCGCCGATGGGGCAATGCGACAGCTCCAGACGGGCGCGGTCGCCGTACATCTGCTCCAGCCGCGCGCGGGTGTTGCTCACCCCCACGCCCTGGCGGCTGCGCGGGCGGGTGGTGGGAGGGGGTCCGGTGCCGTTGTCGTGCACCTCCATCCGCAGCCGGCCGTCGATCCGCACCGTCTTCACCAGGATCACTCCCCGGCCGCCGGTGCTGGCGGCGCCGTGGCGGATGGCGTTCTCCACCAGCGGCTGCAGCACCAGGTTGGGCACCAGCGCCTCGCGCGTGTCGGCGGCCACGTTCACCATCACGTCCAGCCGGTCGCTGAAGCGGGTGCGCTGGATCTCGAGGTACGCCTCCAGGAAGTCCATCTCCTGCGCCAGCGTGACCTCGTGGCTCTGCGCGTTGTCCACGGTCAGCCGCAGCAGGTCGCCCAGGCGGGTGATCATCCGCTCGGCCGCGTAGGGCTCTTCGTGGATCAGCTCCGAGATGGTGTGCAGCGTGTTGAACAGGAAGTGCGGCTGGATCTGCATCTTCAGCGCTTCGAGCCGCGCCTGCGCCAGCCGCTCGCCCAGCTGCGCGGCCTGCACGTCGCGGTCACGCAGGCGGCGCAGGTACTCGAACGTGTACGCCGCGCCCCCCAGCAGCAGGTACCACTGCATGTTGGAGAAGAACACCTGGCGGAAGTAGCCGCTGAAGTCGGCGATCTTCCCGCCCTCCAGCAGCAGGCCCATGTACCGGTTGAACTGGATGTTGCCCAGCGCCGAGGCGACGGCGCCCGCGACGTGAACCGCCAGCGCCAGTGGCCACCCGCGCCGGGTGAAGCGGAAGCGCAGCGCCAGCCAGAAGACGGGGATGGTGAGCGGCACCCAGTACCATGCGTCGAACACGGCTTCCACCAGCCACATCACGTTCGTCTCGCGCGGTACGCCGAAGAGCGCCGAGTTCAGGTATGGCCGCATCCCGAAGATCAGGCCCCACGTGGTTGCCACCAGGAAGACGATGCGCATGCGCGGCCATCGGCGTGTGGCCGGGCTGGGCTCGGGAAGGGCGAGGGTGATCTTCATCTGCCAGGAGGGTCCGCGAGCGGGGAGGCGGACGACGGGCGCGGGGTGCGCCCGGGGCGTGCGAGAGCCATGGGCTCTCCTGATAACGAGCCGGGGCGACGAAATGTGACATCCGGCAATGCGTCGTCCGGATCGTCTGCTAAAAAATTACCCGGCCGGGTCCGCTTTGATCCGCCACGCGGGCGAGGCCCGTTTCATGGTGCCGGTAATTGGATGCGCAACGGGGACAAAGGGTTGGAACGCGTCACCGGCCATCGGGCGTGGAATGGCGGGAATTAGGGGATGGTTAGGATGGAGGGATGAAGGGCGAATCGGGCTGGAATCCGGACGCATGGAGGACGCACGAAGGCCACGGAGAGCGTGCGGTTCTCCGTGGCCCACAGGTTCCTCCGTTGGCCCGTTCGATGGGCCGCAGTCTCAGCCGGCGTCGGAGGTGGACGCTTCGGGAGGAGAGCCCGCGCGGGGAAGGGTGAGGGTGAAGGTGCTCCCCTGGCCGGGGGTGCTGAGGGCGGAGAGGTCGCCGCCCATGGCGAGGGCCAGGTCGCGGCTGATGGCCAGCCCCAGCCCGGTGCCCTCGTGGCGCGAGCTGAGGTTGCGCCCCAGCTGCACGAACGGCTCGAAGATGCTCTCCAGCCGGTCGGGCGGGATGCCGATCCCCGTGTCGGCCACGCGGATCTGCACGGGGCCATCGGGACCGGCGGCGGCTTCCATGGTCACCGTGCCGCCGGTGGGGGTGAACTTGACCGCGTTGGAGAGGACGTTCAGCAGCACCTGGCGAAGCTTCTCGGGGTCGGCGCGCACCACCAGGCCGGGCTCGCAGCCGGCGTAGCGGTACGTCAGCCCGCGCTCCATCACCTGCGGCGCCACCAGCGGCTCCACCTCGGCCAGCGCCTCGTCCACCGGCACGTCGTCCAGGTGCAGCTCCACGCGCCCGGCCTCGATCCGCGCGAAGTTCAGCACGTCGTTGATCAGGCCCAGCAGGTGGCGCTGGCTGCGCTGGATGCGCGCCAGGTCCTCGGCCTGCGCGGGGGTGACGGGGCCGCGGATCCCCATGGCCAGCAGCTCGGCGTACCCGGCGATGGCGTTGAGCGGGGTGCGCAGCTCGTGGCTCATCACCGCCAGGAACTCGGTCTTCGCCAGGTTGGCGCCCTCGGCCTCGGCGCGGGCGCGGCGCTCGGCCTCGTACAGCTCCGAGCGCTCCATGGCCTGCGCGGCCAGCTCGGCCAGCGTGGACAGGAACGCGCGGTCGTCGGCCGTGAACGCGCGCGGCGAGCTCCACGAGAACGAGAGCCCCCCCAGCACCCGCCCGCCCGCGATCACGGGAAGCCCTGCGTACGCCTGGTAGCCGGTGTCGCGCAGCGCCTGCGCCATGACGGGAAAGCGGCGGGTGCCTTCGTCCAGCGACTCCACCAGCACGGCCTCGCGGCGCAGCACCGCCTCGGAGAGCGGGCGGCCGGGGTGCAGCGGGAAGCGCTCGAAGGCGCGCGCCACCGGCTCGGCGTAGCCGGTGCTGGCCAGGACGTGGAACTCGGCGGCCGCGGCGTCCACCTGCGCGAAGGAGACGGCCTGCGCGTCCATGGCGGCGGCGGCGTTCACCACGATCACCTCGGCCACCTCGCGCGGGGTGGCGGCGTGGCTGAGTGCGGCGGTCACCTGCTGAAGGCGCCGCGCCCGGTCGGCGGCGCGCTCGGCGGCGGCGCGCGCCTCGTGCTCGGCGGTGAAGAGGCGGGCGCGCTCCATGGCCTGCGCCGCCTGCCGTGCGATGGCGGTGATGAACGCCTCGTCCTGGGGCGAGAAGTCGCGCGGGCCGCGGAAGTTGAACGACAGCACGCCCACCGCGCGGTTCTCCACGCTGAGCGGCACCACCACGCCCGCCTCCACCCCCAGCGCCGCCAGGCTGGGCGCCACGGCGGGGTAGCGCCGGCGCCACTCGTCCAGCGAGCGCAGCACCAGCATCTGCTGCAGGCGCACCGCCTCGCTGGCGGCGAGCGGCGCGTCGAGGGGAAAGCGCGTCCACCCGTTCTGCTCGGCCTGGCCGTCGCGCAGCCCCTCCGACGCGACCATCTCCAGCGTGTCGTCGGTGGTGTCGAGCACGGCCACCCCGCCGGCCACGCCGCCCAGCGCGTCGAGCCCCAACCGCAGCGCGGCCCGGGCCACCTCGGCCGGGGTGGCGGCCTGCGAGAGCGCGGCGGTGAGCGCCTGCAGGCGGCCGATGCGCTCGGCGGCGGCCTCGGTGGCGGCGCGGGCGGCCTGCTCGGCGGCGTAGAGGCGCGCGTTCTCCAGCGCCACGCCGGCGCGGCGGCCCAGCGACACCGCCATGGCCAGGTCGTCGCGGTCGAAGTGCCGCCCGCTCTCGGTGTGCACCAGGGTGAGCGCGCCCAGCGTGCGCCCCCCGGCCTGCATGGGCACCATGATCGCCGACGAGTAGCCGACCTCGCGCAGGATGGCCAGCTGCTCGGGGGTCCGCGCCGCGGCTGCGATCATCTCGTCGGTGACCACGGGGTAGAACTCGGGCTCGCCGGTGCGCAGCACGCGCGCCATCCCCCGGGGCGAATCCCAGTCGGTGGGCATCGCCTGCGCCATCCGCCCGGCCCACTCGACCTGCGCCGGGTCCTGGTGGGCGATGGCCACGCGGCGCACGGTGGGCGGCCAGGCGCCGGCGTCGGGGTCGGCCACCACGTCCACGGCGCACCAGTCGCCCAGCTCGGGGACGGCGGCGCGCGCGATGGCCGCCAGGGTGGGCTCCACGTTCAGCGAGGCGGAGAGGAGGCGGCTGGCCTCGGAAAGGAAGGCGGCGCGGCGGCTGGCCGCGTCGGCGGCGGCACGGGCCTGCTGCTCGGCCTCGTACAGCCGCACGCGGTCCAGCGCCTGCGCGCACTGCTGCGCCACGGTGGCGAAGAAGGCCTGCTCGCGCGGGCCGAACTCCAGCGGCCGGTCGAAGCTGAGGGAGAGGACCCCCAGCAGCCGCATGTCGATGCGCAGCGGAAGCGCGGCCCACGCGTGGCTGGGGGGCACGGTGAGCGGCAGCATGGCGGGGAAGCGCTCGGCCAGCGCCTGGCGCGAGGGCACGAACACGGCTTGGCCGGTGCGCGCGCACTCGGGCCCGGGAAGGGGCGCGTCGAGCGGCACGCTCCCGGGCGGGATTCCCGGGGGGTACCCGAAGGCGCCCAGCCGCACCATCTCGCCGCCGTCGCCGCTCAGCGCGTACACGCCGCCGGCGTAGGCGCCGAACACGGCCAGGCCGCGCCCCATCACCTGCCGCACCACGTCGTCCACGCTGAGCGCGCCCGAGAGCGCGGCGGTGAGCGCCTGCAGGCGGCTCACCTCGCCCGCGGCGTCCTCGGCGGCGCGGCGGGCGCCCTGCTCGGCGGCGTACAGGCGCGCGTTGTCCAGCGCCAGCGCGGCCCGCTCGCCGATCTCGCGCACGGCCTGGTACTCGCGCTCGGTGTGGCGGCGGCCGGTGCGCCCGGCCATGTGCACCATCAGCACGCCGAACACCTCGCCGCGCGCGGCCAGCGGCACGCCCACGCTGGAGGTGGGCGACACCTCGATCCACCCCCGCATCCGCTCCGGGTCGGGCGCGGCCGCCCGCACGTGGGCGTGGTCGAGGTCGCGCCATTGCGGGGCGGCGGCGCGGAGCACCTGGCTGGCCAGCGACGCGCCCGACGCATCGTCGCTCCACCCGGGGAGGCTGGCGTCGAGCATCGCGGAGAGCGCCGGCTCGGCTCCGCGCCAGGCGCGCGGCACCAGCCGCCCGTCGGCGCCGCGCAGCGCCACGAACGCCAGGTCGCCCAGCCGCGGCACCAGCAGCTCCAGCGTGCGCTCCAGCGTGGCGCTCACGTCGAGCGACGACGAGAGCACGCGCCCCGCCTCGGCCAGCAGCCGCTGGCTCTCGAGCAGCTCGTGCTCCAGCGTCACGTCTTCCACGATCCCGGCGCTGCGCACCGGGCGCCCCTCGTGGCCGGGCACGGGAAAGCTGCGGTCGCGCACCCAGCGCACGGTGCCGTCGGGGCGCACCAGGCGGTAGCGCAGGTCCTCCAGCCCCGTCTGCAGGCGGGGGAGCGCGGCCGCCACGGCCGCCCGGTCGTCGGGATGGATGCTGAGCAGGAACGAGCGCGGGTCGGCGTACAGCGATTCGGCGCTGCGGCCGAACATCTGCTCGTAGGCGGGGCTCACGTACAGGGTGCGGCCGGTGGCGGGGTCGTCCAGGTAGAAGGTCTGGGCGATGTTCTCCACCAGCGGCCGCAGCAGGGCGGCCTGCTCGCGCAGGGCGTCTTCGGCGCGGCGCTGCTCGGTGGTCTCGTGCACCACCGCCAGCACGCCGCGCAGTTGGCCGCCCACGCGGAACGGCTGGTACGCGGCCAGGAAGTGCCGCGCCACCCCGGGCTCGCCGGGCGTGTCGTCCGAAAGCTGTACCCCCGTCACCGGCTGCCCCGTGGCCAGCACGCGGCGCAGCACGCTCTCCACCGCGGGCGCGGCATGGGGCACCGCCTCGGCCAGGGTGCGGCCCAGGTGCGCGTCGATGGGGAGCCGATTGATCGCCGCCATCTGTGCGTTCACCCGCACGAAGCGCAGCGCGGTATCGAACAGGGCCACGCCCGCGCCGGCCGCGCCCAGCAGCAGCTCCAGCAGCGCGTGAGCGTGCTCGGGCGGCAGATCGGGCTCCTGCCGTGCGCCGGCGGGCCCGGTCTCGGAGTTGGGCGGGGCGGGTTCGGCCACCAGGGCCTCGGACTGGTCCATCCGGAAGGGGAACGCGGGGAATGCGCGGGGCGGCAACAACTTCGCTGTCGCGTCCATGGAAATTGGGCAAAGATTTCACGTCGCGCAACGGAGATTCGCAAAAGGTGCGGGGAGGACGGTAGGAGGTGCGGGGGTACGGGGGTACGGGGGTACGGGGGTGCGGGGTGCGGGGTGCGGGGTGCGGGGTGCGGGGTGCGGTGGATTGTCCGTTGCATCACCGTGGTGTCAGCACGTAGGCTGTTGAAATCCGCGAAGGCGGCGCGAAGGGACTTGGAGAGCGAGCGGCGATGCTACCTATCGAGCAGGTGAAGCCTCGCGCGGTTTGCGAGGCTTGTGGTAGTTGTTGCTGCGGCTTCAGCCGGCGGTCTCCGGCTTGATCGATCAACCCAACGGATCTGGATGATGGAACCCGACGAAACGACGATGATCGGCGACGCCTCGGCGGCGGCGGACGCGTGGATGGAACTGCTGGACGCGGGTGAGTGGGCGGCGAGCTGGCGCGACGCATCCTCGCTCTTCCGGCAGATGGTGACCGAGGAGCAGTGGACCGACGCTCACGGCAAGGTGACGGGCGTTCTCGGCCGCGCGCTGGGGCGAGAGCTGCGCGACACCGAGCACCGCACCTCCATCCCCGGCGCGCCCGACGGGGAGTACGTGCTGCTGAAGTACGACACCCGCTTCGAGCGGAAGGAGGAGGCCATCGAGACGGTGGTCGCCATGCTCGATACCGACGGCGCCTGGCACGTGGGCGGGTACTTCGTGCAGTAGCGGTGTGGAGTGTGCAGGAGATGGGCTCGCCGCCGCCGCGCCGGATCCGCCGGTGCGCGCGGCCGGTTCACGCATTCCCCGCGGGCCATGAGTTTTTCGCTGCGTACCTTCGAGCTTGCCGAGATGCTCCGCTGTGGCCTGGACCTGCGCCGGGCCACGCGTGACGCGTCGTCGCTGGAAGAAGCCGCGGGGCTGGTCGTGCGCTACTTCCACCATTCGTTCGTGGACCCGGCCAGCGGCGAGCGCGAGTGCGCGCTGGTGCGCTTCTACAAGACGCACCCGTACGGCGCGCTGGAGCCCGAACTGCGGGCGTTCGTGCGCGAGCGGATGGGGAGCACGCCGCCGGCCGCCATGAAGTGCCTGGTGCTGCTGGGCACCGCGGGCTCGGAGCCCGCGTGGAACTCGCGGCGAATGTCGCGCGGGCACCGCGCCATCCCGCTCCCCAGCGCCGACATCGTGGAGCGCGCGCCGATGATCGCCCAGCTGATCCGGCAGATGGGGCTGGAGGTGGCGAGCGTGGTGTCGCCGCAGCCGAACATGGTGAAGGGGCTGGAAGGGAAGACCTACAACGTGTTCTACGTGCCGCGGGCGCTGGGGAGCACCGCCATCCCCGCGCAGGACGACTTCGTACGCCCGTACGGCATCCAGTCGGTGCTGGGGTGCGGCGGCGTGAACCTGTCGGGCGAGCTGTACGCCGCGATCCTCTTTTCGCGCGTGGAGATCCCCCAGGAAACCGCCGACCGCTTCCGCAACATCGCGCTGGACCTGAAGATGGCCCTCTCCTCGTTCAGCGAGACCGACGTGTTCGCCGCCCCCGGCGCCCGCGAGGCCGAGCCTGCGTGATGCCCAGCCCGCGGGGCTTCTTCCCACTCCCCTCAAGCCGCGCCCGCACCGGGGCGAAGTATCGAAATTTTTAAAACTGGACACCCTCCCCCTCTCATGCCTGGATAATCTCAGGCCCCGGTTCCGCACCGGCGGCAAAAGCCGCGGCAACCACTACGAGAAGCCTCGCAAACTGCGCGAGGCTCCAGGTACGACCGCTTGATCCTCTCTGGTCGCGCGCAGGCGGTGTCCGGGTCAGGAACGGACGGTCCAGGCGGACTCGGGTATCGAACTCGCCACGAAGGCAGACGGGACGGCAGGGAAGCGGCCTCACATCGATCCCCCTGATGACGCAGTTTGCTGTTGGCGGCGCCCAGGACGAACGAAAGCCCCTTCTCCAGGCGGTTGCTGGAGGAGGGGCTTTCGCGTGCATCAACACCAGATCCTGGTCAGTGCGCCAGCGCGGGCTCCTGCTCCGGCTCGTCCACCGACACCGCGCCGTCGGCGGTGGCGGCGTCGCCGCGCGCGTGGCTGCCGCCCAGCAGCTGGTACAGAAGGATGGCGCCGAAGGTGGCCGTGCCGATCCCGCCCACCTCGAATCCTCCGAAGTTCAGCACCAGGTTCCCCGCGCCCATCGTGAGCGTGACCGCCACGGTAACCAGGTTGCGGCTGTCGCTGAAGTCCACCCGGTTCTGCACCCAGATCCGCCCGCCCGTGGCCGCGATCAGGCCGAACAGCACGATCGAAAGTCCGCCCAGCACCGGCGTGGGGATGGTGCCGATCAGCGCGCCGAACTTGGGCGAGAACCCCATCAGGATCGCGACGACACTCGCCACCACGAAGATCAGCGTGGAGTAGATCCGCGTCACCGCCATCACCCCGATGTTCTCGGCGTAGGTGGTGACGCCGGTGCCCCCGCCCGACGCGGCAAGCATCGTCGCCAGCGCGTCGCCCACGAAGGCGCGGCCCAGCCAGCGGTCCAGCGAACGCCCCGTCATCGCGCCCACGGCCTTCACGTGGCCCAGGTTCTCGGCCACCAGGATGATGGCGACGGGGGCGAACATGGCCGCCACGTCCATCCGGAACACCGGCGTGGTGAAGTTCGGCAGCCCGATCCACGGCGCGGCGGCCAAGCGGGAGAAGTCGATCGGCTTGCCCCCCATCCCCATCCCGTTGGCCAGGATGGCGTACAGCGCGTACCCGATCACGCCGCCCAGCAGAATGGGCAGGCGCCGCGTCATCCCCGGCGCGTACACCGCCACGACGGCGGCGGCCAGCGCGGTCACCAGCCCGATCCCCGCGTTGAACGGGCCGCCGCCCACGTCGCGCACGGCCACGGGCGCCAGGTTCAGCCCGATCACCGCCACCACCGCTCCGGTCACCACCGGCGGCATCAGCCGCTCCACCCAGCGGTACCCGGCCACCATCACGATCACCCCCAGCACCAGGTAGACCGCGCCCGCCGCGATGATCCCGCCCAGCGCCAGCGGCGCGTTCAGGTTGGCGCCGGTCCCCTTGTACCCCGTCACCGCCAGCGCCACCGCCACGAACGAGAAGCTCGACCCCAGGTAGCTGGGCACCCGCCCGCCCACGATCACGAAGAAGAGCAGCGTGCCGATGCCGCTGAAGAAGATCGCCGTGTTGGGGTCGAAGCCCATCAGGATCGGCACCAGCACGGTGGCGCCGAACATGGCGAACACGTGCTGGATCCCCAGCGCGAAGGTCTGTCCCCACGGCAGGCGCTCCTCGGGGCCGATCACACCTTCGCGCTTGAGCGTCCAGCGCGGAAAGAAACCTCCGCCGTCACGGTCGGGCATGCGTTCGTCTCGCGGGTGGGGGATGGGGATGGGAAACGTCTGGCAGGATGTCGCGCGAGACAATCCAATCTCCGGACCCGCAGCGCGCAAGTGTTTCCTTCATCCCGCGATGACCATCGTCGCCCATCGGATTCCGTCGTTTCCACGTTCATCGGCGGGAATCCGGACGCGGCCAACGGCAAACTGCGTCATCGGGGGATCAGTGGCGGATCCACCCGGATGCCATTTCCGACACATCCACTCGTCCACGGATGCGACAAGACGGATAGGTGTCCAGTTTCAAAAAATTCGATACTTCGCCCCGGCGCGGCCTCGGTTGAGGGGAGCGGAGACGAAGCCTCGCGGTCTCTCTCTCTCAAGCCGTCCACCGGGCACGCCGCCCCGTAGCATGCAAATAGCACCGAGGAATGGCGCCACCACCGCCCGTGAAGCCTCGCGCAGTTTGCGAGGCTTGTCGTCAGTTGTTGCCGCGGCTTCAGCCGCGGGGCGCGGTGCGCATCGTGCACGCCCCGGGACAGGCGCGGCCGGCGGGACCACCGCGCTCCTCCACGCTCATCCGGCGCCCCATCCGATCCGAGGAACCATGGCCGACGAACTTCCATCGCTCACGCGCGGGTTCTTCGCGGGGTCGATCGACGATTCCATCCTCTTCCCCTACCCGCGCATCTCGGGCGACGAGGACACGCGCGTCACCGCGTTCCTTGCCGAGGTGATGGCGTACCTGGAGCGGGAGCTGGACCGGGAGTGGGTGGACGAGCACGAGCGGGTGCCCGCCCACGTGATCGCCGAGCTGGCGCGGATGGGGCTGTTCGGGATCGCCATCCCGGCCGAGTACGGGGGGATGGGGCTGAGCCAGGCCGCCTACTGCCGCGTGTTCGAGGCGATCACCGGCTACGACGTGGGGCTGGGGATCATCCTGGGCGTGCACCTCTCCATCGGCACCAAGGGAATCGTGCTGGCGGGGACCGAGGCGCAGAAGCGCGCCTATCTTCCGAAGGCGGCCTCGGGCGAGTGGTTCGCCTCGTTCGCGCTCACCGAGCCCGGCGCCGGCAGCGACGCGCAGGGGATCGAGAGCCGCGCCGAGCTGGAGCCCGATGGGAGCCACTGGGTGCTGAACGGCGAGAAGATCTGGATCGGGAACGGCTCGTTCAGCGAGATCATCGTCGCCTTCGCGCAGACGCCGGTGGAGCGCGACGGGAAGACGGTGGACCGCGTGACCGCGTTCATCCTGCGGCCCGACATGCCGGGCTTCGAGCGCGGCGAGCCGCTGCGGAAGATGGGCGCACGGGGAAGCAACCAGACCGAGCTGCGCTTCCGCGGCGTGCGGGTCCCGCGCGAGAACGTGCTGGGCGAGGTGGGGCAGGGGTTCAAGCTGGCCATGCGCATCCTCAACTCGGGGCGGCAGGGGCTGTCGGCCGGTGCGGCGGGCGGGGTCAAGCGGTGCCTGGAGATGGCGTCGCGCTTCGCGGCGGGGCGGCGGCAGTTCGGCAAGCCGATCGCCGAATTCGAGCTGATCCAGGGGAAGCTGGCGGCCATGGCGGCCGACGCGTACACCGCCGAGAGCGCCGCCTACTTCACCACCGGGCTGGCCGACCGGGGCGACGTGGACTACGCGCTGGAGAGCGCCGCCGCCAAGGTGTGGAACAGCGACGCGCTGGACCGCGCGGTGGACGAGACGGTGCAGATCGCCGGCGGGCGCGGCTTCGTGAAGGGGTACCCGTACGAGCGGATGTACCGCGACGCGCGGATCACCCGGATCTTCGAGGGGACCAACGAGGTCCTGCGCCTGTTCGTGGGGCTTTCGGGGATACAGGGGCCGGGCGAGTACCTGCGGCGCATCGGCGAGGCGCTGCGGCACCCGATCGAGGGGCTGGGGCTGCTGGGCGAGTTCGCCACCGGCCGCGTGCGGCTGGCGCTGGGGCGCGGCGAGCCCAGCGTGGAGAGCGACGTGCACTCGGCGCTCCGCCGCCACTTCGACTACCTGGCCGACCACACCCGCGACCTGCGCGCCGCCACCGAGCGGGTGATTCGCGCGCACGGCGCGCGCGTGGTGGACCGCCAGTTCGTGGTCGCCCGGCTGGCCGACATGGCCATCGAGCTCTACGTGCGCGCCGCCACCCTCAGCCGCACCCAGGCGCTGCTGGAGGCGCACGCGCGCGGCCAGGCGGTGGCGCCGCCGCTCACCAGCACCCGCGAGGCGCTGGACGAGGCGGGGCTGGCCCGCGTCCTTCGCCTGTGCGACCTGGCCTGCCAGCGCTCGGGCCTGCGCTTCCGCGCCGCGCGCGTGGCGCTGAACGACGACCGCGACACGCTGCTGACAAACGTCGCCGCCGACGTGCTGGAAGCGTTGCCAGCCGCGGATCCCGGCGCCGTACGGCCGTCAGTGGCGGACGCGGGCGGGTGATGCCCGCGCGGCTCCGATCTGGGGACGGGCGGCCGCCACCCGGCACACCGCGCGAAGGCCACGGGCGTAGTGACCGTCGGCGCGCGGCGTCTCCCACGGGAGCGCGTTGAAGGTGTCGGCGCGCTGAACGCGGCCGGCGAGGCGGGTGGTCCGCGCGGCCAGGCGCGTGCGTCCCCCGGCGCAGTCGAAGTCCATCTCGTACTCCGCCGAGTCGAACATCGCCGAGTCTGGCCCCACCGACCGTACGTATTCGATGCGGACGCGCCCGTGCAGCACCCCGCCCGCGCGGCGGCTCAGCGTCAGCGTGTCGACCACGGTCTGCGACAGCCCCGAGCTGCTCACGATGGTGTAGCCGGCGGGGCGCGGCGACAGGATCACCCGGCCGGGGTGCTCGGCCTCGGCGCGTCGTTCCATCTCGTCGGAAAGCCCCGGGCCCTCCCAGGTGAGCTCCACGTGGCGGGCGCTCCCGGCCGTCGAATTCGCGATCATCATCTCGGTAAGCCCCCACTCCCACCGTGCCCAGCTCATGGCCACGCTGGTGTCGGGCTTCCCCTGCGCCGCTTCCAGCGAGTCGGCGAGCGCCTGGTAGCGCGGGCTCACCTGCGGCACGCGGGCGGGGTCGATCACCATGATCCCGGCGAGCCGTCCGTTCTGCAGCCATGCCGTCAGCAGGGTGCCGTCGCCGTGGCTGTACTCGTGGTCGCCATCCTTGTCCTGCCGCACGAAGGTGAAGCCCCTCCGCTGCAGCAGGGTGCGCGCGCTGTCCGCCGTCACCCGCCACGGGATGCCGGAAAAGACGAGATCCCGCTGCGCAGTCGCGGCCGATGCATCGGCCGCGAGACACAGGCAACCAACGACGAAGAACACGAGCTTGCGCATGGGCAGGCAGCGGAGGTGAAGAAACTTCGCCGGGGAAGGGGAGAAGGTCGTAGCGGGTGGAGCCTCGCGTAGTTTGCGAGGCTTGACGTCGTTGTTGCTGCGGCTTCAGCCGCCGGTGCGGAGCCGCGGCGACACTCGAGAAGACACGGTCGGAGATGATGGCGGATGGCAAACCGAATCGCCGGATCGGGACCGGCCGGGGAGCCCCACGAGGCCCCCGGCCGATCCATGACTCGCGTAGGCGTCAGCCTTGGCCCGCGCTGGCCAGGAAGTAGTCGCGGAAGAAGCTCGCGGGGATGGTGCCCATCCGCATCAGCCGCTCGTGGAACTCCTTGGCGGTGTAGGCGCTCCCCCGGGCCTGCCGGTATGCGTCGCGCAGGCTCTGGATGGCGGTCTTCCCCAGGTTGTAGGTGATGGCCTGGGTGGGCCACTTGCTGTAGCGGTAGATGGCACGCAGCGCGCCCTCGCTCACCGCCTTGGCCGCCGGGTCGCTGGCCGCCTTCTGCCGCGCGCCGGGGAAGAAGTTCACGTTGGCGGTGAAGTAGTCGATCGCCTGGTCGAAGCTCATCCCCCCGGTGTGCAGCCCCACGTCCACCACGATGCGTACCGAGCGCAGCAGCTGGCCCTGCAGCTCGTACATGTACTCGCCCGGCGTGTAGAAGCCGTAGGGGCGCCCCTCCGCGGGCTCGCTCATCAGCTCCTCGGCGTACAGCCCCCACCCCTCGGCGGCCGGCGAGTCTTCCCACATGCTCGACGAATCCTCCACCGCGCCGGGCGTTAGCCAGCGGATGTTGCTGATCTCGCCGGCGTGCTGCGTCATGTACTTGTAGTGCCAGTCGTGCCCCGGGAAGCCCTCGTGGATGGCCGTGTCGGCCACCGACGACTTGTTGTTCTCGCGCAGCGCGGCCGGGTCGTTCCCCGTGGGCGTGAGGTAGAAGCGGCCCACGCCCGTCTTCTTGAACGGCGGCGCCGCGTAGTACGCCGCGTCGATGGTGCTGCGCAGCACCGGCGGGGTGGGGTACACGTCCAGCTTGTAGTCGGCCGGGATGTCGAACAGCTGCCGCTCGCGCCCGTACTGCACCGCGCGGCGCCCGGCGTCGATGTACCACTGCAGCAGCTCGTCGTCGTTGCGCGGCGACTCCTTCCCCAGGTGCCCCATCACCGCGCGCACGCTGGCGTTCTTCTCCTCCGTCGTCCCGAACGGCAGGTTCAGGTTGGCGTCCGCCGCGATCCGCTGCGCCACCTCGTAGATGCGCGAATGGTAGAGATCCACCTGCTGCTGCCCGTAGGCGGAGAGCTGCGCGGTGGTGCGCGGCTCGCGCAGGTTGTTGCGCAGCCGCCACTCGTACTCCTGGGTGCCCACGGCAAAGCGGTCGCGCCGGTCGCCCGCGTAGGTCTGCTGCAGGAAGGTGGCGAAGCCCGTCCACGCGTCGGCCGCGCGGGTGGAGGCGGCGCGGATGCGCGCCAGCATCGCCGCGCCGAACGGGCGGCTGCCGATGAAGCGCTGCGCCTGCTCGCCCAGCGTGGTGCGGAAGTAATCGGCGTTCGAGCGGCTGCCATTCACCCCGTCACGCTCCACCATCCGCCAGTCGGGGATGTTCCCGGCCGCCTTCCCGGCGCGCAGGTTGGCCTCGGCCACGCGGATGTACGCGGGGATCGACTCGACGCGTTGCGCCACCATCGCCCACTCGGCCTCGGTGCCCAGCAGCCCGTTCCCCGCGTCGGTCATCTGCTGGATCTGCCAGTCCACGCCGCGGAAGGGCTCGGCCACGTAGGTGTCCACCGAGCGCTGGTAGTACTTCAGGTCGCCCACCTGGTGGATGATGAAGGCGAGCTGCGCCCCCAGCACCTCCCAGTCGATCCGCTCCTCGGGCGTGAGCGACGAGGGGGAGATCGCGTCGCGCTGCGCCTTGACCTGGCGGTAGAAGGCGAGCTCGCGCTGGATGGCCGCCGGGCTCCAGTCGCGCAGCCGAGTGTTGATGTCGCGCAGCTCGGGCGCGTACGCGTCGCCGCCCAGGTAGGTGGCGGTGACCGGGTTCAGCGACAGCACGCGCACGAAGTAGCGGTCGCGCAGCTGGGTGAACGGGCTGTCCACGCCCAGGCGCTGCGCCAGCAGCGAGCCGCGCTCCAGCTGCGGAAGGATGCCGAAGGCGAGGGCCGCCGAAGCCCCCTGCCTGAAGAACGAGCGTCGGTCCAAGGTGTACCGTGGGGGTGACGGGTCCACGCGCGCCGGACGATCGAGATCGCAGGGTCCGGCTGGGATCGCTGCATCCTGCCACGCGCCTGAAATCCGCACAAGTGGGGGCGGGCGGGATGCGCCGGCGGAGGTGTACCCCGCAGCCGTCCGGGAGTGGCGGCGAGCGTCCGCCGCCCGCCAGCGCGCGGGTGTGACCATCTGCCGACCCGAACACCGCCCGCAAGGATGGCCCGGGCGGCCGGAAGGGACTAGTTTGGCCCCCCTGCCCTGGCTGCTGCGGTGTGACGTGCGGACGGGACGGGTGGCCCGCAGCAGCCAGGGTCCGTTGGGAAAGAAACGGCCGGCCCCCTTCACGGGAGCCGGCCGTTTCTCGTGCCGGGCGGGAACCGCACCAGCCACGAACACGGAGCAGCGGAGGGAAGCGGAGTCAGACGGAGAACGACGAAAGCAGTTCTCCGTCTGACTCCGCTCTCTCCGCTGCTCCGTGTTCACAAAAGGGAGACCGGCCCCGGCACGATCTTCCGAGTCAAGCGCGAACGGCTATTCCTCCCCCGCGCGGGCAAGGAGCGCGGCGAACCGCGGGTCGGCGCGGAGCGGCTCCAGCATGGGCTCGCGCTCCACGTCGGCGCGGGTGGCGCCGTGGTGGCCCAGCGCGCACCCCAGCGCCTCGAACGCGGCGTCACGGTCGTGCGCCTGGGCCAGGGCGCGCGCCAGCGGCCAGCACACGTCGCCGTCGCCGGGGCGCGCCTGCCGCGCCACCCGCAGCGCCGCCGCGGCGTGCCGGTACCGCCTGGCGCGCAGGAACAGGTCGCCCTCGTGGGCGGTCAGGGCGAAGGCGGTGTTCAGCTTGCGCGTGGCCATCTGCGCCGCGCCGCGGTCCTGCGCCGAGTCGGCCTCCTGGCGCCGCAGCCGCTCCAGCGACAGGAGCCCCACCAGCCGCCGCTCCGCGATCCCCCCACGCGATTCGCGCAACTCGGCCAGCATCAGCTCCAGCACCGAGCGGAACTCGTCATACTCCAGCGTTTGGGCCGCGCGCCGCTCGCGCTGCACGCGGAAGCCGCGGTCCTGCGCCAGCGCCGCCCCGCGCGTTTGCGCCGCGGACACGTCGTGCAGCCCCAGGAAGTCGTCGACCAGCGCGTGATAGCCGCTCCACGCGTCGTAGAGCGCGCCGGTATTCTCCACCTCGCGGGCGCGGGCCAGCCCGGCGGCGTACGCCGCGCCGATCCACGCGGTGTCACGCGCGACGGTGCCCAGCGCCATCGACTGCAGCTGCAGCCACTCCACCGCGCGGTCGGCCAGGGCCGTGGGCAGCCACTCGTGCCCGCCCTCGAAGGCGGCGAAGCGGTGCGGGAGGGCGGTGGACATCAGCACGGTGTCGAGCCGCGCCAGCTCGTCCAGGTTGTAGTCGGTGGCCCCGGCGGCGCCGAAGAAGGGAAAGGGCCGCGCCTGGCGCAGCTGCGGCAGCCACGTGCCGGGCGGCCGCGGAAACCCGGCTCCCACGCCGATGATCCCGGCCACGCGCCCGCGGTCCAGCCGCTGCGGGAGCGCCCACGCGTACCGCGCCGTCCCCGAGAACCCCGCGAAGTAGAGCCGCGTGCTGTCGGCCGCGTAGCGCTCCAGCGCGTCGGCCAGGATGGCGTTGACCGCCCGGTCGTTCAGCGCGAGCGCCGAGTCGCTCTCGGCGGCGGTGTTCCACGAGCTGGCCACGATCCAGCCGTTGCGCTCGGCGGCGGCGCGGAAGCGCTCCATGGGCAGGGTGGCCTGCCCGCCGGGGTCCATCACCACCAGCAGCGGCCAGCTCCGGCCGGGCTCCCAGCGGGCCGGCAGGTACAGCGCGTAGCTCTGCGCCGTGTCGGCGGCCGATACCACGCGCTGCACCACCGTGCCGCGCGCGGGTGTGGATGCCTGCCCCGCCGCGGGGGCGGCGGCGAGCAGGGGCATGGCGAGCAGCGCGGCCGCGCGGGCGAGTGTGCGCATGGTGACGGGTGGGTGCATGGGACCGCTGGGCGCGCGCGGGTGGAGGAGGCGGCGCCGTTCCCTGGCCGTGATGCAAGTGTCGGGCAGCAGCATCGGGCGGACGGGATGATGGATCGCCAGGGAGGATACGAGATGCGCCGGACCCCTCGCGGGATCCGGCGCATCGTCCTGTCATCACTCATCGGCCGGCTGACCGGCCCGCCCTCGCACTTTCGTACCCCCGTACCTCCGTACCCCCGTACCTCAGTGGTCCTGGTACGGGCGGCCCGACTGGATCAGGCGCTGGCGGGCGGTGTTGCCGGGGACGGCGATGTGCGTGGCCGGGTCGTACTCCTTGCCCACCGCGGGGCTCCCCTGCGGAACCCAGATCTGCACCAGCGTGTTGGTGTAGCTGTACGGCAGGTAGCGCACGTAGTAGCCGTCGGGGTGCAGGCTCCAGCGGCCACTGGGAACCGCGCGGCTCCCCTCGCCCATCGGCGCCATCCCGGCCAGCACGGCCACGCGCTCCAGCTGGTCGTACGGGGTGCCGGGGTTGGTGAGCATCTGGCGCAGCTGCGCCTCAGCCTGGAACACCTGCCGCACCAGCGGCGGCAGCGAGTTGGTGGCCGCGTCGAGCGCCGGGCCGGGCACCAGGTCCAGCGCGGTGCGGTTGAGCGACGCCAGCTGGCGTGGGGTGAGCAGCTGCGCGGCGGTGGCCTTCAGGCGGCTGTCCAGGTCTTCGAACTTGGTGCGGGCGATGATGGCCCACAGCAGCACCTGGATGTCGTGCTGGTCGATGTTGGGCTTGTTCACCGAGCCGCGCACGATGGTCATCACCGCGTCCTCGGCCGGGCCCTTGGGCGGCGCGTAGATGTAGCCGTCGCCGCCGCCGGGGCCGTGCGTGCCGGCCTTCAGGCAATAGCTCTGGTCGTGGAACTCGTAGTACCCCGGCTGCAGCACGAACCCGCCGTTGGGGGTGCGCTGCAGCTGCATCAGCGAGCGCTTGGCCTCGCGCGGGGTGAAGTTGTCGAGCGAGTCCACCGCCCAGCGCGCGTCGGGGAGGCTGGTGGTGATCGGCGGGTCGCCGCGCAGCACCGCGTCCACGTTCATGCGGCCGGCCACGCGGCCGACCGCGCGCCCAAGGCCGCCGATCTGCGCGTTGGCCGGAGCGGCGAACGCGCCAACCAGCGCGCCGGCGGCGAGCAGGGCAAAGGTTCGTCGGGTGATGGAAGTGGACATCGGGGTCCTCGCGAATCTGGGAGGGACTGCTGGTAGGTTCGGGCAGCGCCAAACAGGCGTTGCCGAACGAAGTCTAGCCGCGTTTCGCGGGCCGCGCCAGTCCGGCGAATCCTTACCGATCCGGTTGCGGCTGAAGGAGTTTACCCCCGCCGCGGCCAGTCGCCGTGCGCCACCCGCGGCAGGTCGGCCACGCTTGCGGCGTACAGATACGCAAAAGCGTAAACGCGAGTTTCACCCGCCATCGCCACCTCGATCACGCGCCGCCGGAACGCCTCGCCCTCGTACTCGTCGAGCCGTGCCAGCACCCGCTCGGCCGCCCCCGCATCCAGCTCGAACACGTCGCCCGCCACGCACTCGCCGGCGACGTCGGATGGCACCATCCCGGGATACCACTCCACCGCGTACAGCCGGCCGCACGCGGTGCCCGCGCCCAGGTGCCGCGCGTGGCGGTGCAGCAGGGCGGCCATCGGGTTTTGCTGGCCGATGCGCAGGCTGCCGTAAACGAAGAGCCGCGGGGGCGCGTCGTTGAGTGGACGCGCTCCCGCGGCTGGTTCGTCTTCGGCGGATGGACGAGCGTCCACGGCCGCGCTCAGCGCGTCTGCGCCTCGTCGCGCAGGGCGCCGCGCTTGTAGATGATCATGGGGCCGATGAGCCCCGCGTCCACACCGTTGGCGGTGCCGGTGCGCGAGTGGTACAGCCAGAGCACCGAGCCGTGGTCGTCCGGCCCCGGCCCGGCGGACGAGGGGATGGCCCAGGTGTACACGCGGGTGGCGCCCGGGGCCACCGCGCTGTCGTCGCCGTCGGACCCCAGCCCGCCGGCGGCCGAGGGCGTGGAGGCGGAGAGCGAGGCCTGTACCTCGGGGTGATGCAGCACCGCGTCGGGGTGCACGTTGGCGGGGAAGCGCACCCGGTTGCGGAACACCACGCGGATGGTGTCGCCCACGTCGGCGCGGATCAGCGGGCCCAGGAACGACAGGTGCTCCCAGTCGGCCGGGCGCGGCTTGACCCGGGTGAAGGTGCTGTCGGTGTATTCCTGGTACACGGCCGAGCGGTACTGGCCGGGCGAGGCGGCGGGCTGCCCGGCGGCCGGGGCGGGCGCACCCTCGGGGTACCCCACCTCGTCGGCGGCGATGTAGAAGGTGCGGAGCTGCGTTTCGGCGGGGCGGGCGTAGCTGTACACCGCGATGCCGCCGCCCACCAGGAACAGCGGCACGACCAGGGCGAGCGCGACCGGAATGCGCATGGGGGACCTCCAGGGCGACTGCGGGGAGTTGTGCGGCTGCCGCATCGTTGCGCTCGGGCCGCGGTGGGGCGACCTATTCTAATACACCGCAGCGCTTTGCGGCAGGTGTTCCGGAAGAGATCCGCCAACTTCGCTCGCCGCTCGCCGTTGTGCGCGTCCGCGCCGTCAGGGCGGGCCTGGTGGGGCCGCTGCCGTGCCGGGGGGTGCCTGGGTGGCGGGGAGCCGCACCCACACCTCGATCTGGCCCAGGGGGCCGGCGTAGCGCGCCGGGCCGACCCGCAACCGCGGCAGCCCCGGCGTCCGCGCCACCACGGCTGCGACCGTGTCGGCGAGCGCCCGGTCGCGGCCATGGAAGTACCGCACGGTGTTGTCGGCGCCGCGCGGCACGCGTTCCACGCCCGGGGCGTTCAGCCCGTGCGCGTTGAGCGCCGCCATCAGCGCGTTCATCGTCGCGCGCTGTGCGGGGTCGCCCTGGAACTGCAGGTACACCACGTGGCCCAGCACCGCCGCCACCGGCACCGGGTTCACCGCGGCCGCCGCCACGGCCGCGGGAGGGTTGCTTCCCCCGGGCACCCGCGCGGTGTCCACGGGCGGCGGCGTGGCGGCCACGGCGGCCTTGAACTCGTCCTGCAGGCGTTCGGCGCGCCCCGGCGCGCGCGTGCTGAGGATGTGGAACAGCTCGGTGGCGTCGTAGCCGCGGGCGGCCAGCGTGTCGCGCAGCGCGGAGCGAAGCACGCGCACGCTCAGGTCGGCCACCAGGTCCGAGTCCTCCTGCTCGGGGCGGGGGATGGCATGGTTCAGCGCCAGGATCGCCAGGTCCTTGCGGATGCTGGTGTCGGGCGAGGCGAGGTCGCTGATCATCCTTGCGACCAGGTCGCCCTCGCGCTGGGAGTTCGCGATCCGGTCCGCGCCGCACTTGAGCACCAGGGTCAGCGCGGCGAGTGCGACCCCCGACACGAACTTGCTGATCACGTCGGCCTTTTCCCAGGCGTCCTTGGCCATGTGTCTGCTCCTCCGCGAATGGGTTGGTGTTGGGCGGTGCGCGGTCTTTCGGAACCCCTGTCTGGTTGGATGGGGAGCGCGGGTTTCGCGGACACCGGGAGGCGGTCCTTTCGCGCACCCGATCCACTCATCCACCCAAGCTCCAACAGCTTCGGGTGAAACCAACGCAGGCGCTCGCGAGCGGGGCCGTCTTCATTCGAGTCCCTCCGTATCCTCTGTGTTCTCGAAAAAGAATATCGCGGCCCCGGCGAGGTTTGGCGGAGATGAGGGAGCGGTTCGAAGGGCGCGCCATCGAACGAGCCGGAGCCAGCGGACATCCGTCCACTGGCTCCGTTCTGCGCTGCCAGGCTGTTCACATGGGCGCCCTCACTCGTCCGGGTCGTGGCGGCGCCAGCCTTCGAGGTAGCGGAGCACGGTGTGGTTCTCGATGGAGTTGAACCAGCGGTCGTGCGCGGCGCGGCCCTCCACGGTCTTCAGCAGCCACTCGCGCAGCTGGCGGGGGCCGTCCAAGCGTAGCTGTACACCGCGATGCCGCCGCCCGCCAGGAACAGCGGCATGGCCAGGGCGAGCGCCGGAACGCGCATGGGGAACCTCCAGGAGCACTGCGAGGAAGTTGTGCGGCTGCCGCAGCCTAATGCCCCGCAGCGATTCGCGACAGGTGTTCCGGGAGAGGCTCGCCACCTCGCCGATGCCGCTCACGCTTTGCCAGCCATGCCAAACTCTCGCGATGCCGCAGCCCCTACCACTTTTCCTGGAACCACGTGTCCCCATCCTCGTCCACGTACCGTATCTGAAGGCTCGGGCCATCGAACGAGAACAGCCCGAATCCGTTCTTCAGTTTCCCATCGGGCCGCTTCACGTTCCAGTATTTGCGCAGGCGTGGCGCGGCGGAGCCGGGAATCACACCCGAGAAGCGACTCACCGGCTGGCCCCCATGGCCCAGGATGCACGATCGCATTCCGCCCAGCGTGGGATCGCGCCGGTACACGCCGCCGTCGTGCTCGTGTGCCATCACCCATCCGTGAACCGGGTGCTGCTGCGCATAAGGTCCGAGCACTCCACGCATGTTGTACTTGACGGGCCGCTCATCGGCCGCGGAGAACATCTGGTGGTGCGACAGCACGATCTTCCGGGGCCCCTCTTCGCTGAGCTGATGGCGGATCCACTCGGGCTGCGGAGCGTCCACGCGGTACTCGGTGTGCCCAGTGTCGATCGCGATCAATCGCCAGTGGCGGTTTCCCAGGTTGAAGTAGCTCGCGGGCTGGTTGCAGAACGGGAGCACCAGGTCGTAGTAGCCGTCGCCTCCCGAATACATCTCGTGGTTCCCGCACATAGCCCAGATGCGGGTGTTCTCCGGCTTCCGCGGCTTCCACACGTCCACGAAGTTGGTCTGGCACTCGGCGGGGGTTCCCGTGGTGTAGATGTCTCCCAGGTGAATGACGTGGTCGGGTCTGAGCGCCGCGATCTGGTCGGCCACCTTCAGAGCGCCCGGCGAGGCGGTGCCCCAGTCACCCATCATGGCGACGGTCCAGGTCTCCTTCGGCTCGTCGACGCGGAAGTCATCCAGAGTAGTCCACCGGGCGATCGGGTGCCGCGGCTTTTGGCTGAGCGCCACATGAGCGACAACCGAGCGCAGCGGCATGTCGTGCAATGCGACGGTGTGTGGCTCGGTAGCGGCCTCGGTGGCCGCGAACGCCGGGACGGCGGCTTCCGGCGCGGACGAGGCATCGATGCCTGATTGTACCAGGCTCAGCACCGGGTCGCGCGAGACATACGGAACGTCGGGCTGCAGATCGTCGATCTGGCCACGCTGCGCCAGGGCGCGTTCTTCAGTCTTGGCCCAGTGCAGCGAGCGCCGCAGGGCGTGTGCGAGCTCGGCCGCTTCGCCGCTGGTTTCGGCCAGCCGCAACTCGGGCGGAAGCGCGTCGGGGTGATCCGCCTGAAGTTGCAACCGCTGCATGGCGGCTGTTGCCACGCTCAAGACGTGGTCACGGTTCGTGGTGGCGGCTTTCATGGATTAGCTCCGAAGGCTGGTATGCGATCTCTCCAGTGAATTGGTTGGACCGCGCCCACCGGTTTGTCACGGCCGCCTTGCGTTTCCGCCGCACCTTCCTGGGGGGACTGACCGGCACGGCGGTGAACACGGAGGACACGGAGGAGCACGGAGAGCACGGAGAGCACGGAGAGCACGGAGAGCACGGTTGCTCGCAGTTCCTCCGTGTCCTCCGTGCTCCTCCGTGACTCCGTGTTCTCAACAAGAAGATCGCGGCCTGGCGAGGTCTCGCGGATACGAGGGAGAGTTCGAAGGAGGGCGCCATCGAACGAGCCGGAGCCAGCGGACATCGTCCACTGGCTCCGTTCGCTGCCAAGCCGTTCGCTTGGGCGGGCTCACTCGTCCGGGTCGTGGCGGCGCCAGCCTTCGAGGTAGCGGAGCACGGTGTGGTTCTCGATGGAGTTGAACCAGCGGTCGTGCACGGCGCGGCCCTCCACCGTCTTCAGCAGCCACTCGCGCAGCTGACGGGGGCCGTCCATGTCGCTCCAGTACGCCTCGTTCACGAAGGTGGGCCGGTCGCGCACCTCGTGGGGCATCAGGTAGCTGCCGCTGAAGCCGTCCAGCAGCTTCCAGGTCTTGCGGTCCACGCAGCCGAACTGGCGGGCCGCAACGTCGAGCTTGGCATCGAGCCACTCGATGAAGCTCTGCTCGTCGACGCCGCGCTTGACGTCGAACAGGTGCACCACTCGGATCATCCCTTCCTCCCCTTGAAAACGAGCTGGACGAGCTTCTTCAGCGGGTCGTAGTGCCGGTCCACCACCCGCTCCTTCAGCGGGATGATGGCGTTGTCGGTGATGCGGATCCCCTCGGGGCAGACGTCGGTGCAGCACTTGGTGATGTTGCAGTAGCCGATCCCGCCCTCGTCCTTGAGATACCGGGTCCGGTCCTCGGTGTCCAGCGGGTGCATCTCGTACACGGCGGCGCGCACCAGGAACGCCGGGCCCATGAACTTGTCGTGCTTGCCGTGGCTGCGCAGCACGTGGCACACGTCCTGGCAGAGGAAGCACTCGATGCACTTGCGGAACTCCTGCGGCCGGTCCACCTCGTGCTGGCTCATCCGCCACGTCCCGTCTTCCGCGTCGGGCTTGCGGGGGGTGAAGGGGCGGATGGTCTTGTGCACCTCGTAGTTCCAGCTGACGTCGGTCACCAGGTCGCGGATCACCGGGAACGCCTTCATGGGCGTGATGGTGACCGGCGCGTTGTCGGGGAGCGCGTTCAGCCGCGTCATGCACATCAGCCGCGGCTTGCCGTTGATCTCGGCGCTGCACGACCCGCACTTCCCCGCCTTGCAGTTCCAGCGCACGGCCATGTCGGGCGCGCTCTCGGCCTGGATGCGGTGCACGGCGTCGAGCACCACCATCCCCTCGCTCACCTCGGTCTCGTAGTCGCGAAAGTCGCCGCCAGCCGCGTCGCCGCGCCAGATGCGGAAGGCGCGCGTGCTCTTGCCGGCCTTCACGTCCTGCGCCGCCTGCGTCGCGGCGAACGAATCGCCGTGCGGCGCCCGGGGCGCGGGGATGGTCTTCGTGTCGGTGGTACTCATCCCACCTCCGTTGATGGGTTCTCCGGCATCACCCGCAAAGCAGCGTCTCGCTCTTCCACACCGCCACCCCGCTCCAGCTGAACGGCCGCCCGTCCATCGTGGTGGTCCGCAGGCGCACCGCGAGCGACGAGTCGGCACGCATGGCGCCGAAGACGGCGACCGTGGGCGTGGAACCGCGGACCACGCGGCACTCGCCGGCGTTGCACCAGTCGGCGTACGGGCCGGGCGCGTCGGGGTCGCGCACTTCGATCGTCTTCCCGGCGACCTCTCCCACCGTGCTCTGGACGCGGAGCCGGAAGCGCGGATACTCCGCCGCCGTCGCGGGCACCTCCAGCAGCACGCTCGCCTCGTCCGCCGGCCCGCACGCCGGCCGCAGCGTGGCCGCGCCGCCCTGGAGCGACGCGGATGATGCGGGCGTGCAGGCGGCCAGCAGCGTCACAGTCAACGCCGCGAAGATCCGGCGAGTCATCGTGACCTCAGCGTGGAGCCTCGCGCGGTTCGCGAGGCTTCTCGTGGTTGTCGCCGCGGCTTCAGCCGCCGTCTCAGGCCGCCCACCCGCGCTCACCCCATCTCCGCGATTACCGCCTTCAGCTCTTCCGGCATCTCGGAGACGGGAACGCGCTCCAACTCCATCGATCCGTCCGCCGCCTGCCGGACGGCGACGTTGAACTTGGAGGCGGCGGGGTCCTTGTCGGGGTAATCCTCGCGGAAGTGGCCGCCGCGGCTCTCCTTGCGGTCGAGCGCGCTCAGGATGATGGCCTCGCTCACGGTGAGCAGGTTGCGCAGGTCGAGCGCGGTGTGCCAGCCGGGGTTGTACTCGCGGTTGCCGACGACGCCCACCTCCTTCGCGCGCTCCGACAGCTCGCGCACCTTCGCCAGCCCGGCGCGCAGGTCGCCCTCGTTGCGGACGATGCCAGCCAGGTCCTGCATGCTCTCCTGCAACGTGTGCTGCACCTGGTACGGCCCCTCGCCGGTGCCCGGGCGGTCGAACGGGGCCAGCGCCGCGCGCGCCGCCGCGTCCACCTGCGTCTCGTCGATCGACGTCGTTCCGTGCCCCGCCGCGAACTGGGCCGCGTATTCGCCGGCGCGCTTGCCGAAGACGAGCAGGTCGCTCAAGGAGTTGCCGCCCAGGCGGTTGGCCCCGTGCAGCCCGGCCGCGCACTCGCCGCAGGCGAACAGGCCGGGGACGGTGGACATCTGCGTGTCGCCGTCCACCCGGATGCCACCCATCACGTAGTGGGTGGTGGGGCCGATCTCCATCGGCTCGCGGGTGATGTCGATGTCGGCCAGCTGCTTGAACTGGTGGTACATCGAGGGGAGCTTCTTCTTGATCCGCTCCTCGGCGTCGGGGACGCGCTCCTTGATCCAGGCGATGTCCAGGAACACGCCGCCGTGCGGGGAGCCCCGCCCCTCGCGCACCTCGCGCACGATGCAGCGCGCCACGTGGTCACGCGTGAGCAGCTCGGGGGGGCGGCGGGCGGCCTTGTCGCCCTGCGTGTAGCGCCACCCCTCTTCCTCGTTGTCGGCCGTCTGCGCGCGGTAGTTCTCGGGGATGTCGTCGAACATGAAGCGGCGGCCGTCGCGGTTCTTCAGGATCCCGCCCTCGCCGCGCACCCCCTCGGTTACCAGGATGCCGCGCACGCTGGGCGGCCACACCATCCCGGTGGGGTGGAACTGGATGAACTCCATGTCCTGCAGGTCGGCCCCGGCCTGGTAGGCCAGCGCGTGGCCGTCGCCCGTGTACTCCCAGCTGTTGCTGGTGATCTTGTACGCCCGCCCGATCCCCCCCGTGGCGAGGACGACGGCCTTCGCGCCGAACACGCGGAAGCGCCCGCGCTCGCGGTCGTACGCGAACGCGCCCGACACGCGCTCGCCGTCCTTGAGGAGCGCGGTGACGCTCACCTCCATGTAGACGGTGATCCCCTGGTGCACCCCGCGGTCCTGCAGCACCCGGATCATCTCCAATCCCGTGCGGTCCCCCACGTGGGCCAGGCGGGGATAGCGGTGCCCGCCGAAGTTGCGCTGCAGGATGCGCCCGTCGGCCGTGCGGTCGAAGAGCGCGCCCCACGCCTCGAGCTCGCGGACGCGCTCGGGGGCCTCGCGGGCGTGCAGCTCGGCCATCCGCCAGTTGTTCACGTACTGGCCGCCGCGCATGGTGTCGGCGAAGTGCACGCGCCAGCTGTCGCGGTCGTCCACGTTGGCCAGCGCGGCGGCCACGCCGCCCTCGGCCATCACCGTGTGCGCCTTCCCCAGGAGCGATTTGCAGACGAGGCCCACGTTGGCCCCCCGCGCGCTCGCCTCGATGGCGGCGCGCAGCCCCGCGCCGCCCGCGCCGATCACCAGCACGTCGTGCTCATGCACCAGGTGCGATCCCATGCGTCAGAACACGAAGTGTGGGTCGTGGATCACGCCCATGGAGCACAGGCGCACGTAGATGTCGGCCAGGCAGACGAAGACGAGCGATGCCCACGCCCAGTTGCCGTGGAAGACGTTGAACCAGGTCGACTTCTTCCACGCCGAGTGGCGCGCCTGGCCAAAGCGGCTGCAGTTGGTGCAGTCCTGCGACCCGCCGACGAGGTGGCGGAAGGAGTGGCACCCCAGCACGTAGCCGCTGATCAGCACCGCGTTCACCACCAGGATGAGGCTCCCCAGCCCCACGCCGAAGCGCCCGCCGAAGCTGAACGCCTTGGCCGTGTCGTACCAGAGGAAGGCGATCACCACCAGCGCCAGGTACAGGAAGTAGCGGTGGAAGTTCTGCAGGATGAGCGGAAAGAAGGTTTCGCCGCGGTACCCCTTTCCCCACGGCTCGCCCACGGCGCAGGCGGGCGGGTCGAAGAAGAGGGAGCGGTAGTACGTCTTGCGGTAGTAGTAGCAGGTGGTGCGAAAGCCGAACACCACCATCATGATCAGGATGGCGGGCGACAGGCCGAAGGTGGGGAGGCTGGCCAGCCGGAATTCGTCGGGGCAGCTGGCGCCCAGGCAGGGCGAGTAGAACGGCGAAAGGTAGGGTGGCGCGTAGTTGTGCACGCCGAAGAGCACGGCCCAGGTGGCGTACAGCCCCGCGCCCAGCAGCGTGGCCGCGGAGAAGATCGGCTGAGCCCACCAGTTGTCGCGCCGGAGGGTCTGCCCGAAGCGGGCCGGCGCGGGAGACTGCACCACGGGAAGGGTAGACGCCATCGCTTCCGGACTCCCGGTCGTAAAGGGGCGGGAACGGTCAACTCGGCCGGCGGCAGGCGGCCGAGCGTGCGTACAGCGGAATCTGTGTCGGACGACACACAGGATGATTCCCGGGCGTGCGCTGGGCAAGACCTTTGTTTGCGGGGCGATGGGGTGGGTGGGCGGGGAAGCGCTGTTGACAGGTGCGTGAGTGCGCGAGTGCGTGAGTGCGTTTTTTACCGTCGTGTGCGGGCACGATGCTGGTCGCGCCGACGCCGCGGGTGGCCCTCACCCTGGCGTTCAGGCGCGCGACTGCGTCGCGTCCCTGAACGCCTGTCCCTCCCCCAAAAACTGCCTGGGGGAGGGACCTGGGCTCGCTTCGCTCGCGGCTACATCGATGGCGAGCCTCGGCGCGGACGCGCGAAACGCACTCACGCACTTACGCACTCACGCACTCACGCACTCACGCACTCACGCACTCACGCACTAACGCACTAACGCACTAACGCACTAACGCACTAACGCACTAACGCACTAACGCACCTGTTGAGACCGCCGTCCTCGCGCCAAAGCCGCGAATCAAAGAAAAAACCAAACCCTGCGCCACCGCCTACTGCCCTTGAAGCATCTGCGCGGCACGGTCGAAAGTCCCCGCGGCCTGGCGGACCTGCGGGTCCATCACGGCGATGGTGCGGTAGTAGCCGGGGTCGCCCCACTTCGTCCACGCAATGGCGGGGAGGAGGGTGCGCGTGAGCCGGGCATCGATCTCGGCGCCGGCGGGCGGGGCGTGGCCCTGGCGCGTGGCGAAGGCTCGGAAGTCGGCCACGGCGTCGGTGGCGAGGGACGGCGTGGCGGAGAGCGCCTCCACGGTGGTGAGCGAGGCGCCGTGGGCGGCCACCCAGGCGTTGGCCCAGCGCGCGACCACGTCTTCCTCCGACATCCGCGCCAGCCACAGCGGCGGGCCCTCGCGCGGGTCGAACACCACGTCGGGGTAGATGCCGCCGCCGCCGTACACGGTGCGCCCATGGTCCGTGCGGCACGAGGGGCGGCCCACGGTGTCGCGCGCGGCATGGGCCAGGCGGTAGTACTCGCCGCGGGCCATCGCGCGGTACTGCCGCTGGATCACCCGCCCGCACGGGGTGCTCACGTGGCCGATCACCAGCACGATGGCGCTGCCGTCGGTCATCGGGAATCCCTGCATCAGCAGGCTCTTGCCGAAGGTGGGGCGGCCCACGATCAGCGCGCGGTCGTGGTCCTGCAGCGCGCCGGCCACGATCTCGCTGGCGCTGGCGGTGCCGCCGTCCACCATCACCACCAGCGGGTAGGCGCGCCCGCCGGGGCTCAGGAACGAGTGCGTGACCCGCTGCGTCTTCGCCACCTCGGGCTTGCGCCCCGACGCGGTGTAGATCAGCGCGCCCGAGGGGAGGAACTCGCTGGCCACGCGCGCCGCCTCGTCCACCAGGCCGCCGCCGTTGTCGCGCAGGTCCAGCACCAGCCGCTTCATCCCCTGCCGCTCCAGCGTGCCCAGCGCGGCGTGCAGGTCTTCGGCCGCCTTGGCGTTGGCGAAGGTGGTCACGCGGACGTAGCCGGTCTCGGCGTCGAGCATGAACACGGCGGGAACGGCGGTGCCTTCCTCCACCCGCTCGCGGCGGACGACGCGCTCCACCTCCACCACGCTGCCGTCCACCCGCTCGCGCTCGAAGCGCATGCGCACGGTGCTGTTCCGGTCACCCGAGAGCCAGGCGTCGAGCTCGAAGGCGCTCTGGGCCAGCACGGGCCTCCCGTCCACCGCCACCAGCAGGTCGCCGGGGAGGATGTCCTGCCGCGTGGCCTGCGAGCCGGGGCTCACGCTTTCCACCACCGCCTGGTCGCCCACGAAGCGGAAGGCGATGGGCACCGGGTACAGCCGCCCCTGCTCGTAGGCGCGCTGCCGCTCGGGGCTGAGCCGCGCGGCCTGGATCACGTAGCTGTGCGGGTCGGCCGCGTGCACCATGGCCTGGACCGCGGCCATGAACAGCTCGTGCGTGTCCACGCTGTCGGGGTGGTTCACGCGGATCTGGTTCAGCACCTGGCTGAACATCTGCAGGTCTTCGTAGGTGGTGCGGGGGCGCAGCGCGCCGCTCCCGGGTTCCTGCGCCGCCAGCGGGGCGGCGGCGAGCGCGAGCGCGGCGGCCGCGGCGGCGGCGGCGGCCGCGAGGGTACGGAGGTTCACGGGAGTACGAGGTACGGGGGTACGGGGGTACGGGGGTACGGGGGTACGGGGGTACGGGGGTACGGGGGTACGGAAGTGCGAGGTGCGAGGTGCGAGGTGCGAGAAGGCGCGGATGCCACGGGGGCGTCCGCGCTTCGTCATCTCAGCACTCAGCACTCAGCACCCAGCACTCAGCACTCAGCACTCACGGAGCCGTGGCAGCGGCGAGCTCGGCCACGCGGCCCTCGGCGTTGGCGCGGCGCGGGTCGTCACGCGCGGCGAGCGCAAGGAAGTGGCGGTAGTGGTCCAGCGCTTCGGGCACCACCTGGCTCTGGTCGTTCAGCAGCGCCAGCAGGTAGTGCGGCTGCGCGTACCAGGGGTCCAGCTCGATGGCCTTGCGCAGCTCGGCCACCGCCGGGTCCAGCTGCTGTGACAGCATCAGCAGCGCGGCGTGCTCGTAGCGCAGGTCTGCCTCCTGCGGCGCCAGCTCCACGGTCAGCGCCATCTCGGCCAGCGCGGCGGCCGCGTCGCCGCGGTCGGCGGCGCGCTGGGCCAGGCGCCGGTGCGCGGCCCAGAACGCCAGGTCTTCCTGCAGCGTGCGGGCGAGCGCCTGCGTGGCTCCCGCGCTGTCGCCCACCTGCTCCAGCGCGGCGGCGCGGGTGAACTCGAGCGCGGCCTTGCTCTGGTACAGGTGCACGATGTCGCGCCGGTCGTCGGCGCGGAAGCGGGTGATGGCGTCGGCCAAGGTGGCGGCGGCGCCGGCGTAGTCGCCCGCCATGAACTGCGAGCGGCCGAGCTGAAGGCGCAGCTCGGTGATCTGCCGGTTGGTGCCGGTGTTCAGGGTGCGCCGGTAGCCTTCCACCGCCGCGGGAAAGCGGCCCGACAGGAAGTCGAGCCACGCCCGGAACGAGGGATTGGCCCGGAACAGGTCGCTTTGCAGCGCCCACTCGGCCAATGCCACGTCGGGCCCTGACGACGAGCCGCGCGAGCCGTCGCGGTACACCGTACGCAAATAGCCCATCCACAGCACCTTCTCCATCGGGCTGTGCAGGAACGGATCGCGCTGGTTGGCGCGCAGCACCAGCGAATCGATCGCGACGACCTCGGGATCGGAGAGGAGGAAGGTGCGTCCCATCATGTAGTCGGTCAGGCGCGCCGGCTCGTTCAGCAGCAGCGCCACGGCACGGGCGTACAGCGCCTCCGACCACCCCGGGTTCAGCCGCTCGGCCCAGTAGAACGCGGCCGCCGCCGTGGCCGGGTCGCCTTCCACCCGCTGCACGCCGTGCAGGTAGTAGGCGTTGGCGCTGTTGGTGTCGGCGCCGGCGAACAGCGCCGGGCGCGGGGGGACGTCGCGCACGCGCTGGGCATGGATGGCGGGCGCGGCGCAGAGCGCCAGGAGCGCGGCGCCGGCCAGCGCGCGGGGCAGCCCGGCGACGCGGAGGGTGCAAGCGATGGAACGGATGCGGCTCATGCGGCGGTGCGTTTCAACGAGTGGCGAAGGGATCCGGGGCGCCGGTCAGGGCGCCGTGGGGGCGGCCGGCGCGTCGAGCGCGGCCAGGCGCTGCTGCGCGGTGGCGCGGCGGGCGTCGTCACGCGCGGCGCGCTCCATGAAGTGGCGGTAGTGCGCCGCGGCGTCTTCGGGGATCTGCGCCTGGTCGTTCAGCGCGGCCAGCAGGTAGTGCGGCTCGGCGAAGTACGGGTCCAGCTCGATGGCCCGGGAGAGCTCGGCCACGCCCTGCAGCGCCTTCCCCGGCTGCACCAGCAGCAGCACGGCATACCCGAAGCGGAGGTCGGCCTCGTTGGGGGCCAGCTCCACGGCCAGCGCCATCTCGGCCATGGCGGTGGCGGTGTCGCCGTGCTCCAGGGCCCGGGCCGCCAGCTCGCGGTGCACCGGCCAGAAGGAGAGGTCTTCCTCCAGCGCGCGGCCCAGCGCCTCGCGCGAGGCGGCGGTGTCGCCGGCTTGCTCGAGCGCGGTGGCGCGGCTGAACTCCAGGATGGCCTTGCTCTCGTACAGGCGCACCACTTGGCGGCGGTCGTCGTCGCGGCGCTGGGTGATGGCCTCGGCGATGGACTGCGCGGCGCCGCGGTAGTCGCCGGCCATGTAGCGCGCGTGCCCCAGCCTCAGCCGCAGCCCGAACGAGCGCGAGTCACGCCGCAGCGCGGCCTCGTACGCCTGCGCGGCCGAGCCGAAGCGCCCCGCCGAGTAGTCGTGCCAGGCGCGCAGCGCGGGCTCCATGTCGGCCATGTCGCGCTGCAGCAGGTACTCGGCGTCGGCCGCGTTGTCCTGCCCGGTGTAGCGGCGCACCGCGTCGCGGTAGACGGTGCGGTAATACGCCATCCAGAAGGGCTTCTCCAGCGCGGTGTAAAGAAAAGGCGAGCGCTGGCTGGCCCGCAGCAGCAGCGAGTCGATGGCCAGCAGCTCGGGGTCGCGCTGGGTGTACCCCTTCCCTTCCACGTAGTCGGCCAGCCGCTGCGGGTTGGCCAGCATCAGCGCCATGCGGCGGCCGTACAGCGCGTCGGCCCAGCCGGGGTTGAGGCGCTCGGCCCAGTAGAACGCCGCGGCGGCCTGCGCGGGGTCGTTCTCCACCCGCTGCATGGCCCACAGGTAGTACACGTTGGCGCTGTTGGTGTCGGCGCCGGCCCACAGCGCGGGGCGCGCGGGAATGGCGTGCACGCGCTGGGCGTGCAGGGCGGGCGTGGCGGCCGCCAGGCCCAGCAGGGCCGCGGCGAGTTGGAGTTTGCGCACGGTTCGGCCTCGGATGCGGAAGGGTGCGGGAAGGAGACGGCGGGGGTGGGGGGCAGGGGGGAAGGATACAGCGGGTCGGGCTTCGTGGAGCGGGCCTGCGGGACCATTATATGCGCGAAAGCTGCGGTGCGCCAGATGTCAGGTGCGGGGGTACGGGGGTGCGGCAGGAACGGGCACGGTGCCATCCACGGCGCCTCGGGGGGCCCTCACCCTGGCGTCCAGGCGCGACGGCGTCGCGTCCTGAACGCCTGTCCCTCTCCCAAAAACAGCCTGGGAGAGGGACTTGGGCTCGCTTCGCTCGCGGCTACGTCGATCGCGAGCCTCGGCGTTGATGCGCGAAACGCACTCACGCACTCACGCACCTGTTGAGACCGTTTCTCCTCGCGTCACCGCCCGCAAATCACGCCACCGCCCGGCAAATCACAGAAACAGCTTGAACACCAGCCATCCCGCCGTGGCCGTGGCGCCGAGCACCAGGATCACCAGCGACGTGGTGCCCAGGGCGCGGATGGCGCGCGAGGGCTCCCAGTACGGGGTGCGGCCGCCGCGGGGGATCATCAGCCACCCCAGCGCGGCGCCGGTCAGGAAGCCGCCGGCGTGCGCGTAGTTGTCCACGTAGCCGGCGCCCAGGATCCCCATCGTCGCGATCACCGCGATGTCGGTGAGGATGGCGCGGCCAAAGCCGGGGGGAAGCCGGTCGCGCCGGATGCGCGCCAGCGCCGCCAGGAAGCCGAACAGCCCCATCAGCCCCCCCGACGCCCCCACCGACGCGTCGGCGTGCATGGGCGACAGCGCGCTGGCGGTGCTGGCGGCCAGCGCCGTCAACAGGAACACCAGCGGAACGTAGGCGCGGTGCGCGAACGCCTCCAGGAACCGGCCCAGCGCCAGGATGCCGATGATGTTGAAGGCGAAGTGCAGCAGCCCGTCGTGCAGGTAGGCGCCGCTGAGCAGGCGCCAGTACTGGTGGTGCGCCCGGATGGCGGCCTTCACCACGCCGGCCGCCTCGATGCTGGGGAGGTTGGCCTCGCTCCCCATCAAGATCGGGCTGCCGTGCCCCACCGCCACCGCGGCGATGGCCTGCACCAGCACCACCAGCGCGATCCCCGCCGCCAGCATCTGCGTCCACCGCGCCGGCCCGGCGCGCGGCGGAAGGCGCGTCCGCCGCTCGTGCATCTCCACGGCCAGCTTTTCGGGGGTGAGCCGGCGGAAGCGCGCCCACTCAAGCATCGAATAGAAGCTGAGCGACGCGGCCAGGAAGCCCACCAGCACGAAGCCGTTCACGAACACGAAGTGCCCGAAAGTGGCCGCCCACCCCAGCAGCGCCAGGCTCACCGCCAGCCAGGTGAGCGCCACCTTGCGCGAGTGCCGCACCCCGTGCGCGCGGTACGCCTCGAACAGGTAGGGCACCGTCCAGGGCGGCACCACGGCGTCGGTCTCGGGCGTCCACACCAGCGGGGTGGGGCGCCCCTCGCGCAGCCGCTCCTCCAGCTGCTCGCGGGTGGACGGGTGCGCGCCTCCGTGCACGTAGCCGTACGCCGCGCCGTCGGGCTTGGGGGCCACGGCCAGCGGGGCACGCTGCGGCCCCGGGGCGGATTGCGGGTCGCGCGGTTCGGGGGTGGGCTGGGTCAAACGGGCTCTCCGTAAAGTCTGCGGCGCACGCCTGCGCGAAATCTATCTCGCCACGGCCCGGCGGTCACGCCGAGGGTCGCTTGTAACGCCGCGCCTCGCTTCCCGCTTCCACCGCCTCGGCCGCGCGCGAGTGGAAGGGCGCTGGCCCGCTCAGTAGAACGGCGGCGCGGGGTACGGCTCCACCTTGAACTTCAGCGGCTGGCCGTTGGCATCGAACAGGTTGGCCGGGTGGTAGTCCGGCACCGCCGCCATCCGGTCGTACACGCTCTGGTGCACGATGGAGCCGCGGGGAAGGGTGCGCCGGCGTGCCAGCGGCAGGCGCAGCGGCGTCTGCTTCCGCGGTCCGCGGCCGGGGAGGTACTCCAGCGCCCACCAGGGCCCCTTCAGCGACGAGTGCTGCATCGCCGCCGGGTCGGGCGGCACGTACTGGCCGCCCTTGCCCAGCACCACCTGGTCGTACTTCGCGGGATCGATCAGCAGCCCCGCCTGGTGTGCCTCGGCGGCGATCCACGCCAGCGGGATCTTGGATAGCCCGCTCTCGACCTCGGGATAACCGCCGCCCACGTCGGAGTGCACCCCGGCGAACCACACCTGCCGAACATCCTGCCCCACTGCCCGGTGCCAAAGGTTGCTGCGGAACTGCGCGCGGCGTTCGTCGATCGACACGGCGTGCCGCACGATGCGCACGTCGGGGTTGTAGGTGCTGAACGGGTAGTACGTGCGGCGATAAACCCAGCCCAGCGAGGTGACCGTATCCCACACCCCCAGGTAGTGCGGCCATACCGGGCGGCTGTAGATGGACTTGAAGCGCGCGGCGGCCTGGCTCCCGGTCACCCGCCCGCGGCGAGCCGGCAACACGCTGGGGGCCGGTGCGCCGCGGTCGTCCGGCAGCTCGCCGCCTTGCGGGGTGTTGCCGCCCGTCGCCTCGGCATCGTCCGCTGCTTTTCCCGCCCTCTCCTCGTCGCGGGTCCCCTCGAACGACTTCATGTGCAGCGGGAAGATGTAGGGGAGGAGGTTCTGGTTCCGCTTCTCGACCAGCCCGCAGGTGTGCAGGATGGCCGCCAGTGCCCGCACGGTGAAGGCGCCGCGGCTGAACCCGAACATGTACACGCAGTCGCCCTCTTCGTACGTGTCCATCAGAAATGCGTATGCGTCGGACAGGTTCTCGGCGAACCCGGCGCCGAACGCCATCCCCAATCCCTTGGAGACCGCCCGCGCCACGCCCGACACCAGCCGCGAGTCCCCCATCGTTCCCACACCGGGGTCATAGTAGACCACCTGGCGCGCGGGGTCCTTCACCAGCACGCTGTACAGCTTGGCCACGTTGGAGAACTCGCCGTCCAGCTGGTTGGACGTGCCGTCGCAGCAGATCACGATGTTCTTGCCGGCACAGGCGGGGATGATGGTCTCGCTCATGATGTCACCCGGGTTGAAGGGACGGGGGTGGAACGGGATCGATGCCGTAGCTCACGCCTCTCGCTGGTCGTACGCGGCCACCACCCTGGCCGGGGCATGCCGGCGCCAGCTGTCTTCCACCAGCGAGGCGAGGTGTGCCGGGCGGACCGCGGGGAGGCGCACCAGGACGATCGGATAGCCCCTGTAATGGTCGGTCACGAAGAAGGTTTCGGGGTCGGTGGCCAGCAGGTGGTCACGCTCGTGGAAGTCGGTCTTCAGCACCAGCGTCTCTCCGTCTTCCCACAGCCGCAGGAAGAGCTTTCCCTTCACGCGGAAGGCGGGGGTGCCGTAGCTGGTCCCCTCCTCCACGCCGGGGAGCGCCAGCGCCAGGCCGCGCAGCTGGGCGAAGGTGACGCCGGGTAGGTCGCCGGGCGCTTCGGTCATCGAGAGAAGCCGCGGTGGAAGTCATCGGAGCGCCGGAGCGTGGCGGCGGCGAGGGCGCTGGCGGGCGCGGGGAGGCGGAGCGGTCTCATCGGCGGACGGAACGGGGCGGATCGGGGCGATTCAGGGGAGCTCGGCGACCAGCAGGCGGTAGCCCAGGTCCATCTCGTCAGCCGGGAGATTGCGGCCGACGCGGCGCTCCCAGCTGCCGTCCTCCAGGTCGGCCTTGAGCCGGGCGAGCGCCGGCGCCGGGTCGGGGATGCGGGCGAACGCCGAGATGGCGGCGCGCACGCCGGGGTCCAGGTACGCGGCGGGGCGGCGCCAGTACGCGCCCAGCATCCCATCCGTGCAGTCCGCGGGGATGGGCACCGTGCGCACGTCCGCCGTTCCGAGCGCGTCCGCCAGCTCGGCGATGGACGGGAATGCCACGCGGTCGGTGGGGATGATGGACGGGAAGTAGTCGTCCGTCAGCCAGAAGCCGGGAAAGTCGCGGTCCCAGGTGAGGATCACCACGCGTTCGCGTGCCACCCGCCGCATCTCGTCCACGCCGCCGCGCCAGCTGGGCCAGTGGTGCAGGGTGAGGATGGCGAGCGCGGCGTCCACCGCGGCCGCGCGGAAGGGGAGCGCCCCGGCCACCGCGCGGACGGCGGGGGCGGTGCCCTGCGCGCGCTGGCGCACCATCACCGCGCTGGGCTCCACGGCGGCCACGCGGCGGCCCGCAGGCTCGTACGATCCCGCGCCGGCGCCGATGTTCACCACGCTGGCCGCATTGCCCAGCGCGGCGTGGATACGGACTGCCAGCCGCGGGTCGGGCCGGCGGTACGCGGCGTATCCCCGGCCGATGGTGTCGTACAGCGCGCCCGTGGCGCTCATCGTGACACCGCCACCATCAGGCCCATCAGTGCGAAGGCGCCCAGCACCTGCATCCACATCGCGCGCGTCCAAACCGGCTTGGCGTGGCCGCGGCGGATGGCATCGCTCGTCTCCGGCGGGTTGGCGGCCGAGTAGCCGCGGACGAACGCCGCCATCAGCATGAAGGCCATCACCCCGCACGCCAGCGCCAGCACGGGGATGTGCATGGTCCCCGGTGTGCCCGGCGAGGGAAGCGGGCCGAGGGAGGCGGCGGCGGGCAGGTTCATCGATTCGGCGACTGGGGCGAGCTTGGACATCTACCCGGCGTACTTCTCCGCCAGCTTGCGGACGGTGTTCAGGTTGCGGCCGGTCATCGGCATCCCCAGCGCCTTCGCCAGCCGCGGGCCGGTGATGGTGGTCTCGCTCATCTTGATGCGGGCCAGCCAGTACATCTCGCGCCCGTGCACCGCGAAGTCGTCGGTGGGCGTGCGCAACTCCATCAATCGTTCCACGGCTTCGGGGGACGGCGCTTCGGGGAGGAAGTTGATGTAGAGCGTGTGGCCGGGCGCATCCAGGTCCTCGGCCGGGAAGGGGCGGTGCGCGGCGATCCTGGCCAGCTCGGCGGGGGTGCGGATGTAGGTGCCCACCACGTAGCCGAGCGACTTCTCCAGGTGCGCGTTGATGGCGCTCTCCAGCTTTCCCGTGTCGGCCTGGGGCGAGCGGAAGGCCACGTTGCCGCTGGCGATGTAGGTGGCCACGTCATCGAACCCCAGGTCCTCGAACAGCGTGCGCAGGTGGTCCATCTTCACGATGCGGCCGCCCACGTTCAGGGCGCGCATGAAGGCGACGTAGCGGTGGGGCGGCTTGGGCATTCGGCGGCGTATCGAGCAGCTGGGGGACGGCGAGCGGTGGCGGAGGGCCACGATATCGCTCCCGGCGCCGGGCCGCCACCGTCATGGCTGGATGATGATCGATCGTCCAGCAGGTCGAGCACCTTTTCGCATTCCCCGGCGGTCGCGCGGTCCCGGGCGATCGCCGGCAGCAGGAGGACTACGGAGGGATCCGGCGGGAGATTCGGGATGGAGAGCGCGGTGTCGATTGGCTGATGCACAGGCGCTTATGATGAGTTGGTGGCCTCGGCCTGCTGACCGGCGGCTGAAGCCGCAGCAACAACAACGAAAAGCCTCGCAAACCGCGCGAGGCTGCTCGTCAATGCCGTGGCGGAGAGCGGGCGCTGTGCCATACGCGGCCTGAGATGGTCCCGTGGCGATTCCCCACCCGGGCGGCTGAAGCCGCGGGCTACGACGACAGGAAGCCTCGCAAACCGCGCGAGGCTGTTACGCCGGCATCGTTTTGATCCACAAGGAGCTGCGCACACATGCCGCAGGTGCGCGGCATTGGGCGCATCGCCACGGCTACCGGGAGAGCCGTCAGAGGGGCGTGGCGGCGGGCGGGTTCTGGAGGAGCTGGTTCACCTGGCGAAGGAGCTCTTTCGGCTCCACGGGCTTGCGCAGGAACACGTCACTGCCGGCGCGGCGGGCTCGCTTCTCGTCGTGCTCGAATACGTGCACCGTGCACACGATCAGCGGGATGTGCGCGGTGGCGGGGTCGTCGGTCAGCTCGTCGAGCAGGCTGAAGCCCAGCGTGTCGGGGAGGCCGATGTCCACCACCGCCAAGTCGGGGATGCGCTCCCGAGCCACGCGGGCGCCGTCAGCGGCGGTGTGGGCGGCCAGCACTTCATATCCGCCGTAGCGCAGAATGGTCGTGAAAATGTCCACGCTGGCGGGGTCGTCTTCCACGATCAGCACAGTCCTCGCTGACAAACCTTCTCCTGCGAACATAGTGGACGGGCGGACGGGCCGGGGATATCCCTTCGCCTTGCGGGTCGCGTGCCAAGCCAGGCGTCAGCGGAACCAGGTGACGATGGTGTAGCGCTCGCCGTGCGTGACCGGCGTCACCTCGTGCGTGGTCTCGGCGCGGAAGGCCACCAGCGTGCCGGGGCTGGCCTCCGCGCTCACCCGCAGGTTTGGCTGCGTGTAGGGTCCATGGAATACCAGCTCACCCCCGCCATAAGTTCCCTCCGCGGGCTCGTCGGAGCGCGGCGTCATGAAGATCACCGCCGACACGCGCCGAAAGCGCGAGTCGTCGTACACCATCGGCGTGTTGCCGTCCTGGTGCGCCACGAAGTAGTCGCCCTCCTGGTAGCGGAGGAACTGCGGGTCCTCGCACTCGCTCAGGCTCACGCCGAAGTGCGCCTCCAGCTCGCCCTTCCGCTCCATCAGCCTCTCCTTCACCCGCTGGCGCGTTTCGGGCGACACCGCCACGCGCGTGCTGCGGCGCACGGCGGAGTGCACCACCCCCGCCGCGTTCCCCGCCGCCAGCACCGTCGCCGCCGCGCCCGCCGAGGCGCGCAGCTCGGCATCCAGCGCGGCGCGGGCCTCGGGATCCAGGAAGTCGTGGATAGTCTGCAGGTCGATCATCTCGCTCAGGCCTTCAGGGTTGTGGATCGGGGAGGTGGATGAGGCCGGCCAGGGTGTGGCGGAAGCCGCAGCCGCTGTAGAAGGTGTCCAGGTGCGAGTCGTAGTCCACGTGCAGCCACTCGCACCCGGCCTCGCGCGCCGCGGCGGTGGCGCGGCGCACCAGCTCCGTGCCGATCCCGCGGCGCTGGACGCGCGGATGGACGGTGGTGTCGAGCAGAAAGGCGTGCTGCCTGCCGTCCCACGCCACGTACACGAAGCCCACCAGCTCGCCCCGCTCGTATGCCGCCACCCACGCCAGGCTGCGCGCCAGCACGTGGCCAAAGGCGGCGTCGCTGTGATTGGGCCACGCGGCGGCGTACAGCGGGTTAAGCTCCTCGTCCGCCAACGGCTGGCTAACGCGGTACTCGATCGGCCCACGGTACTCGATTCCGTCAGTCATGGCTCAGGTCCGGTCGAAGGCGAGGGAGCGGGCTGGCGAGGAGCACGGGGACGGCCAGCAGCCCGCCCGCCGTGCCCACCCACACCGCCGGCGCCACGCCGATCAGGGTGGCGAGCGGGCCGGCGATCAGCGCGCCGGCGGGGAGGGTGATCCCGGCGATCACGTGGAAGCTGGCGTTGGCGCGGCCCAGCACCGCGTCGGGAAGCAGGCGCTGGCGCAGGCTCACCGACAGAATGCGGTACGCGGACAGGAACCCGTCGCCCACCAGCTGCTGCGCCACCAGGCAGGGGATGGCCCAGCGCCCCGCGTGCGCGGCCAGCGGCAGGAACATCATCGCAGTCTGCCCCAGCGCGAGCGAGGCCACCATCGCCGCGCCGGTGCGGCGAACGCGGCCCAGCGGCTGGGCCAGCAGCGCCCCGCCGAACGCGCCCACGCCGCCCACGCTGATCACCAGCCCCACCGCCGCGGGCGAAAGGCGGAGCGTCTCCAGCGCCATCACCATGTACAGCGCCATGAAGAACCCGCCGAAGAACATCGCCACCGCGTCGGCCAGCAGCAGCGGCCGCACCAGCGGGTCGGCCAGGCAGGCGCGGAAGCCGGCGCGCGCGTCGTCCAGCACCGCCCGCGCGTCCGTGGGCTCGGCGGATTCGGCGGATTCGGAGATGATCTCGGGGGCGCGGATGCGGCTCAGCAGCAGCGCCGACCACAGGTACGACGCCGCGTCCACGATCACCGCCACGGGCGCGGTGAGGAGCTGCACCAGCACGCCCGCCATCCCCGGCCCCGCCGTCTCGGCCAGCGACTCGGTGGCGCCCAGGCGTGCGTTCCCCTCCACCACCAGGCCGCGGCCGACCAGCGCGGGAAGGTAGCTGGTGTCGGCGATCTGGAAGAGCGTGGTGGCGGCGGCGACCAGCGCGGCGACCACGTAGAGCTGTGGCATGTTCAGCCATCCCAGCCACGCCGCCGCGGGGATGGTGAGGATCAGCAGCGCGCGCGCCAGGTCGGCCCCGATCAGGAGCGGGCGCTTGGCCGTGCGGTCCACGTGGCCCCCAGCGAACAGGCCGACCAGCACCCCGGGCGCCACGCCCAGCGCGGAGAGCACCGCGACCTCGGTGGGCGTGGCGTGGATCATCAGGATGGCGATGATCGGCAGCGCCGTGCGCGTGATGCGGCTGCCGAACGCGCTCCCCACCTGCGCGCCCCACAGCCGCAGGAAGTCAGGGTGCCGCCACAGGCCGCCGGACGGCCACCAGCGCAGGGTCACGGACAAAGTACGAGAGTACGGGTACGGGGTACGGAAGTGCTGGGTGCTGGGTGCTGGGTGCTGGGTGCTGGGTGCTGGGTGCTGGGTGCGAGCAGACCGTGGGGCGGCGAATCGGAAACCGCGCGGGGCCACGAGAATGTCATCCTGAGGGCGACCACGCGGCGTTCCGTCTGGCACAATGGCCGCAGCCCGAAGGATCTATCGCCGACGGAGCGACAACGCCGGTGTAGTGCGCCCGTCAGCCTCGCTCACCGGCGGCTGAAGCCGCAGCAACCACTACGAGAAGCCTCGCAAACTGCGCGAGGCTCCACCAGCCGAGGCCTCGTGCGCAACGCGGTGAATCACTCACGGTGACACGGTAACCTGTTGCGAAACAGGTAGATACCCGTGCGCTCAGGCCTCGCCGTCCAGCAGCTTGTCGTAGCAGGCGAAGGTGAAGGGGGGACGGGTGCGCTCGCCGCGCAGCTCGTAGCCCAGGCGCTCGTAGAAGGCGCGGAGGCGGGCGCTGGCGGCCAGCACGTCGAAGCGGACGGCGGCGCAGGCCAGCGCCCGCGCCCGCTCTTCCACGCGGGCCATGCACCACGCACCCAGGCCGCCGCGCTGCGCATGCGGATGCACGGCCAGGCGGCTCAGGTACAGCGCGGGCGCATCCGCACGGCGCCAGGCGGGCGGGTCGTCCGGGTGCGGCGGGGTGAGGCCCAGGGTGAAGGCCGCCACCACGTCATCGCCTAGCCACACGGCCCATACCTCGCGCGCGGTGACGTCCGCGAGCACGCGCTCCAGCGGGTACGGCGGGTCCCAGTTGCGGTAGCCCTGCCGCGCCAGCTCGGCCCCGCACGCCACCAGCACCGCGTGCACCGCCGCGGCGTGCGCGGCGCCGATCCGTTCCGCGCGTGGCGCCGCCGTCACCCCTCCACCGATCCCTCGCCCAGCGGCCAGGCGTGGTCCAGGTACGCCACCATCCGCTCGTCATCTGCATACAGCTCGAAGCGGTGGCGCACGCCGATCAGCGCCAGGATGCCGGAAACGCGGCGCGCCACGGCGTTCAACTCGGCCCCGCGGTCGGCGTCGCCGCGCACCAGGTAGTCGCCCGCCGCGGTGCGCTCCACCGTCATGTGCACGCGGCCGTTCTCGCGGATGCGGATGTACCGGCCGCCGGTGAAGTGCGACGACTCGCGCACCTCCGCCGCGATGGTGGCGCCGCGCAGCATGGCCGCCACGTCGGCCACGGGGAGCGGCGTGTCGAGGTTGCCGAACAGGGTGAGCGCCTGCTCCATCTGGTTCCGGTCCATCGTCCAGTTCGTGTTCCGTGGTCCGCCGGTCAGACGGCGGGAGATGGCTCGGGGTCGATCTCCTGCCCCATCAGCAGGCCGTCGTGGAACACGCCGTTGATGCACATCTCGCGGGTGGTGCGGCCTTCGTGCACCCATCCCAGCCGCTCGTACAGAGCGATGGCGCGCGCGTTGTCGGCGTCCACTTTCAGGTTGATCTTGCGGACGACGCCGCTCCGGCGCGCCCAACCCAGCATCTCCCGCAGCAGCACGCCGGCCACGCCGCGGCCCCACCACTCGCGCAGCACGCTCACGCCGAACTCGCCCACGTGTCGCAGGCGCGCCCGCTCGCCGCCGCTGAAGGTGAGCGCGCCCACGATCCGCCCCGCGTGATCCACCGCCAGCAGGAAGATGGCGTTGTCGCGCTCCGACACGCTGGCGATGTAGGCGGCCTCGGCCTCCTCGCTCATCGGGATCCCCTCGGGCCCGAAGGTGACGAAGTCCGACTCGCCGCCCATCTGCCGCAGGTACGCCAGGATGGCCGCCGCGTCGCCCGGCGTTGCGTGGCGGAGCGTGAAGCCGCGGTCCGCGGTGGAGCCGGCCGCCGGGGCGTGTGGATCGATCGTCGTCATGGGGTCGTTGGGGGATGATGAACGGCGGGTCAGCGCACGCGGTCGGAAAGATAGCCGTGCCACAGGATGCGCGCGGCCACGGCGCGCCACGGCCGCCAGCGCAGCGCGTGACCGGCCGCCGCGTCGCTCGCGGGGACGGCGGTGAAGCCGGGGAGGCGCGACATCGCCTTGTGCAGCGCCAGGTCGCCCGGTGGCCACACGTCGGGGCGCCGCAGCGCCATCAGCAGGTAGATGGACGCCGTCCACGGGCCGATGCCGGGGATGCGGATCAACGCCTCGGCGACCTCCGCGTCCGGCAGCCGCGGCAGCCGGGCGAGCGGAAGCGTGCCGTTTGCCACGTGATCCGCCAGTGACGCGATGTATCCCGCCTTCTGCCGCGTCAAACCCAGCGCCAGCAGCCCCGGCCGCCCCGCCGTCCGCACGGCGGCAGGCGTGACGCCGCCCAGCGCGCGCTCCACCTTCGCGAACACCGCCGCCGCCGAGGCGAGCGACACCTGCTGTTCCAGGATGATGTGGACGAGCGTGGCGAAGCCCCGCGGCCGCCCCCACATGGGCGGATGGCCGTAACGGTCGACGATCGCCGCGAGCCCATCATCCACCGCCACCAGCTCGCGCACGCCCTGCCGCAGCTTGGCGTGGGTGAGCGAGGTGGGCGGAGAGGTTGCGAGCACGGATGGAGGTGGCGGGCGGCGGGTACGCGTCGGGCCGGTGTTCTCCGAAAACTCTCGAACGGGGAACGGACGCGCCAGTGCCGCGGTTGCGGATGTTACCCGATGGGCCGGCGCGCGCCGCGCTCGATGCTGGCGCGCACGTGCGCCTCGGTGGGGGGCGCGCCGGGCTCGTCCATCCGCGCGAGGGCGGCTTCGTAGAGCTCGCGGGCAATCTTCACGGCGCCCTCCTGCTCGTACGACGCCGCCAGGTTCAGGTACAGCGAAGGGAAGAAGCCGCGCGCCCGGCCGTCGGTGACCGCAAGGGCGCGGCGGAGGGCTTCGTCGTTCCATCGCAACGTCTCGGCGTGGGTTGGCTGATGGCGCGCCAGGTAGTGCGCGGCGATGCACGCCTCCCAGTCGTCGCTCGCCTCGTTCCACGCGCGGAGGAAGAGGTCGTGCGCGTCGCCCAGCCTTCCCTGGCCCTCGGCGCGCATCCCCTCCACGCACAGCTTCACCACGGGGTTTTCCGGGTCCATCGGCAGCCAGGGCTCATGGTTCCAATCGAGATGCGCGCGTACGCCTTCATGTCGCCCACCGGCCCGTCGGTGATCTCGATCTCCATCAGCGATCGGGGGAAAGGAGGTGAAACCCACGGCCTGCCGGCCGGCGTCACGCTTCGTAGTTCCACTCGACCGGCGGCAGCGAGCGCGCCATCTGGCGGACGGGCGCGCCGTGCAGCGAGGCCATCTGCCGGAACGCGCGGCCGGCGCAGTGGCACTCCGCCGAATCGTGCCCCACGGCGATGCGCTCGTAGAAGCGCCCCGTGGGCGACTGGCGATCGTAGCTGGCGCCGCGCAGGAAGGTGGCGCCCATCTCCGCCGCCCGCGCGCACACCGCGGCGACCAGCGCCAGCGCCACGCCCTGCCCGCGGCTGCCGGGCCGCACGAACAGGTCGGCGATCTGGGCGCCGCGTTGTGCCCAGTGCAGGTCGTACACGGCGTCCCACGCCACGAAGCCGATGGCGGCGCCGTGCCGCTCCGCGAGCAGCACGTGGTGCGTGCTCCCGGGCGCCAGCACGTCGGCAGCGAGCTTCGCGGCGGGGGTGCCGGGGTGGCCGGGGAAGCGCTCAGCCAGGTAAGCGGCCAACAGGGCGGCGAGCGCATCGGCGTCGTCCGTCGCGGCGGGTCGGACAAAAGGGACAGGCTCGGACATCATCCCCGGGGATGCTCGGCGGCAAGGTCCAGGTACCAGAGCAGCTGCGTCTCGTCGGGGAGGTCGGGGTAGGCGAAGGGGTGGATGCTGCCCAGCTCGCACCCCATCCGCGCGTAGAAGCGGCAGGCGCCCACGTTGACGTTCTGCGTCTCGACCTTCAGCCACCGGCACCCCTGCCCCCGCGCCCACGCCGCCGCCGCACGGAAGAGGGCCGCGCCCACGCCCTGCCCACGAAGGGACGGCATCACGCGGATGTCCCACAGCACGGCCAGGTCGCGGCGCCCCTCCAGCATCTCCACGCCCGGCGTGTTGAAGGCGACCACCGCGCCGCCGGCCAGCTCGCCATCCATCCGCGCCGTGAACAGCCGCCAGTGGGTCACGTCGAAGCGGCGGGCCCAGCGCTGCGGCCGCTCTTCTCCCGCGTCGTAGTCCTTCACCCATGGCGCGTCGACGGCGCGCTCCGTCATCGTCACGCCGCCCAGGCCGCGGCCGGGGAGCTCGACGGCGAGCACGCCGCGCACCTCGAAGGCGATGGGGATGCGCGCGTACTCGTCCATCCCCGCTATCGGGCCGTCGGTGACGATCGGCGTCATGCGGATGGCTGGATCAGCGAGAGCGCTTCTTCCAGCAGGCCGAGGATGAGGGGCGGGAGGAAGGTTTCGTCCGTCGCGCGCATCTCGTCCAGGCTCCACCAGCGGTGCGCGCGGATGGTGACGCGCTCCTCATCGGTCCAGCCATCGCGGGTGATCTCGCCGCCGGGGGAGCGCACCAGGAAGTAGTGCTCGATCCACCGCGCCGGCCCGCTCCCCGCCGTTGCAAACACGTCGTCGCGCACGTGCAGCAGCGGGCCGATGGGCGCGCGGAAGCCGGTCTCCTCCGCCAACTCGCGCACGGCGGCGGAGTGGTAGCTCTCGCCCGGCTCCAGCCGCCCGCCCACGGTGCTCCAGAACGGCGGCCGGTGCTCGTCGTGAAAGCGGAAGAGGAGGAGCCTCCCCTCGTCGTCCACGATCACCAGCCGCGCCGAGCCGTGGATGGGGAGGGACGACTCGTCTGCCTCTGCCTTTGAAGAAGCCATGCGCCTTTCCAATCCATGACCGCCATGGGAGATGTCATCCTGAGCGCCGCCGCCGCGCAAACCCATACGTTGCAACGACAGCCGGCGGCGGCCGAAGGATCTGCCGGTCGCGCTCGGAACCGGCTTCCGGAGCGCACAGGCTCCGTGATCGCTCGTCAGGCGGACGATGGCGTGGCCGCGGTTATGGATCCTTCAGTCGCCGCCAAAAATCTGGTGTGGACGCCGGTTCCGCGCGGCGGCTCAACCAGGATGACGTCGCAGGGGATTCCGCGGTCCACGATCGACCGCGGATCATCCCGCCGGCAACTGGAATACGGATGATTCCGCCAACGGATTCAGGCGTTGGAGGAGGTCGAGCGCGTTGGCGGTGGCGGCGCCCAGGGTAGTGTTGTCGAAGATGCACCAGACGGGGACGCCGTGCCCGCGAAGGCCCTCGATGCGAGCCGCGAGCGCGCCGAGATACTCCGGCTCGTAGGCCGAGTAGTACATGCGCGGCGAGCCGTGGAGGCGATAGTAGGCCAGCCCGGGCCAGCCGCCGGGCTCGTCGGCGCCGGGGGCGCGCACGGGGTCCGCGGCCACGCGCGCCACCGTCGCATCCGCTAGCAGCGCGTCCGCGCCGGGGGTGAACCACGTGGCGTGGCGCGGCTCACAGGCGACCGGCCCGGCGTGGCGCTCGCGCAGCGCGCGGAAGAACGCGCCGGCGACGTCCGCGTCGAACTGCAGGCTGGGCGGAAGCTGCACGAGCACGCACCCCAGCTTCGGCCCCAGCAGGCCGACCTCGGCCAGGAACGCGTCGAGCGCCGCGTCCACGTCCACCAGCCGGGCGGCGTGGGTGATGGCGCGCGGGAGCTTGGCGCTGAAGCGGAAATCGCCGGGCACGCTGGCGGCCCAGCGCGCCCACGTGGCCGCGCGGTGCGAGCGGTAGAAGGTGGTGTTGATCTCCACGGCGGGAAGCACGGCGGCGTAGCGCTGCAGGTGGCTTCCCTCGGCGGGGAAGCGCGGCTGCTGCTCGCGCGGCAGCGTCCACCCCGCGGTGCCGATGTAGACGGGCGCGCCGTGAATCGCGGCGGCTGACGAGCCGGTGTGAATCAGCGCCCCCCCGGCCGGGCCATGCGCGCCAGGATCCCGCCCGGCGCGGCGTAGTGCTGCACGCGCGCCCACGGGGTGGTCGTTCGGTTGCCGCAGGGGAGGACGGCGTGCGGGAAATCGATGTTCGCCGTGATCCCGCGCGGCGACAGCGAGTACGCGTCCACCATCTCCGTAAGCTCCTGCAGGGTGAAGAGGCCGTCGCACTGGGTGGTGCCGTTCGGCGTCTCGGGCCGGGGGCGCCCCGCCGCCGAGGCCTGGCTCGGGAAAAGGGTACGGATGATCTGGCGGCGGTCGCGGGCGTAGTTGGCCCAAAGCGCGGTGAACGGCACCTCGCGCCCGGTGCGCAGGTCATAGGTCACGGACAGGTCCGCGCCATTCACCGGATATGCGCCGCCGCAGTACCAGCTGGCGATGATGGCCACGCTGAACACGTCGTTGGCCGCATACGTCACCCGGGCCTCCGACTCGTACGGCTCGGTGCGGCCGCGGCGCACGTCGTCGGGGTCGCAGCGCAGGGAGGCGGCCAGCGAGTCGAGCCGGGTGTTGATGGGGCGCGCCTGCCGCGTGTTGAGGCTGATTCGCGGCAGCACCGCGCCGCTCACCCGGTTCCGCACCATCCGGTACGGAATCGCGCCCGGCCCCGCCGCTTGGCGCGTCTGCGCGGATGCGTGCGCGGCGGAGAGCAAGGCCAGCAGCAGCGGAACGATGCGGCGAAAGGGCACGGGTGACCTCGGTGTGATGGGGCGTGCGGATGGCTGTGCTCCCGAAGCTACGCCGCATCCGCCCCGCGGCAATCCGGATGCGGCGGGCGAGGGGCAAGGCCGCTCGTGACGATGGATGGCTCGACCGATGCCAGGCGCGGCTTGCGAGACGCGGCATCGGCCGCGGGGCGCGGGGAGCTACGGCAGCATCTCTCCGGACCCGAGCTGGCCCATGCGCCCCCCTCCCCAGCAGAACGCGGCCCCCGCGGCATCCAGCGCGCACACATAATCCTGCCCGCCCGCGAAGCTGGCGAAGCGGGGGCCGCCCTTGATCGGGAGCGGCGCGGTGGAGAGCTCGACGCGCGTGCCCACGCCCAGCTTGCCGGCCAGGTTCAATCCCCAGCACACGCTCGCCCCGCCCGCGGGCGTGCCGCACGTTGCCGCCCCGCTGGCGTTGACGGCGGTGAACGACATCCCGCCCTGCGCGACCACCGGGTGGTCGTACTGGTTGAAGTCGCGCGTGCCCAGCTGCCCCTGGCCGTTGTCGCCCCAGCACAGGGCCGTGCCCGCCGGGGTGATGGCGCACGCGTGGCCGTTGCTGGCGGAGAGCGCCGTGAAGCGCTCGGCCGTCACCACCGGGCCGGGCGTGGGCGAGCAGACGTTGGTGAAGCCGAACACGTTGCCGCAGGCGCCCACCGTGCGGCCAAGCTCCCCGCGGTTGTTCGATCCCCAGCAGAGCGCCCGCCCCGCGTTGGTGAGCCCGCAGGTGAACGCATCGCCCGCCGCGAGCGTCGTGAACACGTCGGAGCCGGGCACCCGGAATGGCGGAAGCACCCTCTCCCCGAACGCCGGGTTCCCCGTTTCGCCCAGCAGGCTGAAGCCCCAGCAGAACGCCGCGCCGGCGGTGTCCAGCGCGCAGACGTGCCGGATGCCCGCGGCGATGGTGGTGTAGGCGCGGCCCGGGATGGCCAGCGGCGAGCGGGCGCACGCCACCCGCCCCGCCATGCACAGCTCCGGCGCCTCCTGCCCGAGCTCCCCCGAGGCGCCCGATCCCCAGCAGTACGCCGTGCCGCCGACGGCCACCGCGCAGGTGAACCCCGAGCCCACGGTGACCACGGAGAAACGGAGATCCCCCGCCACCTTCACCGGCCCGCCGCGCCGCTCGTCGGTGCCGTCACCGAGCTGTCCCACGCTGTTGTCGCCCCAGCACCACGCCTCGCCCGCGGGGGTGAGGCCGCAGGTGTGGTACGTCTTCGCGCTCAACGACGCGAGCGGCGGCACGCCGGGTACCCGCTGCGGCGCGCTGACGCACGAATGATCGTAGCACCCCGCCCACTTGTCACCCGCGGCGTTGTCGTCCCCTATCCCGACGCCGTTCTGGCACGACGCGAGCGCCACGGGCAGCGCCAGCAGAAGGAACAGGCCGGATGCGCGATCTTGCATGGGCTATGCGGGTGGTAGGGGGTGGGCCTGGTACGGTCGCGTGAGATGCGGGAGCGCGGAAGCGTCGATTCAACGCCTGCCGGGTGAAGGCCAGCCGCACGAAGCGGACCGGCCCCACCCGCACCGGATGCGGAAGATGGCTCCATTCATCCACACCCGGACGCATGATGTCGTCCCCGGACTCAGGCGGAGTCTTTCCCCTCGCTGCGGGCGACCACCGGGACGATCGTGGTCGCCCGCAGTCCCCGCTGGTGGAGCCTCGCGCAGTTTGCGAGGCTTCTCGTAGTGGTTGCTGCGGCTTCAGCCGCCGGTGAGCGAAGCTGGCGGAAGGATCTGCCGAGGGGGCTCGGCACCGATGCTCCGAAGCGAGTGCGACTGTGGTCGATCGTCATGGCGGGCCGTGGCATGGACGCGGCTATAGATTCTTCGTCGCGTCCAGATACTTGCGTGGACGCGAGTTCGGCGCGGACGCTCCTCAGGATGACATCATCACGGCCAGCGCGGAAAACACGACTTAATCCCCAGGTCAGCGGTGGTGGAACGCGCCGGAGAAGTACTCGCGGACGACCTGCGCGTGCAGCGGAAACGCCATGTCGTCCGGCGCCTCGCGCAGGATCACGCGCTCCGACGTCTCGGGCGACGGGGTGAACGGCGGGAGGCCGGCGGCGGGGAGCGGCGGGGCCAGGCCGAAGACGAGGAGCGTTCCGTCGGGCGCGGAGAGGACGCGCACCTCGCGGATGGGGGACGTGTCGATCTCGATCCCGGTTTCCTCGCGCAGCTCGCGCGCGGCGGCGTGCCGCCAGCTCTCTCCCACGTCGATGAATCCGCCGGGGAGCGCCAGCTTGCCCACGGGCGGAATGGCGCGGCGGATGGCGAGCAGCCCATCATCATCCACCGGCTGCAGCAGCACGGCCACCGGCAGGGGATTGAGGTACGAGGTGTTGCCGCACGCCGGGCAGCGCCGCGGCCACCCGGCGCCGTCCAGGAAGCGCGCGCCGCAGTACGAGCAGTGGCTGTTCTTCTCCATCATCCACCCGTCGTTTCTGGTTCGGCTGATGAGCGACTCCGATACCAACGCAGGGACCGTGCGGGCGTGGGCGTGTGACGACGGCTGGGTGGTGTTCCGCGGCCTCTCGGAGCGCACGCCGCTGGACATCCGCCGCGCGTCGGGCCAGCCGCTGCACGCCGATCCGGCGGATTGGTGGATGATCGGCCGCGATGGGCGGGTGGCGCGGCGGTTCACGGGGACGAACTGGGCCATCGACGACGAGATGGGCGCCACCGCGTACGTGGTGGAAGATGGCGCGCTCCTGGAGATCACAACCACCGAGCACGTCCGCGGCGACCGCGCCGTCCGCGAGACCGCCGCCGTCCCCCGTCTCCGCCCCGTGGCGGACGATGACGACGAGGCCGCGCGCAGCATCGCCGCCGCCATCGACCGCGAGGAGCGCGACGATGCGGAGCGCCGCGCCGCCGGCGTGCTTGCCGGCCAGCAGCGCATCGCCGCCATCCCGGGCGCGGACGAGCGGTACGGGCTGGGGGATGATTTCGACCGGGCGCGGAGGCTGCTGCTGGCCCGCCTCGCCGCGTTCGATTCGCCGGAGGTGAGTGCGGTGCTGCGCGCGATGGCGGCGTTCGCCGCGCTGCATCGCGCGTCACCGGAAGCTTGGCGCGCGCCGCTGGCGTGGGCGATCGAACCGCTCGTCGCCGCCGGGCTCATCATCACCTACGACCCCGCCGCCGCCGCCCTGGCCCGCCGCGACTGGACGGATCCCAACGCGCCCGCAGCCCCCGGCGCCGAAGATCGCCCCCCGCTGGCGGAGATGATCGAGACGCTGAGCGCCACCGAGGCGGAACTGCTGCAGCACGCGCGGTGGGCGGACGACACCGACGCGCGCAACACCGCCGTCGCGCTGTACCGTGCGGCGGACGCGGTGGCGGCGTCGCGCACGCGGCTGCGGCAGCTCGATGGCGGTTGAGCGCGGTCAGTAGGCGCGCGCCATAGTGTTAGGAGTTGTTCATCTCTATACACAGCCACGCCGTGTAGTTCGGCTGAACGAAGAACCTCGCTTCCGATGCGTCGCAGAATATCGGGCTCTAGCTTCTGCGTGCCGAAATATCTAACGTGGGCGGTGCGCATCCCGACGAAACCGGCCAGAACCGTACTATCTACAAATCTTAACCAACCGGCACTCCAGCATGAGCAGCATTGAACGTCCAAGACTCTCTGTGTCGCGACGCCGAGAATTCGTGTTGGCGGGCTTGGAAATTTTCGTGTTCCTTCTTACAAGCGGGCTTCTCGCATATCTCAGCGAGATACATTCATGGGGCAGTTTTGGAGTAATTCTTTTTGTCGCCCTTATCCTCGTCGTGCTGTTGACGATTTTGAGAGTAGGTCCCGTAGCTGCATATCTTCGGAATCTCGAACGTCGAGAATTCGAGCTCGGGCAACGATTCTCAAGCTTAGGGGGTGCAAAATTTTACAATATGCAGATTGCTGAAGAACAAAACGATCGAAATGAGGAGACACAACGCGTGATTCGCGGTGCGACCGTTATGTACCTGTTAGCCAATTCTGCAGCGTCGTATGTGGATCCTGGTATTTGGCGACATTGGCCGTCGGTTCGGGATCGCTTGAATCATGGGGCAACGCTGAACATCTTGCTTCTCGATCCGCTTTCCGAGGACAAACGCGTGCGTGACCAGTTGAATACGGCAGGAGAAGCACCTGATTCGAAGTTCAAGTTTCCGGTTTTTATTGAGTTGTATAACACCTTTCAGAATGTCCATATACGCTTTGTTCGCGAGAATGTATACTGCTCGCTTTTCTTCAGCCAAGACGCGATGTTTTACGATCCCTATCACCTTGGTCGGTTCCATGATCGTATTGAGCGGATGTTTTGTTTGAAGTTTCTTTCAATGGAGACAGGTACCGGCACGATTTCCTACTATGCGGTCCTTAAACGGCACTTTGATGCACTTTGGCTGATGTCGACAGATTTCGAAGACTACTTTGACCAAAATTCCCAAATTATTTCCACTCTGATCCCGAGTTCCCTGACAATTAGAAGACGTCACCGCATTAGAGACTTGGAAGAAGGCTAAGTGTGATCGTGATAGCGACCTTTCGCTACCTCACGTTCATCGCTACACTCTTCGAGTGCCCGAAAGACAGCACGGTCATCGAAGATGGATCCGATGACTGCGTATTGCGTGGCAATTTGAGAGTCGTGGACGTAGAGTATGCCTTCGTGTGACACAAACGGATACGTCAGCTTTCGGCTTCGCGCGCTGTTCACCTCGATTGTCGTCTCTGGAAGAGGTACTT
>DASSJS010000062.1:0-17304 GCA_035691085.1 Longimicrobium sp.
AGGAACACCGCTTCCGTCGTTCACCCCGTCATCTGCGCCTGCAGGCTTCGTTCACTGCGTCATCAGGGGGAATCGAGCCCTCCCGGTCCTCCGTGCGTCTCCGCAGCCTTCGTGGATACGGCGAATGCTCGCCATTCTGCCATCGACGCGCAGGATGTGCACGACGGCCGGACTCGTCTCGTGATCCCCTGATCGATCCGTTGAGACAGCCGGCCTTCCGTGAGTGGCCGCGGAGGCGAGGGGGGCTCTCCAAAAAATTTCGATACTCAGCGCGAGCGCCACCTGCAGCCACTCGTCGATCGGATCGGCGCGAGCAGGAGACCTGCTGCAACGAAATCCGCGATGACCAAAATTCATTGCGGAGTTCTCCGCCTCCCCCGCGGAGCGGGGCGAGGGGGGCCGCGGCATGCGACGGTGCCTCTCCGCCATCCGCTCACTTCGTCTGTTTCCAACGCGAACGGAGTACCGCGCCGACAGCGCAAGTGTGCGGAGAAAAAGGGTGGGGCGGACCGGCTGGGGAACGCTCCGAAGCGGCCCAAAGGACGTCTATCAATGCAGAAGTTAAGTCGTTACATAGCAAACAGTTAAGCGCAACGATGGCCGCGGCGTTCCGTTACGTCGGCATGACCACGAAAAGGTTTGCAGGGCGGCGGAAAAGGTGTTACATTCTGCGACGCCCGGGATGACCCCCGCAGGCAAACGCCCCCGCCAGGTCCGACGGGGGCGTCACCCATTCCACGGCTGCACCCCCCACTTCAATGCGACCGACTCCGATCCGCGCGGCCTTGGCCGCGGCGCTCGCTCTTCTGGTTGTGGCCTGCACGGACACCGGCACCGAGCTGCTGTCGCCCAACGCACCGCGCCTCGACGTGATCCCCGGGAGCAACCTGGTGATCACCGAAGTGATGCCCGACCCCTCCAAGGTGGCCGACACCAGCGGCGAGTGGTTCGAGGTGTACAACCCCGGCCCCTCGTCCGTCGACCTGAAGAACTACCGGATCGTGTCGGCCGCGGGCCTCACGGCCAGCGAGTCGCACACCATCAGCGCCAGCGTGGTGGTGGACTCGGGCGAGTACGTGGTGTTCGGCAACAACGCCAACACCGCCACCAACGGCGGCGTGCCGGTGGCGTACTCGTACGGCAGCTCCATCACCATGAACAACGGGAGCAGCACCAGCGCCAACGAGTGGCTGGCCCTGCGCACCCCCGCGGGCGTGACCGTGGACTCGGTGGCCTACGCCACCCGCGTGCTCCCGGCGGCCCCGGGGCCGTACTCGCCGCCCACCGGCGCCTCGCGCGCGGTGATCGACCTGGCGGCCGACAACACCATCATCTCGGGGAGCAACTGGGCCACCTCGGTCAGCACCTACGGGCTGGGCGACAAGGGCACCCCGGGCGCGGCCAACCAGGGCGGGCGCCCCGCCAGCGTGACCGTGCGCATCAGCTGGGTCACGCCGGGCACCACCTTCAAGGTGACCGCCAGCGCGGTGGACAGCGTTGGCAAGCCCGCCTCCACCAGCTTCACCTGGAGCAGCAGCAACCCCGGCATCGCCACCGTCGACCCGGTGACGGGCGTGGCCACCGGCGTGTCGCTGGGCGTCGCCACCCTTACCGCCACCGCCAGCAACGGCGTGAGCGGGAGCGCGCCGCTGTTCGTGGTGAACCCGGGCGACGCGGCCACCGTCTCCATCAGCGTGAACGACCCGGCGCAGGTGCCGGCCGGCTACACCAAGCCGGCGTTCCCCACGGTGAAGAGCACCACCGGCGCCACGCTGACCTCCCCGGTCACCTGGAGCAGCTCCAACCCGGCCGTGGCCACGGTCGACTCGCTGGGCTACATCACCGGCGTGGCCCCCGGGAACGCGAACATCCGCGCGACCGCGTCGAGCGGCGTGTACGGCGAGGTGGCCTTCAAGGTGATCGATGCCGACGCGCCCACCACGGCCGTCTACCGCAACCACGTGGAGTTCGGCGCGCCCACCGGGGTGCCGGCCGGCGAAATCGTGCTGAGCAAGCGCCAGTACGTGAGCGGCTACAACCCGGCGCGCGGCGGGCCCGACTGGGTGAGCTGGAACCTCAACGCCACCCAGTTCAGCGGCGTTCCGCGCTGCGACTGCTTCAGCGCCGACCAGACGCTGCCGGCGAACGTGTACCACGTGGTGGACTTCGACTACCGCAACGGCGGGTACGACCGCGGGCACATGGTGCAGAGCGAGAGCCGCACCACCACCGACCAGGAGAACGCCAGCACCTTCCTGCTGACCAACATCCTGCCGCAGGGCGCCGAGAACAACCAGGGCCCCTGGAGCAAGTTCGAGAACTACCTGAACGACCTTGCCCGCACCAGCGGCAAGGAGATCTACGTGGTGGCGGGCGGCGAGTACGCGGCCACCCCGGGCACGCTGAAGAACGAGGGCAAAGTCGCCATCCCCGACTACACGTGGAAGGTGGCGGTGATCATGGACGGCGGTAAGGGCCTGGCCGACGTGCACAGCGCCGGCGACCTGCAGGTGATCGCCATCAAGATGCCGAACCTGACCAGCGTGGGCGGCCCGGCCAGCTCCGTGGGTATCCGCAACAACCCGTGGGAGCAGTACCAGGTCACGGTCAACCAGATCGAGAACGAGACCGGTTACGACCTGCTGAGCGCGCTGCCCAACAATATCGAGGTGCTGGTCGAGGCCAACGACCGCGCGCCGGTGGCGGCCACCGACGGGCCGTACAACGGCTTCGAGGGGAGCTCGGTCACGCTGGACGGGAGCGCCAGCAGCGACCCCGACGGCGACGCGCTGACCTACGCGTGGGACTTCGGCGACGGCACCACGGGCACCGGCGCCACGCCGACGCACACCTACGCCGACAACGGCAACTACGTGGTGACGCTCACCGTGAGCGACCCCGCGGGCGCCGAGGCGACCGCGACCACGAGCGTGACGGTGTTCAACGTGGCCCCGGCGGTCGCGGGCTTCGCCGGCGCCAGCATCCTGGCGCACCAGACGTACGCGGGCGGCGGCACCTTCAGCGACCCCGGCGCCGACAGCTGGACGGCCACGGTGGACTACGGCGACGGTGACGGGGCGCAGCCGCTGGCGCTGAGCGGCAACGGCTTCAACCTGAGCCACACCTACGACCACGCCGGCACCTTCACGGTGACGGTGACGGTGACCGACGACGACGGCGCGTCGAACAGCAAGACGGCCACGGTGACGGTGACCAACGCCGCGCCCACCGTGAACGCCTTCGCCGGCGCCACGCTGCTGCCGGGCGAGAGCTATTCGGCGAGCGGCAGCTTCGGCGACCCGGGCCCGGACAGCTGGACCGCCACCGTGAACTACGGCGACGGCTCGGGGACGCAGGCGCTGGCGCTGGACGGCAAGAGCTTCTCGCTGAACCACACCTACGCCGCGGCGGGCACCTACACGGTGACCGTGACGGTGACGGATGACGGCGGGCTGAGCGGCACCCGCACCGCCACGGTGACGGTGCTGACCGCGCAGCAGGCGCTGGCCAACCTGCAGGCGCAGGTGAACGGCGCGGTGAGCGGCGGCACGGCGAACTCGATGAACGCCAAGCTGCGCGCCGCCAGCGCCTCGCTGGACCGCGGCAACACCGCTTCGGCCACGGGCCAGCTGAACGCGTTCATCAACGAGGTGCAGGCCACCGTGCAGAGCGGCCGCCTGTCGCAGGCCGCGGGCGACGCGCTGGTCGCCGCCGCGCGCCGCATCCTGGACAGCATGGGCGCCTGAGCGCTCGACCGCTGACCCGGTAACATCGAAGGGGCCGCGTCCATCCGGGCGCGGCCCCTTCGTTTTTGGGGCGGAGAGTCGTTGGGCTGAGTGCTGGGTGCTGGGTGCTGGGTGCTGGGTGCTGGGTGCTGGGTGCTGGGTGCTGGGTGCTGGGTGCTGGGTGTCATCCTGAGCGCCGCCGCTGCGCCGTTCCGTCGGCCGCACCGATGTTTGGCGGCGGCCGAAGGATCTATAACCGGGTCCACGCCATCGTCCGTCTGACGGTAGATTCCCGGCCCGGTGCGCTTCGGAGGATCGGTTCCGGGCGCAAACGATAGATCCTTCAGTCGCCGCCGGGGATTGGGGCGCGGACGGCAGTTCGGCGCGGCGGCTACGCTCGGTTGTCGTGCGGGTGGCTCGGCGAATCCAGGATGACTCTTCGCATCGCTTCACATCGGGGATCGCGCCGGATGAGCGATGGATGAGCGGGCGCACGAAACGCTTGCTCCGAGTGTACGTACGGGGAGAGATTTCAGCGGCAGGGTTGACCCACCGGCAAGGGAGAGCGCGGAATGGCCGAGGACTGGAAGGCGATCAAGCGGGAACTGAAGGTGCACGGGTGGCTGCTGCTCCTCCCGCTGGCGGCGATGTGGATCATCCAGGTGATCAACGCGGTCACCCTCCACTCGCTGGACCGTTTCGGCATCCACCCGTGGAGCACCGCGGGGCTGCTGGGGATCCTGTTCGCGCCCTTCCTGCACGGCAGCTTTGGGCACCTGATGGCCAACACGCTGCCGTTCCTCCTGTTCGGCTGGCTGATCCTGCTGCACGACGTGCGCGACTTCGTCGTCGTGTCGCTGCTGGCGATGCTGGTGGGCGGGCTGGGGACGTGGGTCACGGGCGCGCCGGGCTCGGTGCACATCGGCGCCAGCGGCGTGATCTTCGGCTACTTCGGCTTTCTGCTGCTGCGCGGCTGGTTCCGCCGCAGCGTGGGATCGATCCTCCTGTCGCTGCTGCTGGGCGTGGTGTACGGCGGGCTGATCTTTGGCGTGCTCCCCGGGCAGGCGGGGATCAGCTGGCAGGGGCACCTCTTCGGCTTCCTGGGCGGCGGCCTGAGCGCCTGGATGCTCTGCCGCAAGCAGCGCCAGCCGGTCCCCGTCCCCGTCGCGCCGCGGGTGGCGGTGCGGTGACGGCGTCTGATCGATTGCCTGATAGAAAGCCGGGTTCTGGCCCGCCGACCGGCGGCTGAAGCCGCAGCAACAACTACGAAAAGCCTCGCAAACGGCGCGAGGCTTCACCCGCTCGGGCTGGTATCAATCAGCGAAGAGGCCGCGTCCGATCCGGGCGCGGCCTCTTCGTCATCCCGCAAGGCCGTGTGAGATCACGACGTGCGCCCCTGCCGTGTCCAGATCACCACGGCGCCGCAGCGGTTGGAGGTCTTGCGGTACTTTCCCGGCATCTCGGAAGGGCCGCGGTACACCTCGATGGCCACCACGTCACTCGCGGGGATCTGGGAAAGGAGGCTCCCGTCCGCGTTCATGTCGTCGATGTACACGTCCATCACGCAGGCGCGTGACCCGGCACCCCGTGTGGACGCCACCGCGTACTGCTGGTCGATGTCCGACGCGCTGCGCGAGCCGGCTCGCAGGCCCATGCTGGGGAGCACCCGCACCACCCGCACGCCGGGCACGCGGCGGAACGCGTCCACCAGCGGCGCCGCGGGGTGGCGCACGATGTCGCGCCCGGTCAGGAACACGCCGATCCCCATCCGCTGGCGGTCGTAGAAGCCGGCGTCGCGCAGCGCCCGCTCGGTGGGGGTGGCGGTGGCCTCCAGGCCACGCAGGGCCACGGGCGCCACCACCAGGTCCACGTCGATCCCCAGCGTGTCGGTGGCGGGGAGGTTCAGGGTGAAGTGTTCGGTGCGGTAGCCCAGCTTGCGCACCTCGAACACCGCCGGCCCCGGCGGGATCCGCATCCGCGCCACGCCGTCCGCGCCGGCGGTGCCGATGCGCCGCGTGCCCATCACCTCCACCTGCGCGCCCTGCACCGGCCCGCCGCCCCCTTCCGCGCGCACCGTGATGGACACGTCCACCGCGCGCTGCGCCCCAAGCGGCGCGGCGAGGACGGCGGATGACAGCGCGAGCATCGCGGCGGCGGCGAGGGTGCGGAAGTGGAGCATGAGGGGCCTTCGGAGGAAACAGATGGCGGACGGGCGTCATCAATGATGCATCCATCCCACGCGCGGCACCAGTGCCGCGGCGTCGCCGGAACGCACCGGGATGAGAACGTCCCGCGCCAGCCACCCGTGACGCACGGAAGGGAAGGCGTGAAGGGCCGCCTCCACCCGGACGCGGCCCTCGATTACAATCCCCCCATCCCCCGAGCCTTTCACGGCGCCGCACCCACCACGGAGGACGACGGGGTCGCACGATGCCCGGGCTGTTGAAGCCTCGCGCGGTTTGCGAGGCTTTTCGTGGTTGTTGCGGCGGCTTCAGCCGCCGGTGAGCGAGGCGGGCGGGCGGCCTTTCCATTCAGAGACCGCCCGTCGCCCGAGGTGAGCCGCGGCCTTACTGGCGCACGATGCGCTTGGCCAGCGCGCCCGCCGGGAGCGTGGCTGTGGCCCCCGCGACCTCGTTGATGATCGCCAGCTCCTCGATGGGGATGCTGGACGGGTAGCGCCGGTTGAACTCGGCCAGGGTCATGGCCTGCGGCAGGCGCACGATGCTGATGCGGTTGGGGCGCACGTTCAGCACGGCCGGGTCGCTCACCGGCCGGAAGCTGCCCACCACCTGCTGGAACAGCCCCTGGTACTGCCCGAAGAGCTGCGCCGGAGTGTAGGCCACCACCTGGTACACGTTGCCGCCGTGCTCGATGAACGCCACCAGGCCGGCCACCACGCCCTGCTGCGTCTGCCCCTGGAAAGACACCACCACGGCCGGCAGGCCGTTCACCGTGGTCTGTCCCCCCTGCCCCGCCTGCACCCCCTGCTGCGAGAAGAACGCGCGCGCCGCCTCGGCGGCGCCGCGGGCCTGCTGCGCCAGGGAGAGCTGCACCACCGCGTCCTGCCGCTGGCTGACGCCGGTGACGGCCTGCGGCAGGTTCTGCGTCTGCCAGCCGTTGGGGAAGGTGATGCTGAAGCGGAGGTCCGGGTGCAAGAAGACGTTCTGCTGGAAGTACCCCTGCCGCGGGTTTTCGCCGTAGACCAGGCCGTTGAGCCGCTGCAGGTACGACGCCGATTCCACCCGCGTGGCGGTGCCCGCGGGGACCGCGGCCGAGCGCCGCTGAACGTCTTCGATGCGCGCGGCCTCGCCGGGGTGCGACGCCGCCCACGTGGGAAGCGGGCTGCGGCCGCTGCGCGCCTGCTCGGCCTGCTGCACGCGCTGCAGCGCCTCGAACACGCGGGCCATCTCGCGCACGTCGTAGTGCTGCCCCAGCGCGTAGCGGAAGCCGAGCAGGTCGGCCTGGCGCTCGGCGTCGCGGCTGTAGCGCAGGAAAAGGAGCTGCAGGCCGGTGCTGGCCAGCGAGCCCAGCCCCTGCAGCTGCGGCACCAGCACGCTTCCCAGCCCCAGGCCGAGCTGCGCCAGCTGCGCGCGGCTGATCATGGTCACCTGGTGCTTGGCCGTCACGTGGCCGATCTCGTGCCCCAGCACCGAGGCGAGCTGCGCCTCGGAGGTGATCATCCCCATCAGCCCGCGGGTGACGAAGATGTAGCCGCCGGGGAGCGCGAACGCGTTGGGCGTGGGGTCGTCCACCACGCGGAAGGTCCACGGCAGGTTGGGGCGCTCCGACGCGGCGGCCAGCGCGCCGCCCACCCGCTGCACGTACGCCTGCAGCGACGAGTCGGGGACCAGCCCGATCTCCTGCGACACCTGCACCGCCGACTGGCGGCCCAGCTGAACCTCCTGCGCCTCGGACACCAGCGAAAGCTGGTTGCGCCCGGTGACCGGGTTCACCGCGCACCCCACCGCACCGCCCACCACCAGCGCGGCCGCCACCCAGCGCCCGGCCCGGCTCTCCGTCGTCTGCTTCATCGCCGCCTCCCCCTGTTCGCGAGGTCCGTCAGGGTTGGGCGGAGAAGGCAAGAAGTGCTCCCGGAACCGCGGTGCGGGGGTGCGGGGGTGCGGGGGTGCGGGGGTACGGGGGGTACGGGGGTACGGGAGGTGCTGGCTCGCGTCACGAACGGCTCGCGGGCCGAGCATCCGATGGGTTACGCACCGCGAGCCGGGGACCCATGGGGCGCGGGCGGAGGGTGTGCGGGAAGAGGCCGCGTCCCGGTGCGGGCGCGGCCTCTATCATATACGTCGTGCGGATCGTGCGGGGCTCAGCTGGCGCGGCCCTGGCGGGTCCAGATCACCACCGCGCCGCAGCGGTTGTCGGTCTTGCGGTACTTGGCGGGCATCTCCGAGGGGCCGCGGTACACCTCCACGGCGACCACCTCGCGGGCGGGGAGATTCTTCAGGACCTCGGGACCCACGTTCACGTCATCCACGTACAGGTCCATCCAGCATTCGCGGCCCGCCGCGCGCGAGGCAGCCACGCGGTACTCGGTGTCGATGTCGGTGGTGCTGCGCGGGCCGCTGCGCCGGGTCATGGGCGCAAGGTACCGCACCACGCGCACGCCGGGCACGCCCCGGAACGCGTCGATCAGCGGCGATGCAGGATTGCGGGCGATCCTGTTCCCGGTCAGGAAGACGCCGATCCCCATCTTCTGCCGGTCGTAGAAGCCGGCGTCGCGCAGGGCGACCTCGGTGGCGGTCGCCGTCGCCTCCACGCCCCGCAATTGCACGGGGGCGACCGTCAGGTCCACGTCGATCCCCAGCGTGTCGGTGGCAGGGAGTTGCACGCTGAAGCGCTCTGTGCGATAGCCCAGCTTGCGCACCTCGAACAGCGCCGGCCCGGGCGGCACGCGGATGTGCGCCACCCCGTCCGCTCCGGCGGTGGCGCCGCGGCGCGTGCCCATCACCTCCACCTGCGCCCCGGCCACCGGCGCGCCGCCGCCCTCCGCTCGGATCGTGAGGGACACGTCCACCCCACCCTGCGCCGCCGCGGGCGCCGAGACGGCGATCAACGGGAGCAGTGCGGCGGTGAGGGAGCGAAGACGGTGCATTGATGCCTCGGGGAATCCTGGAGGTCGGACCGACGGAAGGCGGGAAGATGCGTGGGGCGGCATTCACCCGAACCGCCCGATCGCATCACACCGAGAACGTTTCCCGCGGCCCGGGCGTGACGCGCCGGGCGGATGCGGGTTCGTCACCCGGAACGGCCGCCCTCGCGATCGGGAAGATGAATAGACGTTCGCCCGCCGGCCTCGCTCACCGGCGGCTGAAGCCGCAGCAACCACTACGATAAGCCTCGCAAACTGCGCGAGGCTCCAACAGCCTGGACTTCGGACGAACACTTTCATCGCGCGCGGCGCGGTGCCTGGCTCAGGAGCGGGCGCGGGTCCACACCACGATCACGCCACACGAACCGGCGCCGCCCTGGTAGCCGGGCGGAATCTCGGCGGGGGCGTAGGTCTCCACCGCCTCGATGTCGGAATAGGGGATCAGCTGGTCGAGGTTGTCCACCTCGTTGCTGTAGTGCAGCCGTTGGCCGTCCACGTACACCGCCACCCCGCATTCGTGGCCGAGGCCCATGAACACGTCGCGCGCGGGAAGCACCAGCGCGCGCCCATCGCGCGAGAAGACCAGGCGAACGCCCGGCATGCGGCGGATGATGTCGCTGAAACGGCCGTAGCCGCGCTGCTGGAACTCCTCGCGCGCCGAGAACCCGCCCACGCCCCTGCGGCGGCGCTGGTAGAAGCCCGCCGAGCTCAGCCGCTGCCGGTACTCGGCGGTGGCCACCACGCCGGCCAGCTCCACCGCCTGCGGGTGCAGTTCCACCTCCACGCGCTGCTCGCGCCGCTCCGGCACGGTCACGCCGAAGCGCACCGGCGCGTACCCCAGCTTGCGCACCTCCACGTACACCGGCCCGGCCGGCACCCCCGCCAGCCGCACCACCCCCGCCGAATCGGCCACGCCGCGGACGTGCGTGGTGAGCAGCTCCACCTGCGCCCCGGCCACGCGCAGACCGGTGCTCTCCTCCATCACCGTCACGTGCAGCGCCGGCACGGTGTCCGCCTGGGCGTGGACTCCCGGTGGAGCGGCGAACACAACGATCAGAGTCAGTGTGGAGAGAAAATGGCTCCGAGGGTGCAATCGCCCACTCACCGCCACGAAGGCTCTGAGGGCGACGACCAATAGAGATCTTTCACTACGAGGTATTCACCATCCTGCGCAAAAACAAGGAGAAGTGCCATCGTCTGCCACTCTCCATCGACGTTGAAGTACACGTCGAAATCCACGCCGTACGATTTTCTGCGTGTACCCGTCTTCACCAGGTTCAGCGTCTGCTGGCGGTCCCAACCGGCGGGACGAACGCATGCGAGCGTTTCCAGCAGTACCTGCTTGCGGACGGGATGATCGAAGAGCGTTGGCGAGCACCACGCACAAACATCATCGTCACGGCAGCTCTGGAGTGACTGGAGAAACGCTTCTCCACAATCAGCGGCCCATCCCGCGAAATCTACCTCGGGTTGAGCCTCGTTGCCGGATGGAAATATCCCTTCGAAGAGCGCCGCCAGACCAGCTTCGTCGAGCAGCACGGGAGGAGCTTCCTCTTCCCGCTGGAACTCTGCCCATAACCTTTTGCACAGATTGGAGCTGGTTTTTGCCAGCGCTTTGAAGGCACTCTCTGCCAGACTCGCTCCTGCTTCGACGAGAATCTCTTGTACGATTTGTTGCATGACTGGAGAAGCAGAATAGGGGGAGGATACCTGGGTGGAAGGGGAGGGAAAGCTAAGCGTATCCCCGTGGATCGGGAAGCTTTTTGTTTCCGGCCCAAAGACCAGCCGCGCCTCAACGCAGCGGCGGCTGGTCTTGAGAAAAACCTGGTTCGATCGTCACGCAGCCGCGTCCTTCCCCTCGCCGGCCCACTGCCACGCGTCACCCTCGTGCAGCGCGGCGTAGACGTCGTCGCGGAGCTGGTTGGCTTCGGCGCTGGTGAGGGTGCGCGACAGGTCGCGGATCACCAGCCGCACCAGCACGTTCTTCTGTCCCGGGCGCAGGCCGATGCGCTCGCGGGCGGCGGGCGGAAGCGCGTCGTGCGGCGTTTCGGAGAGCACCTCCACCGCCTCGAGGCTCTCCACCCGCGGGCCCAGCGCGGTGCGCGCGCGGTCGCCCACCTCCTCGGGCGTGGTATCCCGAGCCAGCGCGACGGAAAGGTCGCGGCGCACGGGCGGCTGGTGCGACACCGGGCGATACGGCTCCAGGCCCAGCATCTGCCCTGCAATCCGTGGATCGTCCGCCCGCAGCAGGCGGATGTCGGGGATGCCTTTCACACGCATCAGCAGCCGGTCCAGCCCCACGCCCATCGCGAGCCCGGTGTACTCGCCGGGGAGCCCGCTCGCGCGGAGGATGGCGGGGAGCGCCACGCCGCACTCGCCCACCTCCACCCATCCCCCGTCCCATTCCATCTCGATCTCCACGCCGTCCACCGTGTACGGGTGCGGCGACGCGTTCAGGCGGTAGCGGGCGCCGGGGACCAGGGCGTTCACCAGCGCGTCCACCATCTCCCTCAAATCGTCTCCGCCCAGCGGCCGCGCGGCGATGCGCCACAGGTCCATCTGGTGCGGCTCGCCGGTGTGCAGCCGGTCGATCTGGTCGCGGCGGTAGGCCAGCCCGGGGCAGGCGAGCAGCACGTCGGCCGGCGGATCGGCGGATAGCTCGCGCAGGAGCGGCGGGATCATGGCGGTGGCGTGCGTGCGCAGCACCCTGTCCGGCGCCACGTAGCGCGTGTACCGGGCGTCGCGTGTCACCGCCTGGGGGCCGATGTGCAGCCGGTCGTAATTGTCGGCGATGGAGACCACGGGGTGGGCGCGGTGGACGCGCAGCTCGCACCCCCAGCGCGCGGCGAGGGTGCCGGTGATGCGGGATACGAGGTGCTGCAGGGCGTGCGGCCCCTGCGCTGGGTCCGCCAGGTCGCGAAGCGCCAGGGCGCGATCGAGCGCCTGGGGCGGAATGATGGAGAGGGTCATGGCCTTCCTCTGCGTCCGAATGTGAGCGGCCCGGGCGGCGGATCCGCCGGGCGCGGGCAAACGAAAACGCCCCCCGGCACCGTGACCGGGAGGCGTGGCCCGCAGGCTCACACCGGGGAGGAAAACCGCGTTGCTACGGCACGCGCGCGACTGCCCTCCACATCCCGGCCGGGGTGCGGGGGCGGGTAAATCGGCGAGTGCCGGCGTGTGCGGACATCATCGTGCTCGGTGGATGTGCCTTCAGGACGCCGCGGTGGCGCCCTGATCGGAAGATGTACGGCGACCGCGAAACGGTCAATGCTTGTCGGTGACCAGGATGGCGCCGTGGCCGGCGCGAGGGCCGAACTTCACCTTCGCGGCGATCGGGGCCAGCCACTCCACGGCCGCGACGTCGGTGGGGGCGATCTGCCGTAGCGCGTCCACGTCGCCCAGCAGCGAGCCGTTGCGGTACACCTGGATGGTCACCGGGCCGGCGTCGTCGTGCTCGTCGCCCGGCCGGTCACGCAGCCAGCGCGAGCGGAGCCGGGCCACCACCTGGTACAGGTTGGACTCGTGCGTGGCGACGATCTCGTCGGCCGTGAGCACGTTGGCGCTCCGGCGGGGGCGCGCGGCGGCGGCCGGCGCGGCCGAGTCGGCGGCGGCGGCAACGTGCGCGGTGTCGGTCTGCGCGGCGGCGGTGGCCGCGCCCAGCATCAGCGCCGCAACGGCGGCACCCAGTGTCAGTACGTGCTTCATTGGATTCCGTGGAGGAGGGTAAAACGGAATGGAACACGGGGTTGGGGGTCGGGCACAGGCGGAGGCTCAAACCTAATGTCCCGGACGGGGTGAGACAACGCAGCCTCCTCACCCGCGCGCCGCCACGGGCGGCGTGACGGTGGAGAAAAATTCCGCGAGCGCGGCGTTGACGAACTCGGGCTCCTCGGCCGAGGAGGTGTGGCCGGCGCCGGGGATCACCACCAGCCGCGAGCCCGCGATGGCGCCATGGATGCGCTCGGCCTTGGCGGGGACGGTGGCCACGTCCTGGTCGCCCACCATCACCAGCGTGGGGCAGCGGATGCGGCCCAGCTCGTCGTACACCGGCTTGCGATCGATCACCCCCTGCAGCGCGCGGGTGACGCCCACCGGGTCGTTCTCCATCCCCCGCTGCCGCCACAGCCGCCGCTCCGCCTCGCGCGCCGGGTCGTCCAGGAACTTGCGGCCGAACATGATGCGCATCACCCGCGGCATCACCAGCCGCATCCCCACCCGTCCCAGCACGCGGGCGATGCCGCCGAGCATCCGGTAGCGGGGGACGTTCTCCGCCGGCTCCGGGTCGGCACTGGTTTCCATCAGCACCAGCGAGCGGATCAGCTCGGGGCGGCGGGCGGCCAGCCGCATCCCGATGAATCCCCCCATCGACAGCCCCACGAAGTGGCAGGGCGCGGCACCCAGCGCCTGGATCAGCGCCGCCACGTCGTCCGCCAGCGTGTCCATGTCGTATCCGCCTGGCGTCACCTCACTTCGGCCCTGCCCGCGAAAGTCGAAGGTGATGCAGCGATAGCGGGAGGAGAGCGCGCGAACCTGCTCGCTGAACATCCGCCCGTCCCACAGCAGCCCGTGGGCGAAGACGATGGCTTGGGGCCCGGCGCCGTGCTCCTGGTACCACAGGGTGGCGCCGTTCACGCGCAGTGCAGGCATGGTCGGGATCTGAAAGGGAGGTTATCTTCGAAACCGGGCGGGCGGTGCAATCTCGCGGCGCGGCCGGCCGCGCGAAAGCGGAGTGCACGGTTCCGGTGCGGTTCAAACCATTGGGCGCCCGGCCCCGTCTTATCCGATGAACCCTCCGCGCGCGCCGCGGAGGATGCCGGAGGCCCTCCACCGCGAGGCTGTACCGATGCGAATGGCCCGAGTGCTGAACACGCTGCCCCTGCTGGCCCTTGTCACCCTGCTTCCCCGCGCCGCCATGGCCCAGAACACCTGGAACAACTGGGACGAGAACTGGAGCCGCGGCTGCGACGAAGACGCGAACCGCCCCGGCCGTTTCTGCGAAGACCGCGTGGCCCGCATCGCCGCGCCGCGCCTGCTCACCGTGAACGGGGGCGAGACCGGCGCCGTGTCGGTGCGCGCGTGGGATGGAAACGACGTGGAGGTGCGGCAGCGCATCCAGGCGTGGGCAGGCTCGAGCGACGAGGCACGCCAGCTGGCCCAACAGGTGCGGGTGCGCACCGAGGGCGGGAGCATCTCGGCCACCGGGCCGGCGGCGAGCGGCCATCGTGGCTACACGGTGAGCTACCTGGTGCTGGTGCCCCGCCGCATGGACCTGCGCGTGGAAACGCACAACGGGCCGCTCGCGGTGAACGGCGTGACCGGGCGGATGGAGCTGACCGCGCTGAACGGCCCCCTGGACCTGCACAGCGTGGGCGGCGACGTGCGCGCCCGGGTGGAGAGCGGGCCGCTTTCGGTAACGCTTTCGGGGCAGCACTGGAACGGTGCCGGGCTCGACGCGCAGGCGTCCAACGGCCCCGTGGCGCTGTCGGTACCCCGCGGGTTCGCGGCCACGCTCACCACCGGCACCAACAATGGCACCATGATCGTTGACCTTCCCGGGATCCGGGAGAACGGCGTGGCGCGCCAGTTCACCACCCGGCTGGGCGGCGGCGGCGCCCCCGTGCGCGTGGTGAGCATCAACGGCCCGGTGGTGGTGCGCGGGGGGTAATTGCCGCGGACGGCCGGACGGTTTGCGGACACGAACGACGAGCGAGGCCACGGCGGCCTCGCTCGTTTCGTTGCCTGCCTCGGATGGCGCGTTCCGAACCCTGAAAGCCGTCCGCCGCCCTCGCTCACCGGCGGCTGAAGCCGCGGCAACAACTGACGAGAAGCCTCGCAAACTGCGCGAGGCCTCCAACCGCCCGGAATCAAGGTTTTGCGCGAAGCGGCAAGGCATCCAGGCGGATTTCGGATCAGAACACGCCGATGATGCCCACGCGCACGCCTTCCATCCGGATCATCCGGTCGTCGAAGCCGCCGCCGACGGCCCACTCGCCGAACATCGACGCGCGCCGCGAGACGTGCAGGTTGAGGCCCGCGCCGTAGCTGGGGCCCAGGTCGCCGCGGCTCCCCGTGCCCACCGTGTGGGTGCCGGTGGGCGTGGTGATCACCGCGTCGTTGCGCGTCTCGTTGTAGTAGTGGATGCCATACCAGCCGTAGCCGCCCAGGAACCCCGTGTCGTACGACACCACCCCGTCGATGCCGGTGTCGACCAGCGTGGCCGAGCCGCCCTCGATGCTCCCCGACGGCGCGTTGAGCGAATCGAGGATCGCCGCGGTGTTCGGCTTGAAGCGCGAGTACGCGGTGAGGGTCCGCAGCCCCACGTTGATCCCCACCGGCGGCCCGAAGCGCGCCTGGAACCCCAGCATCAGCGTGAACTGCGGGTCCAGGTACGCTTCGTCCGGCGCGCCCCCCGGCCCCCCGCCGATGAAGCCGTAGCGCAGATACTGCCCCTGCGCCGGCGCCGCGGCGGCCACGGCGCAAGCGAGGGCGAGGAGGAGCGTGGAGAGAGGACGAACCGTGATGCGCATCAGGATACCACGTGCGGGTGAACGGCGTGTGTCTTCCGCTTGATGACGACGATCACCGCGCATCCGTCAGCCAGAGCGGTGCCAACTCACCCGGCTGCATCCGCCGATGTGACTGAAACGGGGGGACTGGGGACTATTGAAGAGGGCCGACGCGGTACAGCCGTCCTGGTTCAATCGTGGGCAATAGCTCTCTCACCTGAGGCATGAGCAGGCGCAACACATCCACGTCATTGCTGTAGGCAACCAGGACAATGATGGAAACCGGCAGATCAGCCGCGTTCTGCTGGTATTCGATGTTCGAATCGACGGTAAGCAGCACGTTGAAATCACTGGCCAGCACGACGCAGCAGCGCCCCGTGCTTCGTGCCACCCCAACCCATCTCCGCGACCGTCCGCACGTAGTAGCCAGGAAGCTCACGCCGGAGTTTCCGACGCGTGCATTCGTCAAGCAGCACGCGCACGTTGGCTCAACGCTTCGTGAGCTTCCTCGCGCGCCGCGATCGCCTGTTCTCGCGTAACCGTCGGAAAGTCATCCAGGAAATCGTCGAGGGGATGCCCGCCCTCGAGGTAGTCGATCAAGTTCTTGAGCGGCACGCGGGTACCCGCGAATACCGGAGTTCCACTCAGAATCTCAGGATCGGTGTGGATCACGCTGCTGGTAACCATGTCTCGCTCCCGTGAGCCGTAACGATACGAAAGGTAAGCGAAGGGTAGCCGTACGAACCAGTCTCCGCTGGCAATCAGCCACCGCTGACACGCTCCATCACAGGTTTCGCAGCGTTTCCTCGATCTCCCGCGCCACTGCGGCCACGTGGGGTTCGGCGACCAGGGTGCCGTGCGTGCCGGGGACGGTGCGGATGTCCAGGTGGCCGCGGACGTGGCGGCGCCACGCAGCCGCGATCCCGCCTTCGGGCGCGGGGACGCCGGGGATCCCGTCGGCGGCTTCGACCAGCAGCACGTCGCCGTCGTAATCGCGCAACTCGTATTCGTTCACGGCGCGCATGGTGGTGGCGAACACGCGTACGCTGCGGGCGATTTGCGCCACCGTGGCCTCGGGAACGGGCAGGCCGGCGCTGGCGATCCAGTCCGCCAGGCCACCGAGGCGCTCCGGTTCGGGGAGCGCGCGCAGCTCGGCCTCCAGCTCCGCGAAGAGGTCGGGGGCGACGCCCGCAAGGTCATGCGTGTAGCGGAGATAGAGATCGACCTGGTCGGGCGAGCGCGTCTCCCAGTCGGCCTTGGGAGCGTGCGTGTCGAGGAGGATCACGAGCGGCACTTCCTCGCCGCTCTGGTGGAGACGGCGGGCGATCTCGTATGCGATGGTGCCGCCGGCGGACCATCCGGCCAGCACGTACGGGCCGCGCGGGACGGCGGCGCGGATGGCGGGGAGGTACAGCTCCGCCATCGCATCGACCGTCGGCAGGGGGTCCGCGTCGTCGTTCACGCCGCGGGCCTGCAGGCCGTAGAAGGGCTGGTCCTCGCCCAGGTGGCGGGCCAGGGCGGTGTAGCGGAACACGGTGCCGCCGGCCGGATGGACGCAGAAGATGGGCGGCCTGCTACCCGCCGCGTGGATGGCCACGAGCGGCGACGCGGGCGCTCCCTCCGCGCCAGCGTCGATCGCGGCGGCGAGGGCGCGGAGGGTGGGGCTGCGGAACAGCTCCGCAAGCGCCAGCTCGCGCCCGAAGCGTTGGCGGATGCGCGACGCCAGCTTCACCGCGAGGAGGGAGTGCCCGCCCAGCGCGAAGAAGTCGTCGGCGGCGCCAACTTGCTCCACGCCCAGCACCTCGCGCCAGACGTCCGCCAGCTCGATCTCGGTGGGCGTCCACGGCGCGACGTATGTGTCCGCGACGGTGCGGGCGCCGGGCTCGGGGAGCGCCCTGCGATCGGCCTTGCCGCTGGGGGTGAGGGGGAGCGCGTCCAGCACCATCATCGCCCCCGGAACCATGTAGGG
>DASSJS010000063.1:0-2570 GCA_035691085.1 Longimicrobium sp.
TGGCTGAATGGCGAGCATTCGCCGTATCCACGAAGGCTGCGGAGACGCACGGAGGACCGGGAGGGCTCGATTCCCCCTGATGACGCAGTGAACGAAGCCTGCAGGCGCAGATGACGGAGTGAACGACGGAAGCGGTGTTCCTGCAAAAAATTTCGATACTCAGCGCATTCCAAGCCTGCAGCCACTCGTCGACGTGCTCCGGTGCGACCAGGCTGCAACTAAAATCGACGAAGAACCCGAAATGTGGGTTCCGGGAACAGCCGATAGATCCTTCGGTCGCCACCAGAGTTCTGTGCAAACGCGGGTTCAGCGCAGCGGCGACGCTCAGGCTCAGGATGACAGGCTCAGGGCCGGCGGAATACACAACCAGTCGCGCGATCTGGTATCAGACGCGGAAGCGCTCGGTGACCTCGTGCATGTGCATGGCCATCTCGGCCAGGCTCTGGCTGGCGTCGGCCAGCTCCTCCATGGCGGCGCCCTGCTGCTGGGCGGCGGCGGCGGTCTGCTCGGTGCGGGCGCGGGTGTTGTGGGCGATCTCCTGCACGTTGCGCATGGAGCCCAGCAGCTCGTCCATCACCGCAGCCTGCGCCTCCACCTCGCCGTGGATGCGCTCGATGGCGTCCACCGCGCGGCGCAGCCCGTCCACCATCTGCGCCAGCGCCACCTCGCCCTCGCGGCTCGCCTCGCCCACGCCGGCCAGGCGCCGGTCGGCCATCTCCAGCTCCTCGCGCACCCGGGCGATGGCCTCGCGCGTTTCCCCCACCGTCTCGTCCACCCGCAGCGCCGAATCGGCCGATTCGCCGGCCAGCTTGCGCACCTCGTCGGCGACCACCGCGAAGCCGCGCCCCTGCTCGCCCGCGCGCGCCGCCTCGATCGCCGCGTTCAGCGCGAGGAGATTCGTCTGCTCGGCGATGGTGGTGATGGCGCCCACGAAGCCGCCGATCCGCTCGCCCGCGCCGTGCAGCGCGTCCACCGCCACGGCGGCCTGCCGGTAGCCGTCGCCGATCTCCACCAGCAGGGTGCCGCTCTGCGCGATGCGCCCCACGTGCGTGTCGGTCTCGGCCGCCACGCGCCGCGCGTCGTCGGCCGCGGAGCCGGCCTGCTGGCGCACCACCAGGTTCTGCGTGGCCAGCCGCTCCAGCGCCTCGCCGCCGCGCACCATCAGCCGCACCTCGTGGTCCACCTCGCCCGCCGCCTCGCTGGCGATGCTGCCCACCTCCACCGCGCTGGCCTGCACCTCCTCGGCCGTGGCCGACAGCTCCTCGGCCAGCGCGGCCAGCGAGCGCGCCTGCCCCTGCACCTCGCGGATCACGCCGCCGATCGACCCGCCCACGCGGTTGACCGCGGCGGCCAGGAAGTCCATCTGGTCGCGCTCGCCGGCGGGCACCTCCACGCGGAAATCTCCATCCTCCACCTGGGCCAGCGCGTCGCGCACCTGGCGCAGGCGCCGCGTGTAGTGCGTGGGTGCAAGCAGGGTGGCGGCAAGGACGCTCACCACCACCGCCGTCTCCAGCGCCAGCATCTGCCAGGGGAGGTGCATCCCCGGGTTGGCCCAGAGGCCCACCAGGCGCGCGGCCGGGTACAGCACCGCGGTGGCGGCCGTGCTGCTCCAGCTGGCCCGGGGCACCCCCAGCGAGGTGGACGAGAAGAGCGCGGCGTAGTACGGGATCATCAGCATCCCGAAGGGGCCGTGCGCGGCGGTGAAGCCGAACAGCACCAGGTGATCCACCACCAGGCTGGCCCAGAACTGCCACGGCCGCCACGCGTTGCGCTTCAGCGCCAGGTGAAAGAGCCCGTTCACCAGCGCGATCCCGCCGCCCAGCGCCAGCGTGGCGTTCTGGCTGATGGTGAGCACCCCGATCCGGCTCAGCAGCCACACCAGCGGCACCGCGCCCACGATCAGCACCCAGCGCACCCACACCTCGTCCTGCGTCTTGGCCCTGAGGATGTGGCGGTGCTCCGCGTCCAGCCGCGACCCATGCACCGCCACGGGGGCGGTCCCCTGGGACCCGCCCCGCGGCGACGGCGTTTCGGGCGCGGGCAGCTGGGGAGGGGAAGGCACGCGGCCCCACGCGCTGGAACGGCGGGGCGGGGTGGAGAGGGCGGTGCTCACGACGGCATCTTTCGAAACGAGAAGGGACGGACCTGCAAAAGCCGCCCGCGCGGGTCCCGGACCCGGCGGGCGCTCACAAAGCGCCAGCAGCCAATCGCTGGTGCTCCAACGTGACGCATGGAATGCTGTCGGTGAAAGATTGCCTCGCGTTTTCATGACGTCAAGAGATTGTGCAACACTTTGGCACCCACGCGATTGCATGTAGCAGGCGCACCCGTTTGCCCTGGCTGAAACCACGTCTTCCATGTCCACATCGTGGCGTGATCGTGCCCCCGGTGGCCGGTTCCGTAGCGCCCCGGCCGAGTCTGCGGCGGCACTCCATCTCTCTTGATTTTCAACGCAGAGGGAGCAGAGGGAGCAGAGAAAAAACGGTTTTTCGTCGATTTGGTTGCAACCTGATCGCACCGGAGCTGGCCGACGAGTCGCTGCAGGCTCCGAATGCGCTGAGTATCGAAAT
>DASSJS010000064.1:0-5592 GCA_035691085.1 Longimicrobium sp.
CCAGCACCCAGCACCCAGCACCCAGCACCCAGCACCCAGCACCCAGCACCCAGCACCCAGCACTCAGCACTCAGCACCCCGTCGTACACGCCCGGCCCGGACCATGCAGAGACACGTGCGGTTCAATAGTCCGGGGGAACCACCCACATCGATCGATCCAACGGAGGAGATCCGCTTGAAACGCCGTGTTTGTAACCGGGCGCGCCCCTTCGCGGCGGCCCTGCTGATTGCGGCCATGGCCGCGTGCGGTGGCGACGAGGGCGACGGAAAGGCTGCCGGGCAGGAGAAGGGCGGCCCCGCGGCACGCAACGATACGGCCAAGGCCGGCGCGCAGGGGCAGGCGCAGCCGCAGGGCCAGCAGGCCGCGGCGGTCAAGACGCAGTGGGGGAAGACGGCGGCCGAGAGCCAGCAGTGCTTCAACCGCATGCAGGCGCGGCTCGACAGCGCCGCCAACGCGCTCAAGGCCGATTCCACGGCCAAGAACCCCGGCGCCGGGCGCAACCCGGTGTTCGCCAAGGAGCAGGGGTGGTACCCCAAGAAGGGCGAGTTCCGCGACGGCGACCTGCTGCCGTGCCACCGCATCGTGGCGTACTACGGCAACCCCAGCTCCACCCGGATGGGCGCGCTGGGCGAGTTCCCGCGTGACGAGATGCTGCGGCGCCTGCAGGGCGAGGTGCGGCGCTGGAACGAGGCCGACCCCAGCACGCCGGTGATCCCCGCGCTGCACCTGATCGCGGTGGTGGCGCAGGGCGCCCCCGGCCCCTCGGGGCACTACCGGGCGCAGATGCGCGACTCGGCGGTCGATTCCATCTACCAGATGGCCCGGTCGATCAACGCGGTCATGTTCATCGACGTGCAGGTGGGCACCGACGACATCCGCAACATCATGCCGCGCTTCGAGAACTTCCTGAAGCGCCCCGACATCCACTTCGCGGTGGACCCGGAGTTCTACATGCGCGGCGGGATCGTGCCCGGCCGCAAGATCGGGACGATGTACGCGGCCGACATCAACTACGTGACCGACCAGCTCGCCCGCATCGTGCGCGAGAACAACCTGCCGCCCAAGGTGCTGGTCATCCACCGCTTCACGCGCAACATGGTCCCCGACGCGGAGAAGATCCAGCTCCGCCCCGAGGTGGAGCTGGTGATGGACATGGACGGGTGGGGCGCCCCGTGGCTGAAGCACGACAGCTACCAGGACTACATCGTCCGCCATCCCGTGGAGTTCACCGGGTTCAAGCTCTTCTATCACAACGATACGAAGAAGGGTGACCCGCTGATGACCCCGCGTGACGTGCTGGCCCTGTGGCCGCAGCCGCTGTACATCCAGTACCAGTAGCGCGCCTCCGGCAGGATTGAGGGGGGACGGATCGAGCGGGGCCGCCGGGAATCTCCTGGCGGCCCCGAATCGTTTCACACGCCCGGCCCCGCACCGCGGATTGTTCACGCGCCCGGCCCCCGCACCCCGGATTGAATCCGAGGCTACAACGGCCCAAAGTCGCTTCGCGACTCCCACACATGGATCCGCGCGCGACTCGACACTCGCCCGAAGTGCTCCCCCGCCCGCGCTCGCTGGCGAACCTCTTGCACTCCGAACGCGGCGGGATTGCCCGAAACCGCATCGCGACGAACGCAGAATCGACACCGCGGGAGCGCAGCATGGCCGAGCAGAACCGACCGGACGACGGCGAGTTGCGGGAGATGGCGGAGCGCGACCGCCAGATCGCCCGCGAGGCCGCGCACGAGGCCGACCTGGAGCGGCCCGCCGCCGCCGGCGCGCCCGACCATCCGCACCCCGACATCGCCGCCGCCGACCACCTGCGCGCGCGAGACGACGTGCGCACCTTCGATCGCCAGCAGGACTTGGCCGAGCGCAGCGCGGACGCCGCCGAGGCGCTGAGCGCCAGCGCCGAGCAACTGCGGGCCAACCGCGAACGCATCGAGCAGATCCGCCAGGAAGCCAGCGAGCGCACCGGCGACGTGCAGGACCTGGCCGGCAGCGCACGCGACCTGCGCGAGCAGACCCGCCAGGCCGCCGAGCAGGTCCGCGGCGTGGAACCGCCCGACGTGGATCGCTGACCGTCGGCGGCTGTATCCACGGAAGGTCGGCCAAGGTCATCAGAAAAGCTGAGCGGCGCATCGAGATCCGATGCGCCGCTCGTTGATCGGTGGACCGCGTGGCGTCAGGGCCGGGTGGCGGGTGTGCCGCCGGTGCCGCTGTTGGTGCCGGGTGCCGGCGGGTTGGGCTGCGACGAGCCGGCGCCGCCGGTGCTCCCCGGGCCGCCCATCTGGCCGTTGGTGGTGCCCGCGGGGTTGCCGTTCCGCGTGCCGCCCGGCCCGGCCGGGGTCGCGCTTTCGGTGTTCGGCTGGGCGGGGATGGGGGCGGCCGCGGCTCCGGTCCCCGTTCCCGCGTTGGCCGCGCCGGCCGGGCCCACGTCCGCCGTGGAGGTGCTGTCCCCTGGGCCGAGCGTGGTGCCGCTTTCACCCAGGACGGCATCGCCGTTGGTGGAGGTGGCGGTGGAGTTCTGGTTCTCGGTGCCACTCCCCGACTGGTTCTTCGCGTCGTCATCGCCGCCGCACGCGGACGTGGCGAGCAGGGCCGCCAGCGCGAACGCCGGAATCGCGCAGAATCTCGTCTTCATCATCCCCCGAAGCGCGGTTGTAGTTGGTCCGTGGTTCTCCCTCGGCACCCCACCCACTGCACGATGCGCTCCCGCACGCGTCCCAACCGACGTCACCGATCCCCATCGTGGCGGTGAGCCGGGATCTCCACGGCCGGGTCATGTTGGTTCATTGCGGTCGTGGTTTCCGCGGGGTCGGGGGGCGCAACGAAGCGGGCACCCGGCGGCCGGAGCCGGGTGCCCGCTCATGATCCATCCAGCCGCGGAAGCCGGTCAGCGCGCGTCGATGGTGGGCGGCTGGGCGGCCTTCAGGTGCTCGCGGAGGAAATCGTCGGTCACGTGGCTGATCAGGCGGTAGCTCTGCCAGTCGTACGCCGAGCCGTGGCGGCCGGGCGGGTACAGGCGGAAGTCCACGTCCTTCCCCAGCGAGGTGAGCTTCGTGAGGAACTGCACGGTGTTCTGCACGTGGACGTTGTCGTCCATCAGCGCGTGGATCAGCAGCAGCCGGCCGCGCAGCTTCTCCGCGTTCTCCAGCGGGCTGCTCTCGCGGTAGCCGGCCAGGTTCTCGCCCAGCAGCCCCAGGTAGCGCTCGCTGTAGATGGTGTCGTAGAAGCGCCAGTCGGTGACCGCGCTGTTGGCCACGCCCACCGGGAAGACCTCGGGGTACAGCTCCATGGCCATCAGCGTGGCGTAGCCGCCGTAGCTGGTGCCCATGATGGCCACGCGGCTCGCGTCCACGTACGGAAGCGTGGCCAGGTGCCGCGCCGTCTCGGCCATGTCGCGTGCCTCGTACCGCCCCAGGTGCTTGTACACCACCTTCTGGAAGGCGCTGCCGTAGCTGGCGGTGGCGCGGTTGTTCACGCCGATCACGATGTACCCCTGCTGCGCCAGCCACTGGTCGTACCCGTCGTTGGCGAACTCGTTGTACACCTGCTGGCTCCCGGGGCCGCCGTAGATGTCGAACACCACCGGGTACTTCTTCGAGGGATCGAAGGGCACCGGCCTGATCATCGACGCGTCGATGCGCACGCCGTCGCTGGTGGTGAACGAGAACGGCTCGGCGGGCGAGTACTCGTGGGTGGCCAGCCACTGCGTGGTGGCGGCGTTCGCCTCCATCGTGCGCAGCTTGCCGCGCTCGGTGCTCCACAGCTCCACCTGCCGCGGCTGGCGGAGCGACGAGTAGCGGTCGATGAAGTACTGCGTGTTGGGCGACATGTCGAAGCGGTGGTTCCCCGGCACCGTGGTGATCCGCCGCTTCCCGGTGCCGTCCAGCTTCACCGCGTACAGGTGGCGCTCCAGCGGCGTGGCCTCGGTCGACGAGTAGTACATCGTCTGCCGCGCCGGGTCCACGCCCTCGATCCGGGTGGCCGTCCACGGCCCGCGTGTGACCTGGTTGATCAGGCGGCCCGAGTAGTCGTACCGGTAGACGTGCTGGTACCCGTCGCGGTCCGAGATCCAGAAGAACTCGGTGCGGCCCTCGGGGAACGTCATCATGTCCTCGATGCCGGCGTAGAAGTCGTACACGTCGATCCACGCGTCGCGCTTCTCCGTCATCACCAGCCGCCGGCCGCCGGTGTTCACGTCGAAGAAGAAGAGGTTCATCTCCGTCTGCGCGCGGTTCAGCGTCATCACCGCCACCGTGTCGGCCCGGCTGGTCCAGTAGATCCGCGGGATGTAGAACTCGCCGCCGAGCCCCGGGTCCAGCCACACCTTGCGCCCGCTGGCCACGTCCACCACGCCGATGCGCGCGGTGGGGTTGGTGTCGCCCACCAGCGGGTAGCGGATGCTGTCGTACTGCGCGTGCCAGCCGGAGAGGTCGCTGAGCTGGGTGATGGGCTCCCTGCTCTCGTCGATCTGCCAGAAGGCGATGTGGCGCGAGTCGGGCGACCACTTCCACGCCTGCGCGAAGCCGAACTCCTCCTCGTACACCCAGTCGAAGTGGCCGTTGTAGACGTGTTCGGTGGCGTCGTTCGTCAGCTGCTTCTCGGTGTTCGACGCGAGGTCCTTCACGAACATGTTGCCGCCGCGCTCGAAGCCCAGCGTGCGCCCGTCGGGGGCGAGCTCGGCGGTGCGCGCGTCACGCGTGGCCAGCACCATCGCGCGGTCGGCCAGCGAGTAGATGTAGTAGTCGGCGATGCCGGAGCGGCGGAAGATGGGGCGGAAGTTGGACTGGAACACCAGCCGCCGCGAGTCGCGCGTCCACTGGAAGCTCTGGTACTCGAAGGGCGTGCTGGTGCCCGGGAAGGTCATCCCCGCGGTGGCGAACAGCACCGACTCGGCGCCCGTGGCCGGGTCGTAGGCCTTGATCACCGGCTTGTTCTGCGCGTCGCGGTCGATGAACGAGAAGCGCGCGCCGTTCTCGATCCAGTTCACGCTGCGCGGCCCCGAGCGGCCCTGCAGCACGCCGGCCGACTGCAGCGCCTCGTCCAGGCTGGCGTAGCGCTGCTTCTGCTGCGCGCCGGCGAGCCGCGGCAGCGTGACGAGCACCGTGGCGGCCAGAAGGGCGGACCGCGATCTCAGGAAACGGTTCATCGATGTCGGGAAGGAGGAGTGTGTCCCGCGGGCGCGCCGGGATTTCGCTTCGTGTGCGGACGCGCGTGGAGGCCGCGCAAGCTACGCGCGCGCCCCGGGTGCGGCAACGCGCGCGGGACGAACCGCGGTGTGGGTGTGCGGATCGCACGCATCGAAGCGCTCCGGCACCTCCGGCGTGGCGCCATGCTTCGTAGTTGTGAACGCAGAGCAGCGGAGATAAGCGAAGATAGGCAGAGAACCGCCACGATGCCCGGCGGTTCTCTGCCTGTCTCTGCCTGTCTTCGCTGCTCTGCGTTCACCGCCGTTCGTGATGTTCGCGAGCCCCGAGATCACGCCGCCGGCAGGATGCCGTCCAGCTCCGCCACGTCTTCGCTCGACAGCCGCCAGCCAGCGGCGGCGGCGTTCCCGCGCACCTGCTCGGGCTTCGTCGCGCCTGCGA
>DASSJS010000065.1:0-3738 GCA_035691085.1 Longimicrobium sp.
ACTCAGCACTCAGCACTCAGCACTCAGCACTCAGCACTCAGCACTCAGCACTCAGCACTCCCTGCTCAGTACGCCGGCTCCATCCGTACCTCGGCCGGCGGCGTGTTGGGGATCACCCGCATCAGAAACAGCCCCGCGAACGCGGCCACGTTCCCCAGCATCAGCCGCGCGCGCTTCATCGACGCGCCGATCCCGCCGCGGCCCCGCAGCGCCTGCATGGCGGCGGTGTTGGCGGCCATCCGGTCCAGCCGCGCCCTGAAGCGCGGGTTCTCCAGGTCCAGCGCCAGCGGAAAGACCTGCTTCGAGATCGCGGTGGTGATGCGAAAGACCTCGAAGTCGTACTCCGTGGCGTCGAGCCCCACGCTGCGGTAGAAGGGGGCGCGGATGTGGTCGCGCACGTACATGGTGGAGAACACGGCGAGGAGGAAGAAGCGGATCCACAGCTTGTTGATCCCGCGCAGCGTCTCGGGCTGGGCGCGCATCAGCACCGCGAACGCCTCGCCGTGGCGGAACTCGTCGTTGCACCAGTTCTCGAACCAGTCGAAGATCGGGTGGATGCGCAGCGCCGGGTCGCGCTCGATGCTGCGGTAGATGGTGATGTAGCGCGCGTAGCCGATCTTCTCGGAGAGGTAGGTGGCGTAGTAGATGAATTTGGGCTTGAAGAAGGTGTACTTCTTCACCTTCTGCAGGAAGCCCAGGTCCACGCCCACCTTCATCTCCTTGAGCGTGCCGTTGATGAACCCCGCGTGGCGCCCCTCGTCGCGGCTCATGAAGCCGAACAGCTCGCGGATGTCGGGGTTGGTGACGCGCTTGGCGATCTCGGCGTACAGGATGCACCCGCTGAACTCGGCGGTGATCGAGCTCACCAGGAACTCGATGAACCGCTCGCGCTCGGGCATGTCGGGAAAGTCGTGCTCGAACTCGGGGGTGCGGCGGAAGTGGGTGCGGTTGGGGTCGGCGCGGAACTCGGCCACCAGCTCGTCCCACCGCTCGCGCATGGGAGAGACGTCGATGCGGTCCAGCGCGGCGAAGTCGGTGGTGTAGAAGCGGGGCGCCAGCACGGCGTCGCTCTGCGCCATCCGCGTGGCCTCGTTCACCGGGCGGTCCTTCACCGCCGCTCCGCCGCCCACCGGCGGGTGTGTCTCCACGGGATACATGGTCGTTTCCCCTTTCACCCTTCGAAGCCCACGTCGTAGAGCTCGTAGAACTCGCGGATCCCCCACACGCGCGTCCACCACCGGCGCAGCGGGCTGGCCTGCCGCACCGTGGCGCTCGCTTTCATCGTCCGCCGCTGCCCGTACTCGATCGTCGCGGGCGCGCCGCGCACCAGCACCTCGTCGCCCGGCTCGATCCGGACGCCGTGCAGGGTGACGTGCGCGTGCAGGTGCTCGTGCGTGCGCTCCAGGTCCAGCTCGCAGGGCACGCGCACGGTGCGGCGCCAGGCGAACCACCCCGCGAGCAGGAACAAGGCGGCCACGGCGGCCGGAAGGAGGGGGGACATGAGCGGGTGCGGGCTGGGGGACAGGCCGGGGTGTCAGTGCGAGTTTACATACCTAATGCGAACCTTGGACAAGGGCAAGAGCGTCGCGAACTCGCGCGCGTTGTCGGCGCCGAAGGCGGCCACGTCCAGCACGTCGCCGGTGGAGGGGTCCTGAAAGGTGACGCGGCCGTCCGTCCCCAGCGCGATGCGGAAGGGCGCCTCGGGGCCCACGCGGTTCTTGCGCCGGTCGAAGGCCAGGCCGCGCAGCGCGCCGCGGATGAAGGAGTTGCTCCCGGGCGCCACCACGTGCACCTCCTGGCCCGTGGCCGCGTCGGTCACCACCACGGCGCCGTCGGCGCGGTCGGCGATGCGCACCTCGCGCGAGGCCACCGTCTGCGCGGGCGTGGGCGCGGCGATGCGGGTTCCGCCGGCGCCGGTGACACGGCTGGTGCCGGCCAGCACCATCGCCCCCGTCATCAGCACGGCCGCGGCGATCAGCAGCGGCTTGGGGACGCGCATGGCCTCGGGGCTTTCCTCGAACCGGATCTCCATCGTTCCGCTCCCTTGCTTCGTGTCCGATCGTATCGCGATCTCCTCGTCCCTCCCGATCCGAGCCGAGTGGAGCAGTGGGGGCGATGGACCGGCCTCCGCATCCCCCGCTGCCCGCCGGTTCGTCATCTCCCCGGCACTACGGGACGGACGCCAGCGCGGGGACGGGGGACGGCTCGCGCGTGCGCGCCGGTGCCGGGGCCACGGCGAGCGGCCCGGGGGCGCAGGCCGCCACCGCCTGGCGCAGGATCTCGCCGACGCGGGCGGGATCGGGCACGCAGCGGAGCGCGGGGTGCGTGGGGTTGTAGTGCCAGGGCCGGGCGTGCGGCCACAGCAGGAAGTACGCGAGCCGGTCGGTGCCGTCGAGCGTGATCGCCACGTCGCCGGTGCCGTCGGCGTACGCCTTCAGGCCGGCGGATTCCACGCGGCGCAGGGGGATGTTCACCGTGGCGGGGAGCACCATCCCCACCCGCATCACCAGGCGCCGGTCGGTGATGGCGTACACGGTGGTGCGGGCGCAGAGCACCGAGATCGCCCCGAGCACGGCCACCAGCAGCGCCAGGCAGACGGCCAGCGCGAGCGCGCCGGTGGCGAAGTACGCCCACGGGTTCGGCTCGCCCACCGCGGCCGCGGCGCGCCATGCCGCCAGCAGGGCGAAGTAGAGGGCCAGCTTGCGCAGGTGGAAGACGTGGATGGCGATGGCGCGCGCGCTGGGCGACCCCTGCCAGCGCACGTGCTCGCCCGCGGGGAGCGGCGCCTCGATCCCGCGGATGCGCTCGGGCGCGCTCACAGGACCGGCTCCTGGCGCGACGGGTCGGCCCACAGGTACCCGCCCGCGAAGTATGCCATGATGCGGTCTTCCTCCAGCAGCGTCACCTGGTCGGGCAGCCGCGTGCCCGGCACGTCGGCGAAGTGCGCGGCGTGGATCGCCTTCACCCGCAGCTCGCGCTGGCGGGCCTTCACGCGCGCGACGGGGAATGGGACGAGCACGCGGCGGCCATTGGCCACCTCCACCTCGTAGTAGCGGATCTGCGGCTCGGAGCGGTCCACCCACAGGTCGGTGACGATCCCCGCAACCTCGCCGTCGCCGGCGATCACGCGCATCCCGCGCGGGTCGGGGTCGCGCTCCGAGACGCTCCAGCCGGAAAGGATGGACATCGGCTGGATCTTGGGGTGCCCCTCCACCGTCAGGTCGGGCCGGTCGGCGCGGTTGGCGTACGAGGCGGGGCCCATGTTGCTGAGCAGCGGGTTGGCGCCGGCCGGCACGGCCACGGGCGCGCCGGGAAAGGTGTCGGGCCAGGCCGCGTCGAGCGCGGGCGAGAGTCGGGTGCTCATCAGATCTGCTCCCGGTTGACCAGCGGCGCGTCGGCCACGGGGTGGGCGTGCGTGTAGCGCTTGGGCGCGGGGACGGCGGGGAAGCCCTGCACCGTCACGTTGCGGCGGTCGGAGAGCAGCGGGTACCCCTCGCGCTTGTCCTCGCGCCGCAGGTAGATGATCAGCCCCGCGAAGAAGATCCAGAACGCGTACAGCACCAGCTGCGCGAAATCGATTCTGCCCATCACGGCGGCCTCCGGGGTGAAAGGGTGCTGGGGGTTACGTGCTGAGTGCTGGGTGCTGGGTGCTGGGTGCTGGGTGCTGGGTGCTGGGTGCTGGGTGCTGGGTGCTGGGTGCTGGGTGCTGGGTGCTGGGTGCTGGGTGCTGGGTGCTGG
>DASSJS010000066.1:0-18087 GCA_035691085.1 Longimicrobium sp.
CGTACCTCCGTACCTCCGTACCTCCGTACCTCCGTACCTCCGTACCTCCGTACCTCCGTACCTCCGTACCTCCGTACCTCCGTACCTCCGTACCTCCGTACCTCCGTACCTCCGTACCTCCGTACCTGCTCCTTTCCGCCAAGCTCGCTCACCGGCGGCGGAAGCCGCGGCAACCACTACGAGAAGCCTCGCAAACTGCGCGAGGCTCCAACAGCCTGGGCCTCGGCGTTCCTTTCCTCCTTCGCGGTCATGCTCGGCGCGGGGTGCGACTCAGCTCCGGGATGAGGAGACCAGAGGACCAGCTGCGAGCCCTCTGGTTCTCTGGTGCTCTGGGTCCGATCAACGCCACTCTCCCCGTGGAGCGACGGCCGCGGCAGGCAGTCAGCCGTTCAGGCCAGCAGACCTTTGCGCCGGTGTCACCACGCCGGGTCCTGGTCGCCGATCGGCGAGCCGGGAGGCGCGGCGGGAGGCTCGCGGCGGTCGCGCGTGGCATCCCACGGGCGCTCCAGGAAGCGGCCCAGGTCGGTTTCCAGCAGGCGGTAGTGCGCGCGGTCGGAAGCATCGCCGGTGCCGCGGCCGGATGCCATCTGCCGGATGATGCGCAGGCGCTCGGTGGCCTCGGCGCGCACCTGCGGCATGGGCGCGGTGGCGGCCAGCTCCATCAGCTGCTCCACCAGCGCGCGCTGGACGGTTTGCGCCAGCGCCCGGTGGTACGCGTCGGCGGCGGGGGCGTTGAAGACGGCGTTCATCGTCTGCCCCAGCACCGCGTCGAGTCCGGGGAGCGACGGGTCGAGCGCGTGCTGCTCCACCAGCCGGGCCGCGCGCTGCGGGTCCAGCAGCAGCGCGAAGGTCATCCCCGCCGCGCTGGCGGCGGGCGACAGCGCGTCGAAGGTGGGGCCGGTGTAGCGCGGGAACAGCTCGCGGTGCGCGTCGTAGGTGTAGGGCCGGGGCGGGATGCGCTCCAGCACGCTCCGCGGCAGCGCCAGCTCGTCGGGGGTGAGCGTGGCGAGCACCGCCTGCAGCGCGCGCGCCTGGTCCGCGGCGGGAACGGGGCGCACCGGCACCTGCGCGTCGCCGCGGAGCGCGTAGGTGTACGCCTGCCCGCCGATCACCTTCGTCGCCGCCTCGGCCTGGTAGCGGTGGTAGAGGTAGAGCGGCACCAGCACCTCTTCCATGGTGGCCAGCGGCATCCCGGTGCGGATGGCGTTCTCGCCGAAGCGGTCCAGCGCGGCGCGGCGCACGCGCATCATCCGGCCCAGCTCGGTTGCCGCGTCGGCGCCGTTGTCCCACAGGTGCGTCTGGGGGTGCGCGCTCCCGCTGGGGCGCGCGTCCTGGTCGGTGAGGAAGGTGATCCCGCGCCTCCGCGCGTCGGCCAGGATGCGCGAGAGCGACGGCTGCTCGTCGGCCCCCCCCGGCAGCTCGGTGTAGCCGTAGGTGATGGCTACCTTGTCCCACGCGCCGATCCCCTCCGGGTACGCGTCGGAAAGGTCGATCCGCCCGTCCGCCGTCAGGTTGGCCAGCGGCTGCGGATAGTCCATCACGCTCACCCTCCCCTGCGTGCTGGAGATGTAGTTGTGCGACAGCCCCAGCGTGTGCCCCACCTCGTGCGCCGCCAGCTGGCGCAGCCGGGCAAGGACGACACGCTGCAGCTCGGGCGGATTTTCATCGCCCCGCGTGTAGGGCGAGAGGAGGCCCTCGGCGATCAGCCAGTCCTGCCGGTCGCGCAGCGAGCCCAGCGACACGTGCCCCTTGATGATCTCGCCGGTGCGCGGATCGATCACCGACGAGCCGTAGCTCCACCCGCGCGTGGCCCGGTGCACCCACTGGATGGTATTGTAGCGCACGTCCAGCGGGTCGGCGCCCTCGGGAAGGAGCTCCACGCGGAAGGCGTTGCGGTACCCGGCCGCCTCGAACGCCTGGTTCCACCAGCGCGCGCCCTCGATCAGCGCGGTGCGGATCGGCTCGGGCGCGCCGCGGTCCACGTAGTAGACGATGGGCTCCACCGGCTCGCTCACCGCGGCGCCGGGGTTCTTCTTGCGCAGCCGGTGCCGGGCGATGAAGCGCTGCACCAGCGGCGTGCCCATCGGCGCGGCGTAGTCGGCGTATTCGATGCCGAAGTAGCCGGCGTTGGGGTCGCTGCGGCGCGGGCGGTATCCATCATCGGGGAGCTGGACCAGCGAGTGGCGCTCGCGCACCGTCACCGCCTCGGGGGTGGGCGACACGTCGCGCACCCAGCTCCCGGGGTTGTCGCTGGCAAAGGTGAGCGTCACCTCGATCTCGGTGTTACGCGGAAACGCCTTCAGGTTGGGGAGGTAGAAGGCGCTGCGCGAGGGATCGAGCTTGAAGTCGCCCTGGCGCGTGCGGCGGAGCGTGGCGATCACGCCGTGCACGTCGCGCAGCGCGAAGTCGGTGGCGTCCACCAGCACGCGCCCCTCGGTCTCGGCGGCCACGGTGAAGCCCCAGAGCACCGACTGCGCGAACGACTCCTCCACGTCCCTCCGCTCGTCGGCGTTGGGGGTGACGGCGCGGAAGGCCAGGTTGGGCTGCACCATCAGCACCCGCGGGCCGCTGCGCTCGAAGCGGACGATGCGCGTGTCGCCCAGCTGGCCGCGGTCCAGCCCCACGTCGTTGCTCCCGATCCCGGCGGGGAGGGAGGCCTGGTAGATCATCTCCTGCCCCATCCGCGGGATCTCGAGCCACAGCTTGCCGGCCGCGGCGTCCCAGTAGAGGGGGATGAAGCCGTCCCTGCGCTCCATCCCCCGCGTCTTCTCGGCGATGGAGGGAAGCGGCTGCTGCGCGCGTGCGGCTGGAGCCAGCGCCACGGCCAGCAGCGCCGCGCCGCGGAGGGTTCTGAGCAGGCGGGTCATCGGTCCGGGTGTACGGCGGGGGATGGGATGATGAGCGGTACCGGTACAGGCTAGCCGCGCGCGCGGCGGAGCGCAAACACGTGGCACCCGTGGCGCGCGGGTAACGCCGCGGCAACGGGATGGCGCGTTCCCGGTGTCCGAACCGCGACTCTTTCTCCCGCGAGCTTGCCCGAATTCCAGAATCCCATTCTTTTTCGGCCTGAATCGGAAATCACGGGACCGCTGGCGAGGCGAAATGACCGAGATGAAGCGGGTGTGCGTGTTCTGCGGGTCTAACCCCGGGTTCAGGCCGGAGTACATGGACGCGGCGCGGGCGGTGGGGCGGGTGCTGGTGGAGCGCGGGCTGGGGCTGGTGTACGGCGGGGGAAGAGTGGGGCTGATGGGCGCCGTGGCCGACGCGGTGATGGCGGGCGGGGGCGAGGTGATCGGGGTGATCCCCGAGGCGCTGATGGCGCGCGAGGTGGGCCACCACGCCCTGACCGAGCTGCACGTGGTGCGCACCATGCACGAGCGCAAGGCGATGATGGCCGACCTGAGCGACGCCTTCCTGGCGCTCCCCGGCGGCTACGGCACCTTCGAGGAGTTCTGCGAGGTGCTCACCTGGAGCCAGCTGGGGATCCACCCCAAGCCGTGCGGCCTGCTGAACGTGGGCGGCTACTACGACACGCTCCTCGCCCTGTTCGACCACGCCACCGCGGAAGGCTTCGTGACCAGGGCCCACCGCTCGCTGGTGATCGAGCACACCGACCCCGCCGCCCTCCTGGACCAGTTCGCCACCTTCACCCCGCCCGTCGCCAGCAAGTGGATCGGCCAGGCCGAGCGGTGAGGGAGTACGGGGTACGAGGTACGGAAGTGCGGGGAAACAGGTGCGTAAGTGCGCTAGTGCGGGGAAACAGGTGCGTAAGTGCGTCTGGCGCTGGATCGAACGATGACCATGCGTGGACATGGACCGGCCCCGCAGCCAGCGATGGCGGCGGGGCCGTTGTCTTTGCGGCACGCGGCGGCGGAGATGATCGGGCGATCGCGGAGGGCAGGGGTGGGTGGCGCGAGTATGGTGCGCGAGTATTCGAGTGAACTCGCCGCTACAACGGCACACAGTCCGCCTCCGCGGACTTCCCCGGGCACAGGACGGTGATTCTGCCACGTGCGAACGCACTCACGCACTCGCGCACTCGCGCACCTGTTCACCCAGCACCCAGCACCCAGCACCCAGCACCCAGCACCCAGCACCCAGCACCCCGTACTCACCCGCCATTCGCCCGCGGCAAGATCAGCGTGAACGTCGATCCCTCGCCCTCGCGGCTCCGGGCGGTGAGGTCGCCGCCCATGGCGCGGGCCAGGTCGCGGCTGATGGACAGGCCCAGGCCGGTGCCCTCCGTGGTTCTCGTGTACCCCGCGTTCACCTGCACGAACGGCTCGAAGATGGTTCCCAGCTTGTCGGCCGGGATCCCGATGCCGGTGTCGGCGACGTGGACGTGCACGGAGTCGCCGTCGGGGTTGGTGGACAGCACCACCCGCCCGCCGCCGGGGGTGAACTTGACCGCGTTGGAGAGGAGGTTCAGCACGATCTGCCGCACCTTCTCGGGGTCGGCCCGCACCACCGCGTCGTGGTCGGCGGGGCGGTACTCGTAGGCCAGGCCCCGCGCCTGCACCTGCGGCGCGATCAGCTCCTCCACCTCGCCCAGCACCTCGTCCACGCCCACGTCGCGCAGGTCGAAGTGCACGTGCCCCGTCTCGATCCGCGCGAAGTTCAGCACGTCGTTGATCAGCCCCAGCAGGTGCGTCTGGCTGCGCCGGATGCGCGCCAGGTCGCCCCGCTGCTCGGGGGTGATCGGGCCGCGGATCTCCAGGTCGAGCAGGTCCACGTACCCCGCGATGGCGTTCAGCGGCGTGCGCAGCTCGTGGCTCATCGTGGTCAGGAACTCGAACTTGGCGCGGTTGGCCGCCTCGGCCTCGGCGCGGGCACGGCGCTCGGCGTCGTACAGCCGCGCGCGCTCCAGCGCCAGCGCCGCCTGCCGCCCCACCGCCAGCAGGAACGAGCGCACGCCGTCGTCAAAGGCGCGCGGGGCGGGAAAGTTCAGCACCATGCCGCCCACCGCGCGCCCTTCCACCCACATCGGCGCCACCGCCCACGCGCCGAAGCGGCTGCGCTGCCCCACGTCGTTCACCAGCGGGTAGCGCCGCTCCAGCTCCTCGCGGTTCTCCACGCACACGATCTCGCCGGTGCGCGCCGCGTCGGCCAGCGGCACGCGCGCGGAAAGATCCATTGTGCGGAACGCCTCCACCACGGGCGCGTCGAACCCGGTGGAGTGCACGTGCTCCACCGACGTGCCGTCCGCCGTGAGCTGGCCCACCCATCCCGCCGTGGCGCCCAGCGGCTCCATGCTCAGCCGCAGCGCCGCGGCGGCCACCTCCTCGGGCGTGCGCGCCTCGCTGAGCGCGGCGGTGACGGCCTGCAGCCGCGCGGTGTGGCCCACGGCGCGCTCGGCGGCGCGGCGAGCCTGGCGCTCGGCCTGGTGCAGCCGCGCGTTGTCGAGCGCGGTGGCGGCGCGGCGCCCCAGCTCCTCGGCCAGCTCCAGCTCGGCCGGCCCGTACTGCCGCCCCGACTCGGATACCGCCAGCAGGATGGCGCCCAGTACGCGGTCATCGCTGCGCAGCGGCACCGCCAGGATGGAGCGCGGAGCGAGCGCCTGGGCCAGCCGCAGCGTCTCGGGGTCGCGGATGCGCCCGGCCAGCTCCTCGCCCGTGGCGTCGGGGACCAGGATCGACTCGCCGGTCCTGAGCACCGTGCGCAGGAAGCCGCCGGGCTCGGGAACCGCGCCGCGGCGCGCCAGCAGCGCCTGCACCTGGGGCTCGCGGCCGGGGTCGGCGTGCGCCACGGCCACGATGGGTGCGCCGCCCGCGGACCCGGCCAGCACCACGCCGCACACGTCGGCGATGCGCGGCACGGCCAGGGTGGCGATGGCGCGCACCACCGCGTCGGCGCGCAGCGACTCGGCCAGCACCCGGCTGGCGTCCGCCAGAAAGCGCAGCGACTCCTCGGCGCGGCGGCGCTCGGTGACGTCGGTGACCATGGCCAGGGCGCCGCTCCATCCCCCGTCCGCGTCCAGCACGGTGCTGAGCGACACCAGCGCCCATACGCTGCCGCCGTCGGCGCGCACCAGGCGGTAGTCGTGCCGCTCGGGCGCGCCGCCGCGGCGCCGCGCCAGGTGGTCGGCGGCCTCCTGGCGCGCCTCGGGGTGCACGAACTCGGCGAACGAACGCCCCTGCATCTCGCCCGGGGCGCGGCCCAGCATGGCGGCCATCCGCTCGTTCACGTAGGTGGTGCGGCCCTGGATGTCGAGGAGCCAGATCCCCTCCTCGGCGGTCTCGATCAGCCGGCGGTACCGGGCCTCGCTGGCGCGCAGCGCGGCCTCGGTGCGCTTCCGCTCGCTGATGTCGCGGGCGATGGTGGAGGCGCCCACCACGCGCCCGCCCTCGTGCAGCGGCGAGATGGAGAGGAGCACGTGCAGCAGCTCGCCGTCCTTGCGGCGCCGCACCGTCTCCAGGCTGGGGATGCGCTCGCCGTGCTGCAGCCGCCGCAGGATCCCGGTGATCTCGCCGGCCTTTTCGGGCGGGGCCAGGAGCGAGACGTTGCGCCCCACCACTTCGGCCGCGGTGTAGCCGTACAGCTGCTCGGCGCCGGCGTTCCAGCTCTGGATGGTGCCGTCCAGCCCCTTGGAGAAGATCGCGTCCTCGCTGCTCTCCACGATGGCGGCCAGCTGCGCGCGCTCGCGCTCGGCGCGGCGCCGCCCGGTCACGTCGCTGAACAGGAGCGACACCCCGCCCGCCCACGGCGCCGCGCGAACGGAGAGCCAGCGCCCCAGGTTGGGGTCCAGGTACTCGGCGTTCACGGCGCGCCCGTCGCGCCGCGCCTGGTGCAGCACCCGCCAGCTCTCGGTCCCCACGCTCTCGGGGAACACCTCCCACACCACCCGCCCCAGCAGCTCCTCCGTCGTCCTGCCCAGCAGGGCCGCGGCGCGGTCGTTCACGAAGGTGTAGCGCCAGTCGTCGTCGAAGGCGGCGAACGCCTCGCCGATCCCTTCCAGGATGGCCTGCACCCGCTCGCGCCCGCTCTCGGCCTCGGCGCGGGCGGCGCGCTCGGCGGCCAGGTTGCGCGCGGTCTGTTCGGCGCCGCGGGCCTCGGTCACGTCCTGCCCGGTGCCCAGCATGCGCACGGGGGCGCCGTCCGCGTCCACCTCGGTCCGCCCGCGCGCGTGCAGGATGCGCTCGCCGCCCCCGGGAAGGACGATGCGGTGGTCGAACTCGAACGGCTGGTGCGTCTCCAGCGCCTCGCGGATGGCGGCGCCCACCCGTTCGCGGTCGTCCGGGTGCACGCGCTCCAGGAAGGCGCCGAAGTCGATGGCGATCTCGCCGGGATTGTAGCCGTACACGCGGTACATCTCGTCCGACCACCAGAGGGCGTCGTTGGCGAGGGTCCACTCCCAGCTCCCCACGTGGGCCACCGCCTGGGCCTCGGCCAGCTGGCGGGCCGAGCTCTCGCGCAGCTCGCGCTCGGCATCTTCCAGGTCGCGCGCGAGCGCCTGCGCCTCCTCGGTCTGCATCTCCAGCTCGGCCGCCTGCTCCTGCAGCTCGGCGGCCTGCTCCTGCAGCTCGGCCGCCTGCTCCTCCATCATCCGCGCGTGGGCCTCGGCAGCGGCGGCGGCGGCCAGGGCGCGCTGGCGGACGCGGTCCAGCGCCTCGCGCATGGAGCCGATCAGCACACCCACCGAGACGAACACCGCCAGCCGGATCAGCGACGCGGCGTCGGTGGACCAGGTGCGGCTGGGGGAAAGGATGAACCAGTTGACCAGGGGAACGGCCAGCAGGGTGGCCAGCACCGCCGGCCCGCGCCCGCCGTACCAGGCGGACAGGATGATGACGACGAAGAAGAAGATGAAGACGTTGGCCTGGATGAACCCGTGCAGCGCCATCGAAACCGCCAGCGCCAGCGCCACGCCGCCGATCGCGAAGCCGAAGCGCAGCACGGCCGGGCGCCGGCCGGAAAAAGGAGCGGGCGAGGGTAGCGCAGCGGGCGGCGGGTTGTGGGCGGGGTAGGGCTCCGGCATCCTGCGGCTCCGATGGGAACTTCGCTGGCGACGCGGTGGGGCGGGATCGACGGATATGTTATCCGGCGGGAGGCGGGTTCACCAGCGGGGCGAGTGCTGGGTGCTGGGTACGGAGGTGCGGAGGTACGGGGGTACGGGGGTACGGGGGTACGGGGGTACGGGGGCCGATGCTGGCCGAGCGCCGTCTGGCCCCCTTCCACCGTCCTCCCTTCAGCGAGGAGGGGGAGAAGTCTGCGCGCCGGAGAAACCTCGAAGCGAGAAAGCACTGCGGAATGCGTCACCCTCCCCCCGCGGAGCGGAGGGAGGGCCGGGGAGGGGGGCCGCGGCGCCGAGGAACCACCCCCCGCACATCTCCTCACGCCGCCCCCACACCTGTTCCCGCCACCGTCCTTTCCTGCTTCCGTACCCCCGTACCCCCGTACCCCCGTACCCCCGTACCCCCGTACCCCCGTACCCCCGTACCCCCGTACCTGTCAGACGTGCTCGAGCACCTGCTCGGTGGCGTTCGGGTTGCGCAGGTGGTAGAGCTCGTTTTCGAGGCCGCGGCGGGCGATCTCGGTCCAGCGGGAGAGGACGCCGCCGTGCTCGATCAGCTCCACCAGGTGCGGGTCGAACTGGCGGCCGGAGCCCTCGTCCAGCTTCTCCATCGCCTCTTCGATCGGCATGGGGTCCTTGTACTTGCGCGGCTGCGTCATCGCGTCGAACACGTCGGCCAGCGCGATGATGCGGGCGGCCAGCGGGATCTCCTCGCCCCCCACGCCGCAGGGGTAGCCGCTGCCGTCCCAGCACTCGTGGTGGCTGCTCACCACCCGCTGGATCCCCGGGTGCATCTCTTCGAGCGGCTCCAGGATGGCCGCGCTCTGGTCGGGGTGGTGCTTGATCTCGGCGCGCTGCTCCTCGCTCAGCCGCTTGCGCGAGTGCACGATGAAGAAGAAGCGGTCGTCGATCTTCCCCATGTCGTGCAGCAACGCGCCCACCCGCAGCGTCGCCATCTCCTTGCGCGACAGGCGGCCGCACGCCTGCGCCAGCGCGAAGCTCAGGTCGGCCACGCGGCGGCTGTGGCGCGCCGTTACCGGGTCGTCGGCGGTGAGCGCGTTCAGCAGCAGGTCCACCAGCCGCCGGTGCATCAGCCGGGTCTCGCGCTCGCGCCGCACCGCGTCCACCAGCCACGCGGCGCCCATCAGCCCCGCCGACGCCAAGGCCACGCCCGCCAGCGTCACGGGGTGTGTTTCCTTCTGTTGCTTTGCCATCGTCTTGCGCCCGGGTGGTCAGCGGGGTTTTCGTGATCTTGTTGTGGCGAGCGGACTTGTGCACAACGCAAGCCATCGCCGCGGGGCGGATGTGGCTGAACAGGTGCGCAAGTGCGTGAGTGCGTGAGTGCGTGAGTGCGCAAGGGCATCGCGTAACAGCCCGGCTTTCGCGCGGGGCCAAACGCACTCACGCACTGGCGCACTCGCGCACCGGTTCGCGGCCTTTGGGCGCCGCGTTACTTTCCCCCACGAAATGGATCTTGCTGCCGCCACCGGAGTCCGCCGAGATGAAAACCGTTCTGCTCCTGATCGTGTCCAACGTGTTCATGACCTTTGCCTGGTACGGGCACCTGCGGCACCGCTCGCTCCCGCTGGTCACCGCCATCTTGGTGAGCTGGGGGATCGCGTTCTTCGAATACTGTTTCCAGGTGCCCGCCAACCGCATTGGCTACGGCCGCTTCACCGGCGCCGAGCTGAAGACCATCCAGGAGGTGATCACCCTGCTGGTCTTCGCCGTGTTCTCGGTGACGTACCTGAAGGAGCCGTTCCGCTGGAACTACGTCGCGGGGTTCGCGCTGATCGTGGCGGCGGTGTTCGTGGTGTTCCACAAGTGGTGAGATGACGATGCCCCGGCAGCCGCGAATGGCTGCCGGGGCATTTCGATGGATGAGGATGTTCTCCGAGGCTCCGGTTGACGAACGGGGAGCTCTCGGGCGGCACGGGGCCGAGGTCTGGCGCCGGGCCTCACTTCATCCGGAGACGGAGGTCAGCGGCGGCGGTCGTAGCGCACGTCCACGCGGCCGTTGCGGTCCACGGTGCAGGTGCCGCGGCGGTTCCCGGTGGCGCTCCACTCCACGCGGGCGCGGTTGCCGCTGTTCTCCCTCAGGTACAGGTCCAGGCGGCGGTTGCCGATCTCGCGGCGGACGGCCTGGCGGCACTGGCTGATCGCCCAGGAACCGTCCATCCGGCCGTTGCGTCCGTTCCCCCACCCGTCGCGGCCATTGCGATCGTTGTTGCCGTACCGGCCGTTGCGATCGCGATCCCACCGGTCGTCGTAGCCGTTGTTGCCACCGCGGCTGCCGTAGACGGCGAAGCGGGCGCGGCACCCGTCGTCCACCCACACCGCGCCGGGGAGGGTGCCCCAGGTGCGGCCGCGGATGCACCGCGAATCGCTGAGCTGCTGCACCAGGCGAACCTCGCCGCGAGTGTCCACCCGGCAGGTCTCCCGGCGTCCTCGCGAAGATTCGCAGGTGACGGTCGATTGCGCCTTCGCGGTGCCCGGAATGGCCCACAGGGCCGCCGCGAGCGCCACCGCATAACCGAGCTTGTGCATCTCTAACTCCTTGCTGCTGAGTCGGTTGCGCGCAAGTGGACGCGCGCCGCGCCGCGGAAGGGATGCCGGCGGCGCACCGCGGTAGAAGGTGCAACGCGGGTGCCCGGCGCGCCACGGCATGATAAGCCGCGCGGCGGCTGGGTTTCTGGCCCGTCCGCCATCCGCCGGGAGGCGGCGCGCGTCCTCGGCAGAGGATGGCCGGGCGTCACGCCGGGTGACGGCGGCGCCACCGCGCCGTCTCATCCCCCCTCCACCTGCCGCCCCTCGCGCAGGTAGAGCATGCGGTCGCCCACGCGCGCCGCCTCGTCGCGGTCGTGCGTCACGAAAACGAAGGGGATGCGCCAGGTCTGGTGCGCGTCGAGCACCACGTCCTGCGCGGCGGCGCGCGTCTCGGCGTCGAGCGACGAGAAGGGCTCGTCCAGCAGCAGCACGTCGGGGTCGGCCATCAGGGCGCGGGCGAGTGCCACGCGCTGCACCTCGCCTCCGGAAAGCTGCAGCGGGTAGCGGTCCGCCAGGTGGGTGATACGGAACCGCTCCAGCAACTCCGCGAGGCGGGCGTGGGTGTCGCCGTTGGGCCGCGCTCCGTACAGCACGTTGCGGGTGACGGTCAGGTGCGGGAACAGCGCCGAATCCTGGAAGACGAAGCCGCAGCGCCGCGCGCGCGGCGGCACCCAGGCGCGGCCATCCCGCGCGTAGAGCACGCGGTCGTTCAGCCGGATCTCGCCCGCGTCGGGCCGCTCCAGCCCGGCGATCATGCGCAGCGTCATCGTCTTTCCCGCGCCGCTTGGCCCGAACAGCACCAGGATCTCGTCGCGGACGCCGAAGTCCACCTCGAGCGTAAAGTGCGGCAGGCGCTTGCACGCGCGGACGGTGAGCATGCGGGGCGGGGCGATGGGAATCAGGATGTGATGTGATGGAGAGGTGATTCGGCGTTTCCGCCGCGCCGCGCCCCCTCCGCTCGCCGAGGCTCGCACCTCCCCCGTCCCGGGAGAGGTAGCTTGCCGGCCTCGATATGCTTCGAACTCACCGAAGTGAACCTCGCTCTTCTTCTCCCCCTCCCCCGCGCAGCGCGGGGAGGGGGCTGGGGGGAGGGGGCCGACGGGGCTCGGCCAGCGCCTCTCGCCCGCACCCCAAGCTTCTCCCGCACCCCCTCCCCCAGGCTGTTTGGGGGGAGGGGGTGGCGAGCCTCGGCGAGGCGGGGGCGGGGGCCGAGCGGTGTCTGGCCCCCTACCGCCGCATCCACCCCGGCCGGCGCTTGCGCGTCCACACGTTCAGCGCAACGACCAGCACCATGCTGATCCCGCTGATGATCAGCGCGTACATCCCCGCCGCGCGCAGGTTGCCGGCGTCGGCCAGGAAGAAGATGGCGAGCGGCACCGTGGTGGTCTCGCCGGGGATGTTGCCGGCCACCATCACCGTGGCGCCGAACTCGCCCAGCGCCCGCGCGAACGAGAGCACCGTTCCCGCCACCAACCCCGGCCACGCCAGCGGCAGCGTCACCGTCATGAACACCCGCGCCTCCCCGGCGCCCAGCGTGCGAGCGGCATCCTCCAGACGCGTGTCCACGGCCTGGAAGGCGGCCTTGGCGCTCTGGTACATCAGCGGAAACGCCACGACCACCGCCGCGATCACCGCCGCATGCACGGTGAAAAGGAGGCGCACGCCCAGCGAATTCTCCAGCAGCCGCCCCACCGGTCCGTACCGCCCCAGAAGCAGGAGCAGCAGGAACCCCGTCACCACCGGCGGAAGGACCAGCGGGAGGATCAGCAGCCCATCCACCACGTCGCGCCCGGCGAAGTGCCGCCGCGACATCGCCCGCGCCGCCAGCGTGCCCAGGATGAACACGAACGCCAGCGCCGTCAATCCGACGCGAAGCGAGAGGAAAACGGGGCGCCAGTCCATCCGCCTACGGGCTGGTGAAGCCGTGGCGCGCCAGCACGTCGCGCCCTCGCGGCCCCAGCAGGAACGCCGCGTACGCCGTGGCCTCGCCCCGGTGCGCGGACGACTGGATCACGGCGAGCGGGTAGGTGATGGGCCGGTGCGTTCCCGCCGGGGCGGTGGCGGACACGCGCGCCCGGCGCGACACGGCGGCGTCGGTGCGGTAGACGATCCCGGCGTCCACGTTCCCCGATTCCACGTAGGCCAGCACCTGGCGGACGTTCTGCCCGTACACCGCCTTCTTCCCCACCGCGTCCGCGATCCCCAGCGAACGCAGCACCTCATCCGCGTACTCCCCGGCGGGGACGGACGCCGCCGCGCCGATCGCCACGCGCTTCACCGCCGGCGACGCGAGCGAGCGGAAGTCCGTCGCCGCGGACGGCGATCCCGCGGGGACCACCAGGACCAGCTCGTTCCCCGCCAGCACGCGGCGGGTGCGCGGGTCGATCAGCCCGGCACGCTGCAGCGCGTCGGCGTGCGATTCGCTGGCCGAGATGAACACGTCCACCGGCGCCCCCTGCTCGATCTGCTGCCGCAGCGCCCCGCTGGCCCCGAAGTTCGCGCGCACCGCCACCTCCGGGTGCTCCGCGCCATACAGGCTGTCCAGCTCCGCCACCGCCTCGCGCAGGCTCGCCGCCGCGGATACGGTGAGCGTCACGCTTGGCGCCCGCCCCTTTTCCGGCGCGCGATCACGGCACGCGCCCGCCACCGCCATCAGCCCCGCCGCGAGCAGCACGGCGGGGATGCGGAAGGGGGACGATGAGGTGCGCTGGAACGGGCGTGGCGGCATGGAGGCGGCGGCAGAGTCGGCAGATGGAGATCTGCCGATCAATCTGCGGCGCCGTGGACGTTCCGGCGAGAGCCGGGAGATGCTGTGCGGTGGTGTGGAGAGATGTGCGGGCGCGTATCCTCGGCGCCGCGGCCCCCCTCCCCGGCCCTCTCCCCGCTGCGCGAGGGGAGGGTGACGCGGTGCATGGGCTTTCGCGAAATGCTGGTCCCTACCTTGAGAAGTTCTTCGAGAAAAATGCTCCCCCTCCCCCGCGGAGCGGGGTGAGGGGGCTGGGGGGAGGGGGCCGACGGGGCTCGGCAGGCGCCCGTCGCGCGCCGCGATACTCAGCCGCTTGCCGGTTCGACGCGGAACCCACTCACCACGTCAGCACGATCTTCCCGAAGGTCTGGTTGGCTTCCATCCGCTCGTGCGCCTTGCGGATCTGGCCGAAGTTGAAGGTGCTGTCCACCACGGGCCGGATGCGGCCGGACGAGAGGAGCGGGAGCACCACGGACGAGAACTCGCGCGCCAGCGAGATTTTTTCCTCCAGCGGGCGGCTGCGCAGCACGGTGCCGAACAGGTGCACGCGCCGGCGCAGCAGCAGTCCCAGGTCGATCTCGGCCTTGTTCCCGCCCGTCGTCCCGACGACGATCGCGCGCCCCTGCAGCGCCAGCACGCGGAGCGACGCCTCCAGCAGCTTGCCGCCCACCAGGTCGAGCACGGCGTGCACGCCGCTGCCGTAGGTGGCCTGGTTCACCGCCTCGGCCAGGTCCTCGCGCTCGGTGTCGATCCCCACCTCCAGCCCCAGCTCGGTGGCGCGCCGCAGCTTTTCGGGGGTGCGGCTGGTGCCGATGGTCATCGCCCCCGCGGCCAGCGCCAACTGCAGCCCGGCCGTCCCCACGCCGCTCCCCACGGCGTGGATCAGCAGCCGCTCGCCCATCTTCAGGTCCAGCTGGCGGAAGAGCGCGTCGTAGGCGGTCAGGAACGCCTCGGGGATGGCGGCGGCCTCCTCCCACCCCAGGTTCTGGGGGATGCGCACCCCCTCGCGCTCGTGGATGACGACGTACTCGGCGTGCCCGCCCCCGCCCACGATCCCCATCACGCGGTTCCCCACGGCCCACAGCCCGGCGCCCTCGCCCACCGCGTCCACCTCGCCCGCGAACTCCAGCCCGGGGATGTCGGCCGGGGCGCCTGGGGGTGCGGGATAGCTGCCGCGGCGTTGCAGCACGTCGGCGCGGTTGAGCGCGCTGGCGTGAACGCGCACGCGGATCTCGCCCGGCCCGGGCTGCGGCACGGGCCGGTCTTCGGTACTCAGCACGTCGGGCCCGCCCGGGCGGGTGATGACGATGGCTTTCAAGATGGGTATGGGGGTACGGGAAGTACGAAAACAGGTGCGTGAGTGCGAACAAAAACAGGTGCGTGAGTGCGCTGGTGCGTGAGTGCGTTGGGGTTTCGCGCCGGATTCAGCCACCGCTCGGGGCCTCCAGCGCACTGGCGCACTCACGCACTCGCGCACCTGTTCAACGATCTATGGCGCCGCGCGCATCCTCAGGAACGCGGCGATACCGGCCACGTGCGCCTCGGCCAATCGATCGAGAAATGCGGTGTCCTGCAACGCCGCTTCCTGCTCGGGGATGGGCATGAACAGGCTCTCGGTGAGGCAGCTGGGCATCCAGGTGGGCCGCACCAGCGCCAGGTTGCCGAACTTGGCGCCCAGGTCGGGGATCTGCGTCACTCCCGCGATCTCGCGGTCCAGCGTGCGGCACAGGTCGCGCGACATCGGCTGGAACCAGTAGGTACTGGTGCCGTGGTCGCGGAAGGGATTCGCCTCTTCGCCGAACGCGTTGTTGTGCACCGAGATCAGGAGATCGGCGTCCTGCGCCACCGCCATCGCGGGGCGCGCGGCCAGGTCCACCACCACGTCGGCGGTGCGGGTCAGCCGCACGTCGGCCCCCGCCGCGCGCAGCCGCTCGGCCAGCCGCAGGCCGATGCCCAGGTTCGCGTCCTTCTCGTGATATCCCGTCGGCCCGATCGCCCCCGCGGGCGGGTGCCCGGGGTCCACCACGATGCGGATGCCGCGCAGGGGGTTCGCCGCGTCGATGCGCGGCGGCCGGCGCAGGCGCACCACCAGCGTGCCGTCAGCCTCGTAGAACGCCTTGTAGCCCCACACCCAGCGCGACAGCTGCACGTTGTAGCGCGTGGCGTCCGCCACTTGCTCCCGCCCGGCACCCGTAGCGAAGTCGTCGAGCCCCGCCACGTTCACCATCGCGCCGCCGGACCCGTACACGGTCACGTGCACGCCCGCGCTGTCGGCCTCCACCAGGAACGGCGCGAACCCCGCCGGGATCCGCAGCTCGGGCGAAGCCCCGCCCCGGAACGTCGCCTCTCTCGCCGACGCGGAGGCGGGTGTGGCTGGCCCGCCCGTCGCGAGCGCCACGTTCACCGTGTCGATCCACGCCGTGGTCCCCGCGCCCAGCTGCACGCGGAACTGCCCGCCGCGCCGCTCCACCACGCGCAATCGCGTGCCGCGCGGAAAGAACCAGCGGTACACGCCGCTCGGTGTCGGCCGCGCGTACACCGCGTCGGAGCCCGTGGCCAGCGTGTCGCCGCCCCGCCGCACCGTTCCGTCCAGCGGCGCCGGGAAGACGCCCGTTACCGGAGATGCCGCGGGCGCGGGCGTGGCGCTGGGAGTGGCGCTCTCTTCGGTCGCCGTGCCGGCCTGCGGGCGCGGCGCGTTGGGCGTGGGGGTGCGATAGGTGTAGCTCGCTTCCGCCGTCTCCCCGTTCTTGAACGCCTGCAGCCGCCACACGCCGTCCGCGGGAACGGGCAGGTAGCCGATGAACGCGCCGTTGGGTGCGACGGGGACCTGCGCGCCATTGACCAGCAGCGCCGCGCCGCCGGTGCCCACGGTTCCGTAGATGAAGGTGGAATCGCGCCGGGGCCGCGTCTGCCCCGCCTCGGGCGCCACGATGCGGATGGCGAGCGGCGCGTCCACCGTCGGGATCGGCGGCAGCCCCGCGGTCAGCGGCACGTATGCCACCGGCGCGGGCGGCCCCGAGGGCGACGGCCCCGCGGGAGGCGCCGGCCGGCACGCCCCGGCGCCCAGCGCCAGGGCCAGCGAAGCGGCCACGGGGCCGCGGAACGAGCGAATCACGAGCACACCGGTCTCCCGGGCCGAGTAGAACACGCGCGACGGCTGGATTCAGCCGCGCCGCCCCGGAGGCGTGCAAGCCCCGCGCCCGGGGAGGTGCTGGGTGCTGGGTGCTGGGTGCTGGGTGCTGGGTGCTGGGTGCTGGGTGCTGAGTGCTGAGTGCTGAGTGCGAGGTGCGAGGTGCGAGGTGCGAGGTGCGAGGGGAATGCGAAAGCCCGGCGCGATCGTCTCGCGCCGGGCCTTTGATCATCGAGTGTTGTTCCGTACCTCCGTACCTCCGTACCTCCGTACCTCCGTACCTCCGTACCTCCGTACCTCCGTACCCCCGTACCTCCGCACCGCGGTTCAGCGTTCCACCCCGGCCAGCTCCTCGATCCGGCGGGTCACGGGGTTGCGGTGGGCGGCGTCGCGGAGGATGAGGAGGACGGTGTCGTCGCCGGCGATGGTGCCCACGACCTCGGGCCACTCCTCCCAGTCGATGCCCACGGCGATGGGCTGCGCGCCGCCGACCAGCGTCTTCACCACCAGCAGGTTGCCCACCCCGTCGGCGCCCAGGTACAGGCTGGGGAGAAGGCGGGCCAGCGTGGGCATGGGGTCGGTGACGCCGGCGGGGAGCGTGTACAGCGAGCCGCCGTCCTCGTCGGGGACCTTCACCAGCCCCAGCTCGCGGATGTCACGCGAAAGGGTGGCCTGCGCCACCTCGATGCCGCGCTGCGCCAGCCGCTCGCGCAGCACCTCCTGTGAATTGATGCGCTGCTCGCGGACCAGCTCGAGGATGACGGCGTGTCTTTGGGGCTTCACCGGGTACCTGGGCGAGGGGCGCGAGCGATGATCTCCCCGTGAGGGGCGGATCACCGAGGCTGGTGGTGAGGAGCGCAAAACCCCTCTGCACAACGGCTTGGAAACGGCGGGAGCGGTCCGGACCCGCGCCCACACACTATTTGTCCCCACACGTTTACGCAAGCGGACGACGGGCGGGACGGCGAACAGGTGCGTGAGTGCGGAACCGCGAACAGGTGCGTGAGTGCGTGAGTGCGTTTGTGACCCGAGCGAGCCTCGCCGGGGGCGCCGGGACAGAACGCACTCGCGCACTCACGCACTGGCGCACCTGTTATCCCCGCATGCCGCACCCCTGAACCGCGCAAATCGCACTGCCATACCCCGAACCCCAGTACTTTCGTACTTAAAAACAAACTGCCCGGCGCGGAGCGGTCGCGCCGGGCAGCAAACCGTGCCTCGTGACGATAACTACTGGTCTTCCGGCGGGAGCTGGTCATCCAGCACCGAGGTCTGCAGGCCGATGGTCCAGACCCACTCCCGCTTGTCCTTCACGATCCCGATCCGTGACTCGGGCCCGTCGCCCACGCGCACCAGGATGTACCGGTAGCGCGAGGGGACGGTAATGATGTAGTCGGCGCGCGAGGCGGAGCGGTTGTGCACCACCAGCCCGTCGCTCCCGGTTTCCAGCTGCTCGCCGCGGTAGCCGCGCACCGCCTGCACGTTGGCGCGCGGCACCTCGCGGATCCAGATGGTGGCGCTCCCGGCGGCCTGCACCGAGTTGAACACCAGCAGCACGTCGGGGCCCGCGGGGGTGAAGGTGATGGGTGCCGACATCCCGCGCTTGGGCGGGGGCGGCCGCTCGGCGCGCGGGCGCGGGGCCTCCGCCTCGGC
>DASSJS010000067.1:0-9807 GCA_035691085.1 Longimicrobium sp.
GCTGCAGCGCGCGGGGCGCAGCGGCCACCGCCCCGGCGCCGTGAGCCGCGTGACCTGCGTGCCCACCAACGTGCTGGAGCTGATCGAGGTGGCCGCCGCGCGCGACGGGGTGGAGGCCGCCGCGGTGGAGAGCCGCCTCCCCGTCGAACGGCCGCTCGATCTCCTCGCGCAGCACGTGGTCACCGTCGCGCTCGGCGGCGGCTTCCGGCGCGATGAATTGCTGGCCGAGGTCCGCTCGACGCGGGCGTACGCCGGGCTGCTGGACGACGAGTGGGACTGGGTGATCGACTTCGTGACCCGCGGCGGCGAGGCGTTGCGCGCCTATCCCGAGTTCCAGCGCGTGGTGGAGCACGACGGCGTGTACACGGTGGAGAACCGGCAGGTGGCGCGGCGGCACCGGATGGCGATCGGCACCATCGTCAGCGACGCCTCCATCACCGTGCAGTACCTGCGCGGGGCGCGGCTGGGGACGGTGGAGGAGAGCTTCATCGCGCGGCTGAAGCCGGGGGACCGCTTCGTCTTTTCGGGCAAGCCGCTGGAGTTCGTGCGCGTGCGCGACATGAAGGCGTGGGTGCGCCGCTCGAACTCCACCAAAGGCTACATCCCCCGCTGGATGGGGAGCCGGATGCCGCTCTCCACCGAGCTGGCGGCGGCGCTGCGGCGGCGGCTGGAAGAGGCGGCGGACGGCATCTTCCGCGGCCCCGAGATGGAGGCGATCCGCCCGATCCTGGAGGTGCAGGCGAGATGGTCGCGCATCCCCAAGGCGAGCGAGGTGCTGATCGAGCGGGTGAAGACGCGCGAGGGGCACCACCTCTTCTTCTTCCCCTTCGAAGGGCGTCTCGTCCACGAAGGGCTCGCGGCGCTGCTGGCGTACCGCATCAGCACGCTCACGCCGATCTCGTTCACCATGGCGACCAACGATTACGGGATCGAGCTGCTGTCGCCCGAGACCGCGCCATTGGAAGCCGCCCTCGAGGCCGGGCTGCTGCGCCCCGAGAACCTGGTTGACGACGTGCCCGCCTCGCTGAACGCCACCGAGATGGCGCGCCGCCAGTTCCGCGAGATCGCGCGCGTGGCCGGGCTCGTCTTCCAGGGCTTTCCCGGCGCGAACAAATCGACGCGGCAGATCCAGGCGAGCAGCGGGCTGTTCTTCGACGTGTTCACCCGCTACGACCCCGGCAACCTGCTGGTGAGCCAGGCGCACCGCGAGGTGCTGGAGCGGCAGCTGGAGAGCAGCCGCATGGGGCGCACGCTGGAGCGCCTTTCCGCCAGCCGCGTGGTGATCACCGAGCCGCCGCGCACGCCGCCCCTCGCCTTTCCGCTGCTGGTGGACCGCACGCGCGAGGCGGTGTCGAGCGAATCGCTCGAGGATCGCGTCCGCCGCATGCAGGTGGCGCTGGAGACCTACGCGGACCGGGGGGATGAAAAGCCGGGCGGCGACATCAAGAAGAAGCCGAGGGCGCAGCGGGTGCGGCCGGAAGGGTGACGGCGATTCGGGTACAATCGCGGCAGCGCCGGCCTCGCACCGGCGGCTGAAGCCGCAGCAACAACCACGGGAAGCCTCGCAAACTGCGCGAGGCTGTGGACGCGACATCGGTGTGCTGGATCGGATTCCGGCGCGGCGAAGACCGTGTGCAGTCCGCGAAGGCGGACTTTCTCGGATCAGCGGTGGGTTTCAACCCGCCGGTGAACGAACGACGCCCCCCTGGATCGTGCCGCTTGGAACCCGGACCGGGCGCGATCCGTATCTCGTTGCATGGCAGGCGGATCGGGTTGCGAGGAGATGATGGTGTGGGAGTCCGCGAAGGCGGACTTCGGGCCGTGGTTGCCGCGGTTTCAACCGCCCCGGTGAATCAGACACCGGGTCGTGCTGGAAACGGTTGAGTTTTGACAGGAACGGGGCGAAATTCGATGGTCCGGCAATCCCCCGCCGCCGGCCCGCCGGAAACGCCCCACCACCGGGACAGGGAGATCCCTCCGATATGTCGCTGCTCGCCAAGCTGGAAGACGCGGTTGAGTTCGCCGAGAACCCCGAGCCGCGCTGCCCGTGCGTGCTCCTGCTCGATACCTCGGGCTCCATGCAGGGCGCCCCGCTTGACGCCATGCTGGCCGGCCTGGAGGCATTCCGCTTCGACCTGGCCGTGGATCCCCTGGCCGCGCGCCGCGTGGAGATCGCCGTGGTGGCGTTCGACAACCGCATCCGCGTGGTGCAGGACTTCGTCCCTCCCGACCGCTTCGACATCCCCTTTCTGAACGCCGAGGGGATGACGCACGTGGGCGCCGCCATCGAAAAGGCGCTGGACATGGTGGAAGAGCGCAAGGCCCGCTACCGCGCCTACGACGTGGCCTACTACCGTCCGTGGATCTTCCTGGTCACCGACGGCGAGCCGCAGGGCGAGGCGCCCGAGGCGGTGGAGAAGGCCGTGGCGCGGCTGAGCGACGCCGAGCAGCGCAAGCAGGTGGCCTTCTTCGCCGTGGGGGTGGAGAACGCCAACATGGAGGCGCTCGCCCGCATCTCGGTGCGCCAGCCGCTGCGGCTGAAGGGGCTCGACTTCCGAGAGATGTTCGTCTGGCTCAGCCGCAGCATGCAGTCGGTGGCGCACTCCCGGCCCGACGAGACCATCAAGCTGGCGCCCACGGGGTGGGCCGAGCTGTGAGCCCCGTCGCCGCACCCGCCGCGACCTGGCGCGTGCTCGCGGCCAGCGTCCGCGGCACCAGCCACGCGCGCACCGACCTTCCCTGCCAGGACGCGCACGCCTGGCGCCGCCTTCCCGGCGGCGCCGTGGCCATCGCCGTGGCCGACGGGGCCGGGTCGGCCGCGCACGCCGAGGCCGGTGCCCGCGCCGCCGCGCAGGCCGCGGTCGATTCCCTGGTCTCCTCGGCCCCCGCCGTCACCGAGGGGAACTGGACCGCCGCGCTCGACCACGCCATGGGCGCCGCGCTGGTGGCGGTGAACGACCAGGCGGCGAAGCGGGAAGTGGAGCCGCGCGAGCTCTCCACCACCCTGATCGCCTGCGTGGTGACGGGGGAGGGGGTGACGGTGGCGCAGGTAGGCGACGGCGCGGTGATCATCGCCGACGGCGACGGGATGCGGGCGATCACCGCCCCCACCAGCGGCGAGTTCGCCAACGAGACGGTGTTCCTCACCAGCGCCGGCGCGGTGGAGGCGGCGCAGCGGGTGGCGTGGCGGGGGACGGCGAAGCACGTGGCGCTGTTCACCGACGGGCTGCAGGGGCTGGGGCTGAAGATGCCGGCCCGAACGCCGCACGAGCCGTTCTTCGTTCCGCTTTTCGACTTCGCGGCCGAGGCGCACGACCCGCGCGACGCCGAGAGCCAGCTGGCCGACTTCCTTTCGGGCCCGCGGGTGACCGCGCGCTCGGACGACGACATCACCCTGGTGCTGGTTGCGCGCGACCATGCCTGACACCGCCCTCGCCCCCCGCCTGATCCCGCTCCGCCGCCGCTCCAGCGGCCAGGAGATGGCGCTCGACCCCGCGCTGGAGATCGGCGTGGGCGGCGAGGCGCGCGTGCTGGGCATCCGCTGGGACCCGGGGCTGGTGGCCAAGCTGTACCATCACCCCACCCTGGAGCAGGCGCGCAAGCTGGCGCTGATGATGGAAGACCCGCCCGCGCTCCCCGCCGGCGCCTCCATCGCCTGGCCGGTGGACCTGCTCACCGACCCGCGCGGCGCCCGCTTCGCCGGGTTCCTGATGCCGCGCGCCGAGGGGCCGCGGGTGTTCGAGTTCTACAACCCGGTCAGCCGCCGCAAGACGGCGCCGCTCTTCGACTGGGCGCGCCTGCACCGCGCCGGTGCCAACCTGGCCGCCGCCTTCGACGGGCTGCACGGGCACGGCTACGTGATCGGCGACGTGAACGAGAGCAACATCCTGGTCTCGCCCGACGACGCGTCGGTCGTGCTGGTGGACGCCGACTCCTTCCAGGTGCGCGGGCCCGCGCGCGAGCTCTATCGATCGAAGGTCGGCAAGGCGGAGTTCACCCCGCCCGAGCTGCAGGGTACCCACTTCGCCGACGTGGACCGCGCGCCCGAGCATGACCGCTTCGGGCTGGCCGTCCTCCTCTTCCTCCTGCTGATGGAGGGGACGCACCCGTTCGCCTGCCGCCTGGCCGAGGGGGGCGAGGTGCCGCCGGTGGAAGAGCGCATCCTGCGCGGGATGTTCCCGCACGCGCGCATCGGCGACGAGTTCCGCCCGCCGCGGATGGCGCCGCCCTTCTACACCCTGCATCCCCCGGTCCAGGCGCTGTTCCTGCGCGCCTTCGTGCAGGGGCAGGCCGACCCCTCGGCGCGGCCGGGCGGGGCCGAGTGGCGCGCCGCGCTCGAGGAGGCCGAGGCGGTGCTGGCCACCTGCGCGGCCAACCCGCGCCACCGCCACGCGCCGCACGTGGACTTCTGCCCCTGGTGCCACCGGTCGAAGCTGCTGCAGGGGCGCGACCCGTTCCCCGCCACGGTCGACCTGGCCCGCGTGCACGACGCGCCGCCGCTGCGCCGCCCCATGCCCGGCCCGCCGCGCCCGGGGGTGGCGCCCGTGCCGCCGCGCCCGCTGACGCCGTGGGGGCAGCCGCCCGCGGTGCAGGTGATCACCCCGCCGCAGCCCAGCCGCATCTCGGTGTGGGCCAGTGCCGCGCTGGCGCAGACGCGCGCCGCGCTCCCGCCCTGGGCGCAGCCGGCGCTGGGGCCCGACGCGCTGGCCAACCCGGTGGTGTGGATGCCGCCCGCCGCGCTCACCTGCCTGTTCGGCGCCACCGGCGGCGTGCGGGTGCTGGGGATGATGGTGTTCTTCCTGGCGCTGCGCCGCGTGTTCCGCCTCAACACGCTGCGGGTCCAGCCCGTGACCCTGATGTGGATCGCGATGCTCCTGGTGGTGTGGAGCGTGGTCAGCGGGGTGGCGTTCGGCGGGCTGGGCGTGAACCGCGCCGCCGAGCCCGACATGTACGACGTCGTGACCGACGTGTACCCCGAGCCCGCGCCGGTCACCCCCCTCGCGAACGCGCTCTCGTCGCACGCCTGGGCCGAGCCCACCGCCAGCGCCGCGGTGGAAGACGCAGGCGACGTCGTCACGGTGGCCGAGCTCGTCGACGTGGCCGGCGTGAACCGCGCGCTCGACGCCGCGTACACCCCCGAGTACCGCGATCGGGGGATGGAGGGCGACGTGCGGCTGCGCATGTGGGTGAACAATGGCGGCGTGGTGGACCCCGCGTCGGTGACGGTGCTTTCGGCCCCCACCACCGAGTTGGGAACGGCGGCCGCGTCGGTGGCGGCGCAGATGCGCTTCCGCCCGGTGGTGGTGAACCAGTTGGCGTGGCCCGCCACGGTGACCGTCTCCGTCCACTTCGCACTCTGAGGGAGCACCGGTGAGCACCCTGGCGCCCCCGGCCCTCACCTTCCGCCGCCGCTCCACCATGGAGCGGCTGGTGCTGGACCCCGCGCTCGAGATCGGCACGGGGGGCGAGGCCGTGGTGTACGAGGTGCCCGACGACGCGGCGCTCGTTGCCAAGATCTATCACCAGCCCACCATCGAGCGCGCGCGCAAGCTTACGCTGATGCTGGCCCATCCGCCCCGGATGCCCGAGGGGACGGCCATCGCCTGGCCGGCGGACCTGCTGCTGCACCCGGGCGGCTTCGCGGGGTTCCTGATGCCGCGGGCGGACGGGCCGCGGCTGTTCGAGTTCTACAACCCGGTCACCCGCCGCTCCACTGCGCCCGCCTTCCACTTCGGGCTGCTGCACCGCGCGGGGCGCAACCTGGCCGAGGCCTTCGATGCGCTGCACGCCGCCGGCTACGTGGTGGGCGACGTGAACGAGAGCAACATCCTGGTGGACCCGCGCACCGCGGCGGTCACGCTGGTGGACGCCGACAGCTTCCAGGTGCACGACACCGACGCGGGCACCGTCTTCCGCTCGCGGGTCGGCAAGGCCGAGTTCACCCCGCCCGAGCTGCAGGGCGTCTCCTTCACCGACGTGGACCGTGCCGCGGCGCACGACCGGTTCGGGCTGGCCGTCCTCCTCTTCCTGCTGCTGATGGAGGGAACGCACCCGTTCGCGGTGCGCATGCACCCCGGCGCCGACGCGCTCCCCGTGGAGGAGCGCATCCGGCTGGGGCTCTTCCCCCACGCGCGGGAGGACGACGACATCCACCCGCCGCGCCTTTCCCCGCGCTTCGCCGCGCTGCACCCGGGGGTGCGCGCGCTCTTCGTCCGCTGCTTCGTGGACGGGCACGCCGACCCGTCCGCCCGGCCGCTCCCGGCGGAGTGGGCGGGGGCACTGGAGGCGGCCGGGGCCGAGCTGGCCGAGTGCGCGCGCAACGAGCTGCACCGCCATGACCCGCGCCTGGACGCCTGCCCCTGGTGCGAGCGCGCCGAGCTGCTGGGCGGGCGCGACCCGTTCCCCGCGGGCGCCGAGCGGATCCCCGCCCGGCCGCGCCCGCGGCGCGCGCGCGTGGCCGCGGCCTTCGACCCGGCCGGCACGCCGAACGCCACGATGACGGCGGCGCAGTTTGGCGTGCGGCCGCCCTTCCAGCTGCTGAAGGGGATGGCGGGCCCCGTGCCCGCGCGGGCATCGGGGCCGCCCGCGCCCGCGGTGTTCGGGCCATCGGGGCTCCAAAATCCGCTGGTGTACGTGATGTCGGGGGTGATGGTGGCGCTGGTGGGGCACGGCTTCCCGGCGCTCGCCGGCGTGGTGGTGGCCTTCGGCGCGCTCGCCCGGCTGGTGCTGATGGACACGTGGAAGAACGTGCGCGCCAGCACGGTGGCGCTCGCCGTGTGCCTGGCGCTGTTCGTGGGCGCCATGGCGGGGCTGGGCTTTGGCGACGACGGCTACGCCGACGATTCCATTTCGGGCACCTACGGCGGCACCCCGTACGGCTCGGGCGCGCTCCCGACCGGCCAGCCGTCGGTGGCCGATCCGTCCGTCGCCCCCGCGTTGCCGGGGCAGCCGGGCAACGCGGAGGCCACCGGAGGGCGTTCGATGATGGACGTGCTCCTGGCCGACCTGCACTCCACGCCGGTGTCCGAGGGCGTGGAGGACCCCGGCCCGCCGCTGGAGCCGGGCGAGGCCGGCGAGCTGGTGGACGGCGACCGGGTGGAGCGGCTTCCGTCGCTCGACAACGAGCGCGAGGCGGCGCGCGCGCTGGCCTGGTTCGCCCGCGAGAACGCGCCGGACGGCGCCCGGGCCGACTCCGTGATGCTGTGGCTGCACGTGAGCGCCGGCGGCCAGGTGACCGCCGAGGGCCGGCAGCTGATCCGCTCCACCAGCTCGGCGGCGGCCGCCGCGGCCATCGCCGCGGTGCCGTACCTGCACTATCGCCCGGCCATGTACAAGGGCCACGCGGTGGGCACGTGGGTCACCCAGCGGCTGGTGATCGACCCCTGACGGAGCGCCTGGTGGGAGCGGACCTGGAGACGGAGCTGGCGGGCGAGCGCGTGGTGCTGCTCCCCGAGCGCGCGCTGTACCGCCCGCGCACGGGCACCCTGCTGGTGGCCGATCCGCACTGGGGAAAGGCCGCCGCCTTCCGCGCCGCGGGCCTCCCGGTGCCGGGGGGGACGACCACCGAGGGGCTGGCGCGCCTGACGCGCGCGCTGGAGCGCACCGGCGCGCGGCGGCTGGTGATATTGGGCGACCTGTTCCACGCGCGCACCGCCCGCTCGGCCGCCACGCTGGCGGCGGCCGAGGCCTGGCGCGCCCGCCATCCGCACCTTCCGGTCACCCTCATCCGCGGCAATCACGACCGGCACGCGGGCGACCCTCCGCCCGAGCTGGCCATCGAGAGCTGCGAGCCGCCCTGCGCGGACCCTCCCTTCCTCTACACCCACCATCCCGCGCCGATGGACGCCGGCTACGTGCTGGCGGGCCACGTGCACCCGTCCGTCACGCTGCGTGGCGTGGGACGGCAGCGCGAGCGGCTGCCGTGCTTCCACTTCGGGCCGCGGGTGGGCCTCCTTCCCGCCTTCGGCGACTTCACCGGCACGGCCGACGTGGCCGTCACCCCCGGCGACCGCGTGTTCGTCCTCGCCGGCGAACGCGTGCTCCAGGTCTCCTGATCGTCCGGCAACGACAACGCTCATGTCGGTCGCGTCGGGGAGGGAGCGAGCGGATGAATCGGGGGGATGAAGCGGTGTGGATGGATCCGCGTCTGCGCATCGCTACCGCCAGAGTTCGTGCCGCGCGCCAACGCCGCCGCCGCGCGCAGGCGGTAGTCCGTGGTAGTCCGCGGAAGACGCTGTGCGAGACGGAGTTCATGGAGTCGGTCGCAGGGATCTCGATTCCTCCTCCATCGAGAATCTCGATCATCCCAAACACGTGCTTTCCAAGCGTGCCGCGGGGTGCGATGTTGCCGGTGTCGACCGGTGCGCCGCCATCCCCCCGCGGGATGGCACCGGATCGCTCTCGCCGGGGAGCGATCCGGAACGCGCACGTTCATCATCCCGCATCCCCACCGCCGATGAAGCTGATGCAACGCATTGCCCCGCTCGCCCTGTGCGGCCTGCTGCTGGCCGCCTGTACCCCGCCCGCCAGCGGCCCATCACCCGACGGCAGCCGCTCCAACCGCTGGCTGGCGCGCGTGGAGGCCGACACCGCCGCCAGTGCCGACTCGCTGGCCGTGTGGGTGAAGCGTGGGTGCGGCGGGCTGGGCGGCATCAACAGCGAGTGCGTGGAGCGGACGCTGTACGGCGTGCTGAACCGCTCGGGGGTGGCGCGCGCCATGGGCACCCTCGACGTGCTGGCCGAGACGGAGGCGTCGGTGCGGCGCGACGCGCACCCACTGGCGCACGGGCTGGGGATCGCCGCGTACCACGACCCGCAGACCATGGCGGCCACCTTCGCCGCCTGCCCCAACACCCAGATCTCCGGGTGCTATCACGGTGTGATCCAGGGCTACTTCCTGGAGGTGGCCCGGCGCGGAACGCCGCTCACCGCGCAGGACATGAACGCCGTCTGCGCGCCGCACGTGCGCGACGGGCTGCTGTGGGGGCAGTGCAACCACGGCCTGGGCCACGGGCTGATGGCGCTGCTGCGCAACCAGCTTCCCGCCGTGCTGGACCGCTGCGACCTGCTGGCCGACCCCGGGGCGCGCGAGGGGTGCTACGGCGGCGCGTTCATGGAGAACATCGTGGCCGTCACCCACCCCGAGGCCACCGCCGAGTCGCACCACGCGCTGTCGCACGGCACCACCGCGGCAAACGACGCGCACGCCGGCCACCAGCCGGCGGGCCACGAGGGGATGGATCACGCGGGGATGGACCACGCCGGGATGGACCACGCGGCCATGGGGCACGGCGACTCGGCAGCCGCGGCGCCGTGGAAGCCGCTGGACCGCAACGACCCGCTGTACCCCTGCACGGTGGTGGCCGAGAAGTACCGCTACCAGTGCTACCTGATCCAGACCTCGGCCATCCTTCCCCAGATGGCCGGCGACATCCCGCACACCGCGCAAGCCTGCTCGCGCGCGCCGCAGAACATGGTGCACGTGTGCTACGCCAGCCTGGGGCGCGACATCACCGCCTACGCGGGGCGCGACCCGCGCAAGACCGCGGAGCTGTGCAACCGCGCCGGTCCCGCCGCCGAGCCCGCGTGCGTGCGCGGCGCGGCGGTCTCTTTGGTCGAAGTGAACCAGAACCTGGCCGACGGCCTGGCGCTCTGCGTGCTGGCGCCCGACGCCGCGCGGGCCGGGTGCTACGATGCCGTGGCCGGCACGATGGTGATCAACACCCCCGACCCCGCCCGGCGCGAGGCCGTGTGCGCCACGTGGGACGCGGCGTACCAGGCCGCCTGCCGGCAGGCGGCCCGACTCCC
>DASSJS010000068.1:0-2928 GCA_035691085.1 Longimicrobium sp.
GCCGCCCCCCGTCCAGCGGTGGATGGCGCCGCTGGCGGAGACGGCGAACACGTTGGCGGGGCCGGTGCCCCACAGCGCGGTGCGGCTCTCCGTGTCGAAGGCGGCATCGCTCCAGGCCGTGCCGTTCCAGTGCAGCAGCGCGCCGTTGTCGCCCGCCGCCCACACGTCGGCGGCGGAGGCGCCCCACACCGCGTTCAGGGTGAGGGCCGAGTCGAGGTGCGCGGTGCTCCACCCCGAGCCCATGTTGCGGATGATGCCGTACGTCCCCACCGCCCACACCTCCGCGGCCGACGCGCCCCACACGTCGTGGAGGTCCGCCAGGTCCGGCGCGGCCTCGCTCGTCCACGCCGGGGTGCCGGCGCGGTGCAGGATCGCCGTCCCCCCAACCGCCCAGACGTCGCTGGCCGACGAGCCCCACAGGCCCACCAGCGTGGAGGCCGGCCCGGCCATGGGGGCAAAGGCGCCGCCGGTGCTGTGCGCGATGGTGCCCACGTCGCCCACCGCGAACACGTCGGCCCCGCTGGTGCCGGCCACGCCGAACACCGGCGCGCCCGAGCCCGCCGGCAGCCGCGTCCACGTGCCGTTGAAGTGCAGCACGTCGGCGCCCGAGGCCACCCACACATCGGTGGGGCTGGAGCTCCACCCGGCGAAGAGCGGGAAGGCGCCCAGCTCGGGGTCGGCCACCGGCACCCAGCCGGTGCCGCCGTTGTGGTACAGCACGCCGGTGCCTGCGTTTTCACCCGCGGCGTACACGTCGGCGGCGCCGGTGCCCCACACGGCGTAGAAGGTGACGCCCGCGAACGCGGTGTCGGCCTGCCAGCTTCCGCCCGTGCGGTGCAGGATGGTGCCCAGCTCGCCCACCGCGTACACGCTGGCCGCGCCGGCGCCCCACACGCCGAACAGCGCGCCGGTGTAGCCGCCCGCGTCCTCGGCCGTCCAGCCGGCGCCGTCGTAGTGGATGATGGTGCCGCCGGCGCCCACCGCCCACACGTCGGCGGCGCCCGCGCCCCACACGCCGTAGAGGTTGGCCCCGGCCGCGGCGGGGGCGGGGACCGGGTCCCACGCGCCCCCGGTCCAGCGCAGCACCGCGCCCGCGCCGCCCACCGCCCACACGTCGCGCCCGTCGCTCCCCCACACGGCGTTCAGCGGCCCGCAGCCGCACCCGCCGGCGTCCATGGCGCGCCAGTAGTTGCCGTCGTAGTGCAGCACGGCCCCGCCGGCCACGGCGAACACGTCGTGCGCGGTGGCGGCCCACACGCCGTTGATGGCCTGCCCGAACACGGGCGAGCCGCCCTCGGGGCGGAAGTGGAACGCCGACGCCTCGGCGGGCGCCTCGGTCTCCACCAGCACCAGGAACTCGAAGCGGATCGCCTGGGGCGGCACCGAGAAGCTCCACGTGAGCGGCGCCGACACCCCGCGCGGCTCGATGACCTCGGGATAGACGTAGTACTTCTGGTTGCTGGCGGTGAAGGTGCCCATGCTGTCGGTGATCACCGACACCTCGCCGCTCCCCTGCGTCACGTTGGGGCCCGACACGAAGAAGACGCGGACCCCGTGCGTGCCGCCCAGCCCGTCGGTGCCGATCGGCTGGTCCAACAGGTTCTGCACCGACACGTCGGCGTTCAGCACGTTGTCCACCCCGTTCCACACCACGTTGATGGTGCGCAGCCGCACGTGCAGCCCCTGCCCGCCCAATATGATCTGCGCGCGGGCGCCGCCCGGGCGGCTGGGCTCGCAGCTCATGCTGCCGTCGCGCACGCCCACGGTGCAGCGCAGCTCCGCGCGCTCGGCCGGCGCCGGTTCCGCCGGCGCGGCGGTGGGAAGGTCGCGGCAGGCACTCGCGGCGAGCGCGAGGAGCACGGCGGCGATGCCCGGACGGCGGATGCGCATGGCGAGCCTTTGGGGTGGCGATGATGGAGCGCGCGGAACCCGGCGGGAGGAGCGCAGGGCTTCCGATGGTGCGCCGCACGATGCCGCGCGGCCGGGCGCGGATGGAGCGGCCGGGGTGCCGTTCATCGTCCGCCTCCCGCGTCTGTTGACTGATGGGCGGGGGGAGCGGCCGCCACGCAGCGGTGCACCACCACGCGGTAGACGCGGTAGTCCCAGCGAGGCCGCTCGAACGCCGCCGTGGGGGCGCAGTGGCGGGCGAGCCAGGCCGACACGGCGCCGTCGTCGTCGCGGACCATGCCGTAGCGCTGGACCGAGGCCACGATCCAGAGCGTCCCCGCTTCCGCGAGCGCGGCATCGAGCAGCGGGGGCTGCATGCGCAGCTCGCGCGGGCGCAGGTCCGCGGCGTAGTGACGGGCGGCCACCGCGGGCCAGGCCAGCACCGGCGCGCCCGGCGCGTGGCGGCGCAGCCAGGCGAAGGCGGGGCGATAGTCGAAGCGCGTTCCGCCGGCCAGGTGCGAGGCGGTGGCGGGGAGCATCGCCGCAGAGAGCAGCGCGGTGACGGCCGAGGCGGCGAACGCGCGGCCCGTGGCCATCCGCTCCACCATCATCCCCACCAGCCCCCCGGCCGAGACGAACGCCAGCGGCAGCATGGCCACCGCGTAGTCGGCGTAGACGTCGGTGCGCGCGGCGGCCAGCACCAGCGCGGCCAGCGTTCCCACCCCGCCGCACGCGGCCATCGCCCCCCACCGCCTGCGCCCCGCGACGGCCGCGGCGAGCGCGCCCGCGGCGCCGAGCGCGGCGGCGGCGGCCAGGGCGGGCGACAGCCATTCGGCGATCGCGGGGACCAGGCGCAGGTTGGCCGCCATCCCCCGCCCCGACCAGTTCCGCAGGGCGCCGCCGTGCCCTGTCACCCTGAGCGCCGCCCATCCGGCCACGATGAACGCCAGGTACGGCAGCCACATCCACGCCCACGCGCGCCGCGACGGCCACCGCCACCCCAGCCGGCCATCCGCGCGCACCAGCGTGGCGCCCAGCGCC
>DASSJS010000069.1:0-3290 GCA_035691085.1 Longimicrobium sp.
AGGGCCCGACGAGTAGAAGTACTGGTAGATGCCGTACCCCAGCGACGCCAGCAGCGCACCCACCGCGGCGATCGTCAGGAAGAGCGCCAGCGTCTGCAGCCGCGTGCCCGCCGCCTTCCCGCCCCCGCCCTTGCCGCGCGCGGGTGACGAGCTAGCGCGCTTCGGCTTCGACCTGGGCATGGAACGCCTTGGTCTCGGGGTGCACGGTGGCGCCACTCCTCATCACGTGGCCGATGCGCGCCTCCACCACCTCGCGCAGGACGGCGTCCATCTCGGCGGGCATCCGCCGGCGCAGCGATTCCGTCCACTCGGGGCTGAAGGTGCGGCCGGGCTCCAGGAAGTCGGCCAGGTACAGCGCCCGCCCCAGCACGCCGAACCGCGGCGACCCCACCGTGTGGCAGCGCACCGCGCCCAGCAGCTCGTCGTCCACCTGCCCCTTCAGCCGCTCGGCGGCGGCAGGGCCGTGCAGCAGCTTTCCCGGCAGTTCGCGGTACTCCTCGGGGACGGCGGGGCGCAGCTCGTCGGGATTGGCGTCGCGCAGGGCGTCGTGCAGCCAGCCGGCGGCGGTCCAGCGCGCCACCTCGCTGGCGGAGAGCCCCAGCGCCTGGGCCCAGGCGCCCATCAGCGCGGCCACGCGGCCCATGTGCTCGCGGCGGCTGGGCTTGGCCTGCGTCCACTCGGGGAGGCGCCCCTGGGCCGCGTCACGCACGATCGGCGAAAGGCCGGGCGCCCCTATGGCGTCAACGGTGGACATCACGGGATGAGTGGAGGTGAACGGATCCAGAATGCGAGAGGACCGAGCCAATCGGTTCCGCTCTAAAGATGATGCGAAGGGGGGAGGATGCGAAAGCCGCGGCGGGCGGATCACCCCGCCGCGCAGATCCGCGCGAAGCCGTGCGGGTCCAGGCTGGCGCCGCCCACCAGCACGCCATCCACGTCACTCACCGCCAGCAGCTCGCCCGCGTTGTCGGGCTTCACGCTCCCGCCGTACAGGATGGGGATGCCGCCGCCGGTCTCGTGCCCGTAGTGCTCGGTGAGCGTGCGGCGGATGAAGCGGTGCATGGCCCCCGCGTCGCCCGGGGTGGCGTTCACGCCGGTGCCGATGGCCCACACCGGCTCGTAGGCGATCACCAGCGAGCGCGCCTCGTCCAGCGTCACGTTGTCGAGCACCGGCGCCAGCTGCGCGTGGACGATCGGCTGTTCGCGCCCGGCGCGCCGCTCCTCGATCTTCTCGCCCACGCAAAGGACGGGGATCAGCCCGGCGTCGAGCACGGCGCGCACCTTCCGGACCGTCTCCTCCGTGGTCTCGCCGAAGACCCAGCGGCGCTCGCTGTGGCCGACCAGGACGAGGGATGCCCCCGCGTCCGCAGCCATCCCGGCGGAGAGCTCGCCGGTGAAGGCGCCGCTGGCTTCCCAGTGCACGTTCTGCACGCCAAGGAGGATGTCGGGGCGACCCTGGATGGCCTCGCGCGCCGCGGCGAACGAGATGGCGGGGGGGAAGAAGGCCACGCTGCGGTCGTCGCGCGGCTCGGCCACGGCCAGGAACTCGGTGAAGAAGCGGGCGGTTTCGCTGGGCCCGTGGTTCATCTTCCAGTTGCCGGCCAGCACCGGCTTGAGCGGGGCGCTCACGAAGCGCCCCGGTCGCTCAGCGCGGCCACGCCGGGAAGTTCCTTCCCCTCGAGGAACTCGAGACTCGCGCCGCCGCCGGTGGAGACGTGGCTCATCCGGCTCTCCAGCCCCATCTCGCTCACCGCCGCCGCGCTGTCGCCGCCGCCGATGATGGTGGTCGCCCCGTTGTCCGTGGCCGCCGCCACGGCTTCGGCCACGCCGCGGGTGCCGGCCGCGAACTCGGGAACCTCGAACACGCCCATCGGCCCGTTCCACAGCACCGTTTTGGCCCCAGCCAGCTCGCCGCGGAACGCCTCGATGGTCTTCGGCCCGATGTCGGCGGCGAGCCGGCCGGCCGGGATCGACTCGCGCGAGACGGCTTCCGCGGCCGCGCCGGCCTCCAGCTTGTCGGTCACCACCACGTCGACGGGGAGCGAAAGGCGGTCGCCCGAGCCGTCCACCAGCCCCTTCGCCATCTCCAGCCGGTCGTCCTCCACGAGGGAGGTGCCCGTCTGCAGCCCCATCGCCTTGAAGAAGGTGTTGGCCATCGCCCCGCCGATCAGCAGGCGGTCCACCTTGGGGAGGAGGTGGTTGATCACGTCGATCTTCCCCGAGATCTTGGCGCCGCCCAGGATGGCCACGAAGGGCCGCTGGGGGTTCTCCAGCGCGCCGCCCAGGTACTCCAGCTCCCGCGCCATCAGGAGCCCGGCCGCGGCGGGCTTCCCCTGGCCCTTCATCACCTCGGCCACGCCGGCGGTGGACGAGTGGGCGCGGTGCGCGGCGCCGAACGCGTCGTTCACGTACACGTCGCCCAGCTCGGCCATCTGCCGGGCCAGCTCCCTATCGTTCTTCTCCTCGCCCGCGTGGAAGCGGGTGTTCTCGAGCAGGAGCACGTCGCCGTCGCCCAGCTCGTTCGTCGCCGCGACGGCCTCGGGGCCGACGGACTGGTCGAGGAAGCGGACGTCACGCCCCAGCAGCTCGCCGAGCCGCGCGGCGCAGGGCCGCAGCGACATCTCCGGCACCACCTTCCCCTTCGGCCGCCCGAAGTGGGAGAGAAGGACGATGCGCGCGCCAGCATCCACCAGGTGCTTCAGCGTGGGCACCGTGGCGGCGATGCGCGTGTCGTCGGTGATGGTGCCGTCGGCGTCGAGCGGCACGTTGTAGTCCACGCGCACCAGCACGCGCTTGCCACGCAGCGTGTCGGGCGACAGGTCGTTCAGCGAGAGCTTGTTCATCGATCTTCTCCGAGAAAAACCGGATCGGCGGACGACTTCGAACCCGGACGACACATTGGGTGCAAGCCAGACATCCACGAGTTCCCGCGGCACCCCAGCCCCCTCCCTGGCGCCTCAGGGCGCCTGTCCCTCCCCCGTACCGGGAGAGGGGAGTGGCCGCGGTGCGTGTGCGCCCTGCGGCCTCAACTCGCACCGATATTTCAGGCGCGCCGGGGTGCGGACGCGGCTACCTCTCCCGGTACGGGGGAGGTGCGAGCCTAAGCGAGCGGAGGGGGCTGCGGCGCGTCGGAATGGCACATCGCCGGTAGACGCACGAAGGGCACCGGCGCACGTGGCCCGATGCCCTTCCCTCGTTCACCCGCTCAGCTGTTCTGCAGGCGCTCGCCCATGTAGCGGGCCAGGTCCACGCAGCGGTTGCTGTAGCCCCACTCGTTGTCGTACCAGGCC
>DASSJS010000070.1:0-16036 GCA_035691085.1 Longimicrobium sp.
CCCCCCTCCCCCGGCCCCTCCCCCGCGCTCCGCGGGGGGAGGGGAGAACAACAAGGGCGTTGCGCGTCCGAATGTCCTTCGCAAGATGAAACTGCCCCCTTCCTCGCGCAGCGGGAGGGGGCCAGCCGCGGGCATGCGTCAACGTTCGCACCTCGCACCTCGCACCTCGCACCTCGCACCTCGCACCTCGCACTCAGCACTCAGCACTCAGCACCCAGCACCCAGCACCCAGCACCCAGCACTCAGCACTCTCGTACCCCGTACTCCCCGTACTTTCGCACTTGTTATGGCGCATCACGCACGCCAAACTGCTACACCATTTGACGACAGGTAGTTTCGGACTTATAATCTTCGGTACCTCAAATCGAACGCGAGCAGCAACATCCGCCGAGGGCGCCGAGCGCGAGCCCGCCACGGGATCTGCTACTCGCGCGTCTCCAGTCCCGCCGATCAGGCCGCCCGTTCCGGGCCACGTCGGACACTCTGTCCACCTATCCGTTCCCCATACATGTCCACAGCCACCCGGTTGCGAACACTCGCAACGCTGCGCCGCATTGCGCTTCCCGCGCTCGCCCTGGCCTGCGCGGCTCCCGGCTGCGCCGGCGGCGGCGACACCATCGTGATCGGCACCGCGGGGCCGTTCAAGGAAGGCTACGCCACCATGGTGCGCCACGCCGTGGAGATGGCCGTGGCCGAGGCGAACGCGCGGGGCGGCGTGAAGGGGCGGCGGCTGGAGGTGATGGCCGTGGACGACGAGGGCGACGGCGTGAAGGCCGGCGCCGCGGCGCGCGGCTTCTACCAGAACGCGAACGTGGTGGGCGTGGTGGGCCACGCCAACTCGGGCGGGATGGTGGGCGCGGCGCCCGAGTACGACCGCGGCCTTCCCGCGGTGGTGCCCAGCGCCACCAGCCCCGAGATCACCGGGATCTCGCCCTGGGTGTTCCGGGTGACGGTGAACGACTCGGTGAACGGCGCCAACCTGGCCCGCTACGCCGCCGGGCTGGGCGACAAGCGCGTCGTGGTCCTCTACGAGAACAACGTGTACGGGCGAGACCTGGCGCAGGCCTTCCTGGCCGCGTACCCCGGCCACCCGGTGGGCGTGGACCCGATCGCGGGCGACGGGAGCAAGGTGGAGCCGTTCATCTCGTACTACAAGCGGGTGCAGCCCGACCTGGTGTTCGTGGCCGGCACCGAGCAGTCGGGGCGCGCGCTGCTGGCCGAGGCCGTCCGCCAGGGCTTCCACACGCAGTGGCTGGCGGGCGACGGGTGGCCCGGCGTGGCGGTGGACACCGCGGCCGCCGAGGGCGCGCTGATCGCCACCCCCGTGCGGCTGGACGGCAGCGACCAGGGCCGCCGCTTCGCCGACGACTTCGCGGCGCGCTACGGCGTGCGGCCCGACGCCAACGCGGCGATGGCGTACGACGCCGCCATGCTGCTGGTGAAGGCGATCGGCGAGGTCGGGCCCGACCGCGCCCGCATCCGTGACTATCTCGCCACCGTGAAGGGCGGCAACGCCTTCCGCGGCGTGACCGGCGACATCCGCTTTCGCCCCGACGGCGACCCCGACCGGTCTGGTTTCGTGATGACCCGCGTGCGGAACGGCACGCTCGTTCCCCAGGAGGAGGCCCGATGAGCCAGGTGATCACCCGCGGGCGCATCGCCACCCGCCTCCTTGCCGGCTTCGGCGTGCTGCTGGTGCTTCTCCTTGCCGCGGGCGCGGTGGGGTGGACCACGCTGCGCTCGCTCTCGTCCAGCATCCGCAGCGCCAACCAGGGGGTGGAGCAGGAGAGCCGCCTGAGCACCGCGCTGGCCACCGACGTGGCGCGCGAGATCGCCGTGGCCGCGCGCTACATCGAAGACACCGACCCCGGCGCCGCCGCCACCTTCGACTCGCTGCGCTGGCACACGCACGGCACCCACCGCGCCATGCGCCGCCGCGAGCTGCGCTCCGAGGACAAGCGCGTGCTGGTGGGGATCGACCAGGCGCTCAGCGACGCCGAGGTGCGCTACGTGGTCGCCCGCCGCCTGCGCGAGATGGGGCGCGTGGACGAGGCCCGCGCGCAGACCGACAGCGCCCGCGCCATCGAGGCCACCATGCTGGGCGACCTGGACCAGCTGGGCGACGCCAAGGCCCGCCGCCTGGGCGAGAGCGCCGCCGCGCTGGCCGCCGGCGCCGCCAACCGCGCGTGGCTGCTGATCGCGCTGATCGCCGTCACCGCGGTGGTGGCGACCATCGTCGTCGTCCGCGTCGTACGGTCGATCTCCGGGCCGCTGGAGCGGCTGGCGGGGCACGCCGAGGCGCTGGGCGAGGGGGACCTGACGGCGCGCACCGGCGGGCACCTTCCCGGCGAGCTGGGCGTGCTGGCGCATGCGATGAACCGCACCAGCGAGTCGCTGTCGCGCATCGGCGCGGGGGCGGCCGGGGCGGCGGACGGGATCGCGCGCTCGGCCGACGACCTGGGCGTGATCAGCGCGCAGCTGGCCGCGGCGGTGGAAGAGGTTACGCGCTCGGTGGGGCAGGTGTCGAGCGGGGCCAGCGACCAGGTGGCGCGCCTGCGCCGCGTGGACGACGCGCTGCGCGCCATGCTGAGCCAGGCGAGCCGTGTGGCCGGCGAGGTGCGCGAGGTGTCGGCGCTCGCCGCGAGCATCGAGGACGTGGCGCGGACGCAGCGCGAGGAGACCGCGCTGGCGCTGCAGGCGCTGATCGAGATCAAGGGCGCGGTGCAGGCCGCCGCGGCCGAAACGCAGGCGCTTCACGCCGCCGTGGGCGACATCGGCGCCTTCGTGCAGACGGTGAACCAGATCGCCGAGCAGACCAACCTGCTGGGCCTGAACGCCGCCATCGAAGCGGCGCGCGCGGGGGCCGAGGGGAACGGCTTTGCCGTGGTGGCCGGCGAGGTGCGCAAGCTGGCCGGGCAGGCGCGCGAGGGCGCCACCAACGTGGCGGTGATCACCCGCACCGTCCGCGAGCGGGTGGATGCCACCGCGCGGGCGATGACGGCCGGTGCCGCGCGCGTGGGCGAGATCGAGCAGGTGGCCGCGCAGGTGGAGGCGGCGCTGGCCACCATCCTGGCCGCCGCCGAGCGCACCCGCGCCGCGGCCGAGAGCGTGACCCAGGCCGCCGAGGGGAACGCCGCCGCCGCGGTGGATGCCGCCGGTGGCATCGCCGCCGTGGCCGAGACGGCCGTGGAGCACGCGGAAGCCGCCGAGGGCGTGCGCGCCGCCACCACCCAGCAGCAGAGCGCCTGCGAGCTGGTGGCCGAGGCGACCACCCGCCTCACCGCCAGCGCCGCCGAGCTGCGCTCCCTGGTCGGCAACCTCCGCGTGGGCGAGTACGACTCCGCCGCGGAGGGCTCGTCGTCGGACGACGAGGCGGCGGATGAGGAGACGCCGGACGAGCCCGAGCTCGTCCCTTTCATCGACATCTCCCGCGTGGACACCAACGCGCTGGTGCACGCCGAGCCCATCAGCGCGCACGAGCGGCTGAGGCGGCGGCGGTTGGCGGCGGGGGTGTAGGGCGGCGTGCATCTCATCGGGATCGACGGGCCTCGCACGAGCATCCCACCGGGATTGACAGGCCGCGCCCGAGCATCGGCACCGGCTCGCCGGGGCACCGCACTGGCGGCTGAAGCCGCGGCAACAACCCACGAAAAGCCTCGCAAACCGCGCGAGGCTCCGGATCGTGGCGGGGCGAGTGCCGGGCGACGCGGCTGCATCCATCCCGGGCGGCTGAAGCCACGGCTACGACCACGGGAAGCCTCGCAGACTGCGCGAGGCTGTGGCCGCGGCACTGGTGCACGAGAGAAGGCGCAGACGCGGTGAGGGAGCGAGAGGACACTTCGATGCGCGGCCGAACCTTGTCGCGGCCTCGGGTGCCCTCTCCAGCGTTTCCGGCCGAATCGTGATGTTTTGCCGTTGGAGCCTCACGCAGTTTGTGAGGCTTCTCGTCGTTGTTGCTGCGGCTTCAGCCGCCGGGGCGCGAGATCGCGGGCGGGCCCGGAAGCTGGGGTGACCGCTTTCCCCCCCGGCCCTGACGCGCTACTCTCAATCTTCCGTGTAGCCGTCCTGATCCACCCGCAGCACACGCCGGATGAACCGCACCTTTCCCCGCGCCGCCGCCGCGTGCGCCGCGCTCGTGCTGGCCGCCGCGCCCGCCGGGGCGCAGCAGCGCGGCATCGAGTACGAGATCTCGTTCCCCAACGCCGCGCACCACGAGGCGCGGGTCACCGCCACCTTCCGCGGCGTGCCGCAGGGCCGCCCGCTGCAGGTGCGCATGAGCCGCAGCTCCCCCGGCCGCTACGCGCTGCACGAGTTCGCCAAGAACGTCTACGACGTCCAGGTGGCCGACGCCTCGGGGCGCTCGCTGGACGTGACGCGGCCCAACCCGCACCAGTGGGACGTGACCCCGCGCGGCAGCACCGTGCGCGTCACCTACACCGTGTTCGGCGACCGGACGGACGGCACCTATCTCGGCGTCGACCGCACGCACGCGCACCTGAACATGCCCGCCACCTTCATGTTCGCGCGCGGGATGGACGACGTGCCGATCCGGCTCACCATCCGCCCGCAGCCCGGGTGGCGCGTGGCCACGCAGCTGCGGGCAACGGCGGACTCGACCGTCTTCACCGCGCCCAACCTGCAGTGGTTCATGGATTCGCCCACCGAGGTGGGGCCGGTCCAGTTCCGAACCTGGACCTCGGTCTACAACGGGCGCACCGCCACCTGGCGCCTGGCCGTGCATCACCTGGGCAGCGAGGCGGCGCTCGACACCTTCGCCGAGATGACGCGGAAGGTGGTGGCCGAGGAAGTGGCCATGTGGGGCGAGCCGGCGGGGTACGACTTCGGCACCTACACCTTCATCGCCGACTACCTCCCGTGGGCCAACGGCGACGGGATGGAGCACCGCAACAGCACCATCGTCACCAGCAGCCGCAACATCACCGACCCGCAGCAGCGGCTGGGGAACCTGGGTACCGTCAGCCACGAGTTCTTCCACAGCTGGAACGTGGAGCGGCTGCGCCCGCGCGCCCTGGAGCCGTTCGACTTCGAGCGCGAGAACATGTCGGGCGAGCTGTGGTTCGCCGAGGGGTTCACCAGCTACTGGGACGCGCTCTTCATCCGCCGCGCGGGGCTCTTCAGCGACGACCAGTACGCCGAGGACATCAGCGACAACGTCAACACGGTGATCACCGCGCCGGGCCGGCGGCACTTCAGCGCGGTGGAGATGAGCATGCAGGCGCCCTTCGTGGACGCGGCCGCCTCCATCGACCCGCAGAACCGCGCCAACACCTTCATCTCGTATTACACCTGGGGCGCGGCCATCGGGCTGGGGCTGGACCTGTCGATCCGTACCCGCTTTCCCGGGCTGTCGCTGGAAGACTACATGCGTGCGATGTGGCGCGAGTGCGGCCGCGCGCAGACCCCCGCGCTGGCGCCCGCGCGCCCGTACACGCTGGCCGACCTGCGCCGCGTCCTCGGCGAGGTGACGCACGACACCGCCTTCGCCAACGACTTCTTCCGCCGCTACGTCCAGGGGCACGAGGTGGTGGATTACCAGCGGCTGCTGGCCAACGGCGGCTTCCTCCTGCGCAAGGCGCACGCGGGGCAGCCCTGGCTGGGCGCGCAGCTCGCCGCGGGCGGCGACAGCAGCGTGGTGGTCGCCTCGTCCGCGCTGGAGGGGAGCTCGCTCTACAACGCGGGGATCGACCGGCTGGACCGCATCCACGCCATCGAGGGTACACCCACCGCCACCCCCGACGCGGTGCGCGCCGCCCTGGAGCGCCTCCGCGCGGGGCAGACGGTGCGCATGGACGTCGCGCAGCGCGGCACCCGCCGCGAGGTGGCGGTCACGCTGGTGGAGAACCCGGAGATGCAGGTGGTGACCTACGAGAGCGCGGGGATGCCCGTGACCGACGCGATGCGCGCCTTCCGCCGCGGCTGGCTGGGGAGCAAGGCGGGTGCGCGATGACCGGGCGGATCCGCCGGCCCGCGGCGCTGCTGCTGGCGACGCTGGGCTTCTGCGCCTGCAACCGCGACCGGAGCAACGGACAGGTGGTGGAAGAAACGCCCCCCGCGCCCGTGGCCACCGCCACCGTGCTGCGCGAGTTCCCGCACGACACCGCCGCCTTCACGCAGGGGCTGGTGTACAGCAACGGCGCCTTTTATGAGAGCACCGGCCGCACCGGGCACTCCACGCTGCGGCAGGTGGAGATCGCCACGGGGAAGGTGCTGCGCCAGCAGGCGGTGCCCGACCGCTACTTCGCCGAGGGGCTCGCGCTGTACGGCGGGAGCCTGTACCAGCTCACCTGGCAGGACCAGGTCGGCTTCATCTACGCCCCGGCCGATTTCCGGCAGACCGGCACCTTCACCTACGAGGGCGAGGGGTGGGGGCTGACGACGGATGGGGAGTCGCTGATCCTGAGCGACGGGAGCAGCCAGCTGCGCTTCATCACGCCCGGCAGCAACACGGTGCGGCGGTCGGTGAACGTGATGGACGGCCCGGCCTTCATCAACGACCTGAACGAGCTGGAGTGGGTGAAGGGCGAGGTGTGGGCCAACGTGTGGCACACCGACCGCATCGCCCGCATCGACCCGGCGACGGGGAAGGTGAAGGGGTGGGTGGAGCTGGCGGGGCTGCTGGACCCGTCGCGCCGGCCCGACAAGGAAGCGGTGCTGAACGGCATTGCCTACGATGCCGAGCACGACCGGCTGTTCGTGACCGGGAAGCTGTGGCCCGCGCTCTTCGAGATCGCGGTGCCGGGGGTGGCGGGCGGGGGCGGCGCGAAGGCCGCTGAAACTTCCGTGGCCCCGGCCCCGTAAAGTCTCCCCGAGCAGGACGTCGATCAACCCGAACCGCCGGACCTACCGTGCTCGTTCTCCTGAAGGCACTCTTCAAGACGGTGATCCTGGGCTTCATCATCAAGGTCCTGGGACGCTTCTTCCCGATACTCCTCCGCCTCCTGCGCCTCTGGCGTTAGCGGACGACCGACGATACCCGATGCTCCACGCCCGGGGACCGCGCGATCTTGAACTCGCGACGGCCCCGGGCGTCGCGCCGTCGATAGAGTGCGAGGTGCGAGGTGCGGGGTGCGGGGTGCGGGGTGCGAGGTGCGAGGTGCGGTGCACTGGCGGTGGCGCATGCCGCGGCGGCCTCCTCCCCCCGGCCTCCTCACCCCGCTCCGCGGGGGAGGGGGGCACTTCATCTCAACACGAAACCTGGTGGCGAAGATGAGGCGATCCGGCACTTCCGGATCGCCTCTCAATTCATTGTGAGATGAAGATGTAGTTGCAGTTCTCCCCTCCCCCCGCGCAGCGGGGGGAGGGGCCGGGGGAGGGGGGCTGACGACGCTCGGCCAGCGCCCCTCCGTCGCGCCGACGCAGTTCGTACTTTCCTACTCCGCCGGCTGCACCGGCTCTACCCGCTGCACGGCCCGCAGCAGCGCGCGCGCCTTGTTCAGCGTCTCCTCGTACTCGGCCGATGGGTCGCTGTCGGCCACGATGCCGGCGCCGGCCTGCACGTGCGCGTTGCCGCCTTCCGCGACTACGGTGCGGATGGCGATGGCGGTGTCCATCGAGGCGCCGCCCCAGGAGAAGTGCCCGACCGCGCCCGCGTACGGACCGCGCCGCACCGTCTCCAGCTCGTCGATGATCTCCATCGCCCGCACCTTGGGCGCGCCGCTCACCGTGCCCGCCGGGAAGCTGGCGCGGAACACGTCCACCGCGCTCAGCCCCTCGCGCAGGTCGCCCTCCACGGTGCTCACCAGGTGCAGCACGTGCGAGTACTTCTCCACCACCATCCGCGCGGGAACGCGCACGCTGCCGTAGCGCGCCACGCGGCCCACGTCGTTGCGGCCCAGGTCCAGCAGCATCAGGTGCTCCGCCAGCTCCTTGCGGTCGCGCAGGAGGTCGGCGGCGAGCTCGGCATCGTGCGCGGCGTCGCGGCCGCGGCGGCGCGTGCCGGCGATGGGGCGCACCGTCACCTTCCCCTCCTCCAGCCGCACCATCACCTCGGGGGATGATCCAACGAGCTGGAATCCGTCCAGGTCCAGGTAGAACAGGTACGGGCTGGGGTTCAGCGTCCGCAGCGCGCGGTACAGGTCGAAGGGCGGCACGGTGAGCGGCACGGTGAGCCGCTGCGCCAGCACGATCTGGAAGGCGTCGCCCGCGAGGATGTACTCCTGCACCCGGCGCACGCCGTCCTCGTACTCTTCGCGCGTCATGTTGCTGCTGAACGGCGGATCGGCCGGGGGATCGGCCCGCAGCGCCAGCGGGGCGGGCGGCGGCTCGTCGCGCAGCCGCTTCACCAGCGCGTCGATCTCCGCGCCCGCGGCATCGTAGCGGCGGCGCAACTCGGCCTCGTCGTCCCGCGCGCCGGCCACGTCCACCGCGGCGATCACCTGCGCGCGGCCGAACAGGTTGTCGATGGCCACCACGGTGCCGGTCAGGATGAACAGCCCGTCCGGCAGCGGGAGCGCGCCCCCGTTCTCATCCGGCAGCCGCTCGATCAGCCGTACCACGTCATAGCCGAAGAAGCCGACCGCGCCGCCCCAGAAGCGCGGCAGGCCCGGCACCGTGGCGGGGATGGTGGCGTGCAGCAGCGCGTCGAAGTCCGCCAGCGGATCTTCGCTCTCGCCGCGGTCGGTCCATCCCTCGCCCGGCGCCCACGTCTCCACGCGCCTCCCGGTGAGCCGCCATGCGCCGCGCGGCTCCGTGCCCAGGAACGTGTATCGCGCCCACGTCTCGCCGCCCACCACGGATTCGAGGAGGAAGCCAAACGGAGGCCGCGCGACCTTGGCGTAGGCGGTGACGGCGGTGTCGGTGTCGAACAGCAGCTCGCGCCACACCGGCACCAGCGTGGCCGTGCGCGCGAGCGCCGCGAACTCGTCGAACGAGGGAGACAGCGTCATGCGTGAGTATTTTCCGTCAAACGAAAGGTGAGGTACGCCGCGAAATCTAAACGGACAGCCGCGGAATCGCGAAGAGGCGCCGCCTCGTGACGGACGACGTCTCTCCTTCGTCCGTCCTATGCCGAGGTGTGGACGCAGGCCGGTGCTGTTCTCTGCTTATCTCTGCCTATCTTCGCTGCTCTGCGTTCACGATCAGGATGCCTGTCCTGGCGCAGCAGACGAGGGAACGCGCGACAGCGAGTGAGAACGATGCATCCATTCGCGGTCCGGACACCCGCGCGAAGCAGGGCCGGTCAACTGCGTGAACGCAGAGCAGCGAAGATAAGCAGAGAAAGGCAGAGAACTTGGGTAGACGGGCCGAGGGAAGCGCACTTCCGGACCCCCGGCGCGGCTCCTCCCTTGACAGGGTGATTACCTTAGTTCTGAGATGAATACGTCAGACGACACCCAGACCTCCGCGCCGGCGGTGCGCGATGAAGAAACGGCCCATGCGCTGCGCGTGTGGATCGCGCTGGCGCGGGCGCACAACGCGGTGGCCCAGCTCGCCGCCGCCGACGTGGCGCGCCACGGGCTGACCACGGCCGAGTTTGGCGTGCTGGAGGTGCTGTATCACAAGGGACCCATGCTGCTGAACGAGGTGCAGCGGCGGATCCTGGTCTCCAGCGGCGGCATCACCTACCTGGTGGACCGGCTGGAGAAGCGCGGGCTGGTGGAGCGGCGCGACTGCCCGGGCGACCGCCGGGCGCGCCTGTGCGCCCTGACGGAACCGGGCCAGTCGCTGGTGGCCTCCATCTTCCCGGAGCACGCCGCCGTGATCCGGAACGCGCTCGCGGGGCTCAGCGACGAGGAGAAGGACCAGGCGGTAAAGCTGCTCCGCGGCATCCAGAAGACCGGGGAGTCGCTGGCGGCGGAAGGATGAGGCGCTTTCGTTTCGGAAACAATCTCACTGGTGAGATTTTCTTCAGAGGAGGGGGTGATGGAACTGGTGACGCAGGGGCTGCATCACGTGACCATGGTCGCGTCGAACGCGCAGCGCACGCTGACCTTCTACCGCGACGTGCTGGGGCTGGGGCTGGTGAAGCGCACCGTCAACTTCGACGATCCCGGCGCGTACCACCTCTACTTCGGCGATCCGGTGGGGAACCCCGGCACGCTGCTCACCTTCTTCGAATGGGGTGACGCGCCACGGGGCCGCTGGGGCGTGGGCGGCGTGCACCACGTGGCAATGGGCGTGGAGACCGAGGAGGCGCTGCTCAAGTGGAAGCGCCGGCTGACGGACCATGGCGTTCACGTCTCCGGTCCGTACGACCGTCGCTGGTTCCACAGCATCTATTTCAGCGACCCCGACGGGCAGATCCTGGAGATCGCCACCAGGGGGCCGGGCTACGCGCTCGACGAGCCGGCGGACGCGCTGGGCCAGACGGTGATCACGCCCGGCGCCGAGAACATGGTGAACACCCGCGACGAGGCGGCGATCGAGGCGCGCACCTGGCCCGAGCCGGTGCCGGCGATCACGCCCGACATGGCGCTGGACGGGATGCACCACATCAGCGCCATCACCCACGACGTGGTGCAGGCCGACGAGTTCCTGCAGGGCGCGCTGGGGCTGAAGCTGGTGAAGCGCACCTTCAACCAGGACGCGCCGGGGATGCCGCACTGGTTCTGGGCCAGGTACGACGGCCAGGCGGTGGGCCCGCACAGCTCCTTCACCCTCTTCGGCTTCCCGCCCAACGGGAAGGCCGCGCGCGGCGGGGTGGGGCAGACGCACCACGTGGCATTCCGCGCCGCGAACGACGAGCAGCAGCTGGCCTGGCGCGACCACCTGCTCGGCATGGGCGTGCAGGTGAGCCCGGTGATGGACCGCGACTACTTCCGCAGCATCTACTTCCGCGCGCCCGACGGGCTGCTGATGGAGATCGCCACCGACGGCCCCGGCTTCCTGGTCGATGAGCCGCGCGAGCGCCTGGGCACCGAGTTGCGCGTCCCCGCGTGGCTGGCGGACCGCAGGGAGGAGATCGAGGCGGGGTTGGTCGTCTTGAGATAGCGCGGAGGGAAAGACCGTCAACAGGTGCGTGAGTGCGTGAGTGCGCGAGTGCGTGAGTGCGTGAGATGGGAGGACATCTGGGTGCGAACGCGAACCATGCCGCGGCCTCCAGGTGTCCTCTCATGTGTTTTTGCGGTTGAAGCCTCACGATGTTTGTGAGGCTTTTCGTTGTTGTTGCTGCGGCTTCAGCCGCCGGTGCGATGTGCGCGACGGGAACCATGTGGCGGCGCGGAACGGTCGCAAGTGCGCATGGCACCCCAACATCCACCCACTTGGGTCCCTTGACGGCAGTCCGCCGCGCGCCTACCGTTCGTCCCCGTGCGCGCGCGATCCGCGCGGTTGAACGCACTCGCGCACTCACGCACTGGCGCACCTGTTCGGGGGATGAGCGCTCACCCACTCCCCGGCCCCCGCGCCCACCCCCGCTGAAACCAGGTCCCTCCGCCGTCCGTACCCCGCGGCCGTGACGTTCTCGTTCCATCCCTACGGAGTTCCCACCGCATGAAGAAGTGGCAGAAGCGCACCGGCATCGGCCTGGGGTCGATCGTGCTGGCGCTGATCCTTGGAATCATCGTGGTTTACGCGGCCAGCGAAGCAAGCTTCCGCCGCGCGTATGACGACGTGGCCATCTCGCCGATGCGCGCGGCCACCGGCGCCGCCAGCATCGAGCGCGGCCGCCACCTGGCCACCGCCATCGGTAAGTGCGTGGACTGCCACGGCGGCGACCTGGGCGGCAAGGTGTTCATCGACGCGGGGCCGCTGGGCACCGTGATCGCCAGCAACCTCACCACCGGCCGCGGCGGCGTGATCTCGCGCTACTCCGACGGCCAGCTGGAGCGCGCCATCCGCCACGGCATCGACGCCGACGGCCGCGCCCTCGCCATCATGCCGTCGGCCGACTACAGCGTGATGAGCGACACCGACGTGCAGGCGCTGATCGCCTACCTGCGCACGGTGCCGCCCGTGGACCGCGAGCTGCCGAGCACCACCATCCGCACCCTGGGCCGCGCGCTGTACGTGGCCGGCAAGCTCCAGCTGTTCCCCGCGGAGATGATGAACCACCGCGCGCCCCGCGGCGCGCCCGTGCCCGCCGGCGTCACGGTGGAGTACGGGCAGTACCTGGCCAGCATCGGCGGGTGCCGCGGCTGCCACGGCAAGGACCTGGCGGGCGCCGCCGAGGGCGAGGGCCCGGGGATGCCCCCCGCGGCCAACCTGACCCCCGCCGGCGAGCTGAAGAGCTGGAGCGAGGCCCAGTTCTTCCGCGCCATGCGCACCGGCGTGCGCCCCAACGGCCAGGCCATCCGCGCCCCCATGCCCTGGGCGCTCACCGGCCAGAGCACCGACGACGAGCTACGCGCCCTGTGGATGTACATCAAGTCCGTCCCCGCCGCGCCCACGCCCACCGAGTGACCCGGCCCACGCAGCCCGTGTGACCAACGGCCCGGACCCGCCGCGCGCGGGCCCGGGCCGGATTGTTTTCTCGCACCAGGGGAGATCCGATGCACGCACGCACCCGTGCCGTCCTGCTCGCCTGTGCCCTCGGCGCCGCCGTCCCCGCCCGCGCCGAGGCGCAGACCCTTCACCCGGTGCTCGACGTGAGGAGCGGCTTCCTCCTGGGCGCACCCGTGAACGGCACCTGGCGCGAGGGGCAATCCATCGCCCGGCAGGTGCGCGCGGGCCGCCGCTACCGCGTGTTCGGCGCGGCGGCGGAGCTGGGCACGGCCACGGGCGCGCGCGCCGTCTCGCTCGACGTCCCCTGCCCGGAAACCTTCAACGTGGAGCTGGCGCCCGAGCGGAACGGCGCCGAGATCGCCGTGGACGGGGCGTGGAACGTGAGCCCGCGCCGCGTGATCCGGCTCAGCCAGGCCGCCGCGGACGGATATCGCGACGCGGTGCGGCAGATCGTCGCCCGACACGGGATCCGCAACCCGGACCCGCGCGTGACCGGCGCCGTGCGCGTGGACCTGGACGGCGACGGCACCGAGGAGGTGATCGTCTCCGCGCACCGCCAGACCGCCGACGGCACCTTCCACGTGGGCGCCGGCGACTACGCCATCGTCTTTGTCCGCAAGCTGGTTGCGGGCACGGTGCGGACGATCATGGTGGAAGAGGAGTACCACCCCCGCGCCGCGGGCGAGACGACGCCCAACCACTACGCCATCGCCGGCACGTGGGACCTGGACGGCGACGGCGTGATGGAGGTGATGATCCGCGGGCAGTACTACGAGGGCGGATGGACCACCCTCTACCGCATCCGCGGCACCACCGCGCGGAAGCTGGTGAGCGCCGGCTGCGGGGCGTAATAACCGCAACGGCAACGGCCGTGAACACGGAGCAGCGGAGGGAAACGGAGTCAGACGGAGACCCCGGCCCGAGGTTCTCCGTCTGACTCCGCTCTCTCCGCTGCTCCGTGTTCACGAATGCGGAACCGGCCCGCTCACGAGAACCGCCTCCCGCACGGACGCACGGAAGGCGGTTCTTTCGTTCCGCGACGACGGACGGTGATGCCCTACTCCTCGTCCTCGCCCGTCATCATCCGCCGGTAGCTTTCGTACCGGCCGGGATCCACCTCGCCCGCCTCGGCGGCGGCGCGGAGGGCGCACCCGGGCTCGTGCACGTGCGTGCAGCCGTTGTAGCGGCACTCGTGGCGGTACGGTTCGAACTCGGGGAAGTAGAACTGCAGGTTCTGAAGATCGACCTCCCACAGCCCCACCTCACGCAGCCCGGGCGTGTCGGCCACGTAGCCGCCGCACTCCAGCGGGATCAGCTGCGCCGTGACCGTGGTGTGCCGGCCCTTGTTCAGCGCCTCGCTGATGGCCGACACGCGCAGCCCCAACCCCGGCTGGATGGCGTTCAGCAGGCTGCTCTTGCCCACCCCCGACGGCCCGGTGAGCGCCGAGATGCGCCCGCACAGGACTTGGCGGAGCGCCTCCACGCCAATCCCCTGCTTGGCCGCGGTGAACAGCACGTCGTACCCCGCCTTCATGTACGGCGCGAACATCCGCCGCGCCTCGGCCTCGCCCGCCACATCCACCTTGTTGACCACGATCACCGGGCGGAGCTCCGCGTCTTCGGCGATCACCAGGAAGCGGTCCACCATGCGCAGGTGCGGCATGGGGTTGGCGGCCGCGAACACGATCACCGCCTGGTCCAGGTTGGCGGCGATCACCTTGGGGCGCGGCGCCTTTCCCGGCGCGCGGCGCGAGAGCACGCTGGTGCGCTCGTGCACCCGCATGATCGACCACGCCTCGCCGGTGCCCGCCTGCTCGCGCTCCATGTCCACGCGGTCGCCCACCACCACCACGTCGCCCGAGCGGTCGTCGCGCTTCAGCTTGCCGCGCAGCCCCGCCTCCTGCACGCCGTCGGGCGTCTCCACCTCGTACACGCCGCCCTGCTTGCGCAGCACCGTACCGGTCAGCATCGGCGGAACCAGAGTGCGAAAGTGCGAGAGGCCGATTCGAGGGAACGGAAAGGGCACCCCGCCGAGTGGCGGGGTGCCCCATGGCCGTGCGCCGGCACAGCGTTCATGCGGCGGCGAAGGAGGCGAGCGCCTCGCCCATCTCGCCCTCGCGCAGGCGCTTGAGCGCGCGGTCGCGCAGCTGGCGGATGCGCTCGCGCGTGACGCCCAGGATGTCGCCGATCTCCTCGAGGGTGTGCTCGCGCCCGCCCTCCAGGCCAAAGTACAGCTTCAGCACCTTGGCGTCGCGCGGCTGCAGCGTGCCCAGCGCCTTCTCCACGCGCTCCGACAGCAGCCGCTCCTCCACCTCGTCCTCGGTGACGATCGCCTCCTCGGCGATGAAGCGGTCCATCAGCTGGCTGTCGTCGCTGTCGCCGATCGGCGCGTCCAGGCGGATCTCGGCGGCGTTCAGCGTCTGCAGGCTCTCCACGATCTCGGCGGAAAGGCCGGTGGCCTCGCTGAGCTCCTGGGGCGACGGGTCGCGCCGCAGCTCCTGCTTCAGCCGCTCGCGCTCGCGGAAGATCTTGGCCAGGTCGCTGGCGCGGTTGAGGGGCACGCGCACGCTGCGCCCCTGGTTGGCCAGCGCCGACAGGATGGCCTGGCGGATCCACCACACCGCGTACGAGATGAACTTGACCCCCTGGTCGGGATCGAACTTCCGCGCGGCCGTCACCAGCCCCACGTTCCCCTCCTGGATCAGGTCCGAGAGGGAGACGCCGCGGTTCTGGTACTTCTTGGCCACGCTGATCACGAAGCGGAGGTTCGCCCGCACCAGCTCGTTGATGGCGTCCTCTTCGCCCGCGCGCGCGCGGTGGCCCAGCTCGCTCTCCTCGGTACCCGTGAGCAGCTTGTGCGTGCTCACCTCCTTCAGGTACTGGTCGAGACTGGACTGATCCTCGTTGGGCGCGCCGAACTCGGCGTCCAGCCGGGGGGCCGTCCGCTTGCGCTTGCGTGCCGGGGTGTTCTTGCGCGCTGCCGTAGCCATGTCGTCAAGTCGCTGAATCGCCCTCGGACCTCCGCTCGCCGGTGGTCGGCGTGCGGGCCGGAAGGTCGTCGCTCTGCAAAACATCTGCCCGCCGGAAACGAAACCCGCCCGGCGCTGCGGTTGCGGCCGGGCGGGAAGCGATGCGAACGCGGTCCGTGTGTCCGCGCGTTACGCCCGTTCCCGCACCAGCCAGAACTGCACCTCTGCCCACTGCCGCATCGGCACGCCGAGGCGGGCCCGGCAGTCGCCGGTCCGGATCTGGTGCGTGCTTCCCTGCGATGTGCTCATGTGCACGGGCTTGCTGTAAAGTGTCCGGCGAGTCCGCCCCTTCCCGGAGCAGGTGGGGGGCACAAGGTAGTGCCCTCCCGCCGCCCCGTCAACGGTAAAGAACGCGCCAGGCGCGCCGGATCCGCACAGGTGAATACCGTCGCATTCGCCCCAGGTTCCTCCTGATTTGGGCCAAGTTCTGGCGCGTATGGAGTTAGCGGGGCGGGGGCGATTCCGTGGCCGTTTCCGTGCGCAACTGCAGGGAACAGGGAACAGGGAACAGGGAACAGGGAACAGGGAACAGGGAACAGGGAACAGGGAACAGGGAACAGGGAACAGGGAACAGGGAACAGGGAACAGGGAACAGGGAACAGGGA
>DASSJS010000071.1:0-4802 GCA_035691085.1 Longimicrobium sp.
TGCCGCGGCCGCGACGATGCCCGTGTCGAGTGACGAAACCGCGACGCTATGCCTCGTCCTCCGGCTCGCCCGACGGCTCTTCGCCGGGTTTCACCGGGAGCCACAGGGTGAAGGTGCTGCCCTGGCCCACCGCGCTCTCCACGGCCAGGTCGCCGCCCATCCCGCGGGCCAGGTCGCGGCTGATGGCCAAGCCCAGCCCCACGCCCTGCTGGCTCTCGGCCGTGAGATGGCGGTCCACCTGCACGAACGGGTCGAAGATGCGCTCCTGCTGCTCGGGGGCGATGCCGCGGCCGGTGTCGTTCACGCGGATGCGCACGCCGGCGTTGGCGCGGTGGTAGCTCACGCGGATGCTGCCGCCGGGGTCGGTGAACTTGATTGCGTTGGTCACCAGGTTCAGCAGGATCTGCCGCGTCTTTTCCGCGTCGGCCCACACGGCCAGCCCGCCCTCGCCGCGCGCGGACTGGTAGCTCAGGCGGCGCTGCGCCACCTGCGGCGCCACCAGCATCTCCAGGTCGGCCAGCAGCTCGGGGATGGGGACCGGCTCCAGCGCGTAGTGCAGCTGCCCCGCCTCGATCCGCGCGAAGTTCAGGATGTCGTTGATCAGCGACAGGAGGTGCTGGCCGCTGCGGCGCATTCGCTCCACGTCGCGCCGCTGGCCCTCGGTGAGCTCGCCGTGCAGCCCCATCAGCATCAGGTCGGCGTAGCCGGCGATGGCGTTGAGCGGGGTGCGCAGCTCGTGGCTCATGTTGGCCAGGAACTCGGCCTTGGCGCGGTTGGCCGCCTCGGCCATCTCGCGCCCGCGCACCTGGTCGGTCACGTCGATCACCACCACCCCGATGGCGTACACCTCCCCGTCGGCGTCGCGCAGCGGCTGGTAGGTGAAGGTGAGCACCCCCTCCTCGGGCTCCGAATCGGCGCGGTAGCGGGCCACCAGGCGCATCTCCCTGGCCACGAACGCCTCGCCCGTCTGGTACACGCGGTCCAGCAGCTCGTAGATCCCCTGCCCCTCCAGCTCGGGGAAGGCCTGGCGGACGGTGAGGCCGATCAGCTCGCGCTCGCCCAGCAGGCGGTAGTAGGGCGGGTTGGCCAGCGTGTACACGTGCTCGGGCCCCTCGAGCACGGCGATGGGGACGGGCGCCTGCTCCAGGGTGCGTGTCAGGTGCTCGCGCGCGGTGGCCTCGGCCTGGCGCGCGGCGTCCACCGCCTCGCGCGAGCGTACCTGCGCGGTCACGTCGGCGGCCACGCTGGCTATGGCGTACACCTCGCCCCGCTCGTCGCGGACCGGCGCGTACCCCACGTCGAAGAAGTACTCCTCGAGCACGCCGTCGCCGTCGCGGTCCAGCATCACGCGGCGCTCGCGGGCAAAGTGCGGCTCGCCGCTCTCGTACACGCGGTCCATCAGCGCGGGAAAGCCCTGCTCCTCGATCTCGGGAAAGGCCTCGCGGATGGTGCGGCCCAGCAGCGGCCGTCCCCCCCCGGGGCTGTCGGCATACCGCGGGCTGACGATGGTGTACACGTGCTCGGGGCCCTCCATCACCGCCACGGCCACGGGCGCCTGCTCCAGCACGTCGCGGAAGCGGGCCTCGCTGGCGCGCAGCGCGGCGTTGGCCTGGTCGAGCGCCACGGCCTGCGTCTCCAGCTCGGCGGCGGTCTCCTCCAGGCGGGCGTTGGCGTCCTCGAGCTCGGCCTGCTGCCCGGCCAGGGTGCGGTTGGCCTCTTCCTGGGCCGCGCGGGCCGTTTCGAGCTGGAGGTTGGCCTGGCGCAGCTCCTCGTTGGCGATGGCCAGCTCCTCGGTCATCGCCTGCGCCTCTTCCACCTGCGTCTCCAGCTCCTCGGCCACGGCCACGGCCTCGGCCTGGTCGCGGGCGCGGCGCAGGTCGGCCTCGGCCTCCTTGCGCTCGGTCACGTCCTGCACGGTGCCGATCATCCGCGCCGGCCGGCGCGCGGGGCCGCTCCCCTCGAACAGCATCACCCCCGCCGAGCTGATCCACCGCCGCTGGCCGTCGGGGCGGAGCATCCGGTACTCCACCTTCATCCGCCCGTCGCCCTGGGGGTCGGCGGCGGCCTCGAGCGCGGCCTGCACCCGCCCCGCGTCGCCCGGGTCCAGGCGCGAGGCCAGGATCTCCATCCGCCGCAGCGGCTCGTCGCCCTCGAAGGCGAACATCTCGCGCACGCGGGCGTCGAAGGAGGCGGTGTCGCTCTCGATCTCCCAGGTCCAGGTGCCCAGCCCGGCGGCTTCCACGGCCAGGCGGTGGCGCGCCTCGCTCTGCCTGAGCGCGTCCTGCAGGGCGCGCGCGGCCACCTGCCGGGTCACGTCGAACAGCGTGATGGTGACGCCGGCCGGCTTGCCCCGCTCGTCGGGGACCGGGCTGTAGCACAGGGTGATGTAGACGTCGTCGGGAGGCAGGTGCGGCCCGCGGCGGTTGAGCCGGTAGAGCTGCTCCTCGAGGTGCACCGTTTCGCCGGCCAGCACGCGGCGGTAGATGGGCTCGTTGAACGCCCATGCCTCGGGCCAGCACTCGCGGGTGGGGATGCCCAGCCCCGCGGGGTGCTTGACGCCCAGGAGAGGGATGTAGGCGTCGTTGTAGATCTGCACCAGCTCCGGCCCCCACAGCAGGATGCCGGGAAACGCGCCGCCCAGGACGGTTCCCGCGGCGGTGCGCAGGCTTTGCGGCCACGCCTCCACGGGGCCGAGCGGCGTGGCCGCCCAGTCCATGGCGCGGCAGCGCTCGCGCATCTCTCCTTCGCCCGCGAACGGCGTGGCGGCGGCATCTACGGCAACGTCGGGCATTCGCTCTGGTTAACCGGCAGGGGCACGGCGTTCATGGGTGCAAAGGATGACACCACGGGACCGGAAGGTGACGTGCGGAACCGTTCCACACGATCCGGCCCGTGGGGCTCGCGAGCCACAGGGCGGGTTTCGTGCCGAAGCATTTGCACGCGGGTGAAGCGGCACGAAAAGGCGCGAGCCAATGTCGTCACGGCACCGTCCGATGCCGCGCCAGGGCTCTCTCCACGAGCACGGACGCGTCCCCGTTGCGCCGTCCTCGCCCCCGCAGTCCGCAAAGGCGGACTTCCCGAAGTTCCAGCGGCGGGTTTCAACCCGCCGTCGCACGCCCCCATTCGCTCCCAGGCCGCCGGGGCGCGCCGGCATCTTTATCTTCCTGATCCCAACCCCCGAAACAACCGTGGGCCCACGCTCGATCACGCGGGCCCACATCTCAGCACTCAGCACTCAGCACTCAGCACTCAGCACTCAGCACTCAGCACTCAGTACTCAGCACTCAGCACTCAGCACCCCTAATCCTCACCCCCGCCCCTTCCCGTGGTTCGCCCACGGGTCCTCGCTCTTCCAGGCGCGGTCGTGGGGGGAGTAGAGGAACACCATGCCGCCGTTGCGGATGCGCGGGATCACGGTGCGGGCGCGGGCGGGCGACACGGCGGGGCACCCCTCGCTGCGGCCGGCGCCGTCACGGGTGACGTAGGGCGCGCCGTGCACCACCACGCCGCGCTCGCGCGCACGTGCGTTGAAGCGCCCCGACACCCCGCGCAGCCGCAGCCCGATGGAGTTGTAGGCCCGCCCGCCGGTGCGCCCGCTGAAGCTGTAGGTCTCCTGCGCCACGAACAGCCCCAGCGAGGTGGCCTCGCTGCCGTGGCGGTTGCTGAAGCGCCGCGGCACCCCGCCGCGCGCCGCGCTGCCGCGCCCGTGCGCCACGGTGAACGGCCCTTCCACGATGCGCAGCTCGCTCATGTCGAACACGTACCCGCGCGGCGTTTCGGCATCGAGCCCGTAGTCCACGAAGTACAGGTACGGCTTGCGCACGTTCTCGGGGTGCGCCGCGCGGTAGTTGTAGTACGCGCGGAAGGCCATCCGCAGCGCGTCGCGGTCGCTGGTGTTCACGCGGCTCCCCAGCCGCGCCAGCGCCCGCTGCACCCGCAGCCCCTGCGCCCCGCTCTCCAGCCGCGCCGCGCCCAGCACCGCGCGCGAGGTGCGCAGCACCGCCGCGGCCGTCCGGTTCTCGGGCCGGCGGGTGGTGCCGCCACGGCTGGTTTCACCGCGGCCCGTTTCGGCGCGGCGCGCCTGGCCGCGGCGTTTGGGCGCGCTGTCGGGCGCGGCACCGCCGGCGGACGCGGCGATGGTGGCGTGGGCGACGGGGGCGGCGCGGAGGGCGGCCGGCACCAGGTTGGCGCCCACCAGCACGACCCCGGCGGCGGCGAGCGCGAGCAGGTTGGGAGAGCGCATTTCTGCTTCTCGCTTGCACGGACGCATGGCGTGATCGCCCGCGCCCGTTTGGGCTGGTTCTGGGTTTGGAAAAGCTGTTGCGCGGCCCCGGGGGGATCGGCCTGCTACGGCCGACGGGTCAAGCGCAATCCACGGCTGTGGTTGTGTGCCCCATTGTATACAGACGGCGGCCGGATGTCAAAGGTGGGTTTGATTAAGATTCCGCATCGTCCGGAAAACCGGCGCCTTTGCAGCCAGATCCGGCAGAGCACGGCCGGTGGTCATGCTACCGCGCGAAGGAGTGAGCCGAGCGGATTGCTGATGGCGGCTGATGAGATCTGCTACGCGGTCATACGAACGGACAGGTTCATGATCGCGGCAATGTGATGCCGTGTGAATGTTCGACGGCGGGCGCGCTTCCACTCGCGTCTCCGGCTCGATCCACGCCGGCACGCACGTGTTTCCTGCCGGGTTCCGGCTCGCGGCGAAGCGTGTGATCGGGAAGCGTGGCGCGGGTCTGGCACATGCCCTCGCGAGTGGGTTGTCCGATCCGGGAGCCTGGAGATCGATGGAACAGGGG
>DASSJS010000072.1:0-6724 GCA_035691085.1 Longimicrobium sp.
GGAAGGGCTTCAGCTCGGCCTCCAGCGCGCGCTGCCCGCCTGCCACGGCGATCCCCACCTTCAGCAGCTGGCCGCCCATCCCGATCACCAGGCTCACGCCGTTGTCGCCCTGTTCGATCAGGATCGGCAGCACCTTCAACGCCTCGCCGAAGCGGCGCTCGGCCACCAGGTCGAACCAGGCCCAGCGGTCGGCCCGCGGGATGGAGCCGCCCACCGCCTTCACGTCGTCGAGCGTGATGCGCTTCCGGTCGGCCGCGTAGGCCACCAGCTTCTTCAGCTCCGCCACCAGCATCCCCAGCTCCACGCCCATCGCGCTCACGATGGCCCGCGCCGCGTCGGCATCCAGCTCCACGCCGTGGGTGCCGCTCGCCTCGTCCATCAGCCACCCCGGCGCGTCGTCGGCCGAGAGCGAGGCGAACTCGATGCTGACGGCGTGCTTCTTCAACTCGTCGTAGAACTTGGCCTTGGAGCCGGAGGGGATGGACGCGGAGATGACGAGGACCGTTCCCGGCTCGGGCGCCTTCGCGGCGGCTTCCACCGTCTCGCGGCCCCTGGGCGAAAGGCCCTGCGCGTCGCGGAGCACCACCACGCGGTGCTCGGCCATCATCGGCGGCGTCGCCAGGGTGGAGGCCAGCGAATCGGGGTCGACGTCGCTGCCGCGCAGCTGGTCGAAGTTGAAGTCGCGCGTGGCCTCGTCCAGGTAGTGGTTCACCACGCGCCCGATGGCCTCTTCGCGGAAGAAGTCCTCGTCGCCGAAGAAGAAGAACGCACCCCCCGCGGCCTTGTCGCGGAGAGTGCGGTTCAGCTGGTCGTAACGGATCTGCGGCACGAAGACGGTGCGGAGTGCTGGGTGCCGAGTGCTGGGTACCGAGGCTGCCGAAGGACCGTGCCGGGTCCCCACTCAGCACTCAGCACTCCGCACTCAGCACCGCGGTTACGGTTGGATCCCCGCCGCCACGGGCTGCGGGCCGGTGACCGCGACGCTGCCCGCCAGCGGCCCCTGCTGCGCGCCGAACACCACCTCGTGGTACGGCATCTCGCGCACGCGCACGCCCAGCTCGGCCAGGCGGCTGGTGAGCCCCGTGGCTTCCTGGTGCGGCGGGTGCGCCAGGAGGCGGCGGAGGAGCAGCCCCTGCCGCGGCGGGCCTTCGACGGCGACGGCGGGAAGGTGCGCCACCGCGGGGCGCGGGCGCATCAGCGGCACCCAGGCCGCCACGGCGATCAGGGCGGCGATGGCCACGGTGCCCAGCGCCTGCGCGGGGCGCGCCATGCCGCGCTCGCGCCTGGCCTCATAGTCTTCCTGGTACAGGCGCCACTGCAGCCGCTCGCCGAAGTCCTCCGACACCTCGATCTCGGGGAGGCCGCGCAGCACGTCGGTGCCGCGGCGCACCACGCGGTCGTACTCCGCGCAGCTCTCGCACAGGTCGGCGTGCGCCTCCATCTCCTCGCGCTCGGCCCACGACACGTCGTGGTCCAGGTACGCCGAGTACCGTTCGAGGTAGGTCTGACAGTCGATCATCGCCGTGGCACCGCTTCCCGAAGTCCCCCCTGCCCGCCCCCTCCGGAGCTGGCAACGCTCCGTTGTACGCGCGCTCCCGGCCAGAGTTCCCATCATTAACGGAAGATGAACTTCCGCGCCAGAGGCGGGCTTCCGGCACCTCGCTTCCCGGGAGGGCGAAGAAGGGAATCGCTGCCAGACGACCGAGGCGGGCCGCCCTGGATCATGGCGGCCCGCCTCCTGGTGTGTCTTCGGACGAGGTCAGCGTTCGATACGCTCGCTCCCGGTGTGGGTCAGTCCAGCACGGGCTGGATGATGCGCGCGAAGGAGTTGCGCGCGCGGTTCAGCCGGCTCTTGACGGTGCCCAGGTTGGTGTCGGTGATCTCGGCGATCTCCTCGTACGTCTTCCCTTCCATCTCGCGCAGCAGGAACACCGTGCGGTGGTGCTCGGGAAGCTGGTCCACCGCCGCGTCCACCTGCGCCTTCAGCGCGCGCTTGCGGAACAGGTCGTCGGGGCGGTAGGTGTTGTCCTCCCACTCCAGCGGGCGCTGGTCCTCGGTGCGGTTCTTCAGGATGGTCTGGAACAGCACCAGCGGGTTGCGCGAGCGGTTGCGCAGCTCGTTCTTGGCCAGGTTGCTGGCGATGGTGTACACCCAGGTGCTGAACTTCTTGGTCTGGTCGAACCGGTGCAGGTGCCGGTACACCCGGATGAAGGTCTCCTGCACCAGGTCTTCCGCGCGCTCCCGGTCACCCGTGGTGCGGTAGACGAAGTTCAGGAGCCGGTTCTGGTAGCGCTCCACCAGCTCGTTGAACGCGCGCTTGTTGCCGGCCAGGAAGGCCGCCACCACCTCGCTGTCGTCCAGCGTCTTCAGGCCGGGCTTCTGGCGCGGCGGTGCATTGCTGTGGGCCAGGACTTCGAACATGGGGAACCCCCTTGTGAGGAACCGCTCGTGGCAGGCTTCGCCACCCCGTTGATGAAGGCACGCGCCATACCGGGCGGTGCCGGGTGCGAAATGCCGTGTGTTTCCTTGCCTTTCGGCCATTCGTGCCGGCCGGGCCCGCCCCCGCCCTGTCCCCCGCAGGTGACGCCTCCGCGTCGCCCGCCGACACATCGCCCGCCCGCACGGCCCCGCAAACATCCGGCTCTCCGCCGGCTTCACCGAAAGAACGCGCCGTCCCCGTTTCATCTGACGGCCGCAGCCCTACTGCCCGAACACGAACCCCGCGGCGTACAGCAAGGTGCAGATCGTCTTCCCGTCGGTGATCTCGCCGTCGCGCACCATCCGCAGCGCCTCGGAGAGCGGCATCCGCACCGGCTCCATGAACTCATCGGGATCGTACGAGGTCTGACCCGCGGAAAGATTCGTGGCCAGGTACAGGTGGATCTTCTCGTCGGTGAACCCCGGCGTGGTCCAGATGGTGGTCAGGTGCCGCAGCTCGCCGGCGGTGACGCCCGCCTCTTCGAGCAGCTCGCGCCGCGCCACCTGCTCCCACGGCTCGCCGGGGTGCTCGGGGCGCCCGGCGGGGACCTCGTACAGCCATCCGCCGGCGGCGTAGCGGTACTGGCGGACCAGCAGGAGGATGGGGTCGTCGCCGTCCGGGTCGCTCAGCACCGGCAGCACCGCGCTGGCGCCCGAGTGGCGGATCATCTCCAGCTCGCCGGTGGAGCCGTTGGGAAAGCGGACCGTGTCGATCCCCAGGTCCACGATCCGCCCCTTGTGAACCGGCCGGCGCGAGATCATCCCCGCGTCGGCCGGTGCGGCCCCTCCGTTTTCCGTGTCGCTCATCTCACCCGTGAGAAGAAGATGGAGGCCGAGCGGCACCCGCTCAACCGGTTCGAACGAACGTTAACTCAGAGCTAATTGACCAATCGGGTCAACAAGCAACCCACGGACGCCTCGCACGATGCGGAGACTTCCGATTAGCGCCAGATCCCGAATGGATGGACAACGGAAATTCGTCTTCGGACGAACGCGAACCACTCATCACAAGCCATCGCGACCCGAGCATTCGCAAGCTCCCGCTCCGATAGATCCCTTCACGAGCGGGATCCCCTTTTGTGAACGCAGAGCAGCGGAGACAAGCAGAGACAGGCAGAGAACTACAATGATGCAGTTCTCTGTTTAACTCTGCTTATCTCCGCTGCTCTGCGTTCATTGCTGTTGCGGTGCGTCCCCGCGAACGGCGCGGCCGCCCGCCGTCTCCGGCGCGGTCTCGCCGGACATCGCCGTCACGCCTCCAGCTCGTCCAGGTCGGCCATCACCACCGGGCCCGCGTCCAGCGCCTCCAGCTCGCCGCGGATCTTCTCCGCGTCGCCGGCGATGACCACGGCGGCTCGGTCGGGCCACAGGCGGCGCTGGGCCGCGTCCAGCACGTCCTCGGCGCTCACGGCCAGGAGCTGGTCGCGGTAGTGGTCGTAGTAGTCGTCCGGCAGGCCGTAGGTGGCGATGCTGGTCAGCTTCCCCGCGATCCCATCCGTGGTCTGCAGGCCGAGAGGAAAGACGCCCGCCAGGTAGTTGCGCGCGTCGTCCAGCTCGGCCGCGGTCACCGGCGCCTCGCGGATCTCGCGCATGTCGCGCAGCATCTCGCTCACCGAGTGGGCGGTCACCTCGGTCTGCACCGCCGTGGCCATCCCGAACGTCCCCGGCTGCCGGCGCGACGCGAAGGAGGTGGACGCGCCGTAGGTGTAGCCCAGCCGCTCGCGCAGATTCAGGTTCAGCCGCGAGCTGAAGGTGCCGCCCAGGATCGCGTTCATCACCGTGACCGCCGGGTAGTCGGGCGCGGTGCGCTCGATCCCCACGTGGCCGATGCGGATCTCGCTCTGCACCGAGCCCGGCCGGTCCACCAGGATGATGGTGGTCCGGTCCAGCCGCGGCCTCACCTCGGTGGGAACCGAGGGGTGGCCGTGGCCGTCCCAGTCGCCGAACCAGCGCTCGGCCAGCGCCACCACCTCGTCCACCCCCACGTCGCCCGCCGCCACCAGCGTGGCGCCGGCCGCGCGGAAGCGGCTGGCGTGGAACGCCGCCACCTGCTCGCGGTCGATCGTGGCGACGGTGCGCGCCATTCCGCCCAGCGGCCGCGCGAACGCGGTTCCCGGCGCAAAGATCCACCGGCTCTGCGCCTCGTCGGCCACGGACGAGGGGGTGCCGCGGCGCTGCTGGATGGTGGAGAGCCGTTCGTCGCGCACGCGCTCCACCTCTCCCTTGGGGAACGTCGGGCGCCGCACCACGTCGGCCAGCAGCTCGAAGGCGGGCTCCAGCCGCGCCTTCAGGCAGGTGAACCCCGCCTGCCCCGTGTCCCAGCTCACCCCCGAGTCCAGCGACAGCCCCAGCCCGTCCACCCGCTCGGCGATCTGTTCGGCGTCGAGCGAACCGGCGCCGCTCTCCAGCAGCCCGGTGGCGATGGCCGCCACCCCGGCGCGCTCGGCGGGCTCGGCCACCCCGCCCGCGTCCAGCACCAGGTCCACGGTGACCACGGGGAACTTGTGGCTCTCGGCCACCAGGATGTTCAGCCCGTTGGCCAGCGAGCGGCGGTGCACGGTGGCGAAGTGGAAGGGGCGCAGCGGCCCCCGCGGCGGCACCTGGGCGCGGTCCAGCACGGGCGCGCTCACTGCGCCACCTCCGCCGAATCGCCCGGCACGTAGGTGAGCACCACCAGGTTGTCGTCGGTCAGGTATTCGGCCGCGAAGCGCTGCACGTCCTCCGCGGTCACCGCGCGGTAGCGGTCCAGCTCGGTGTTGATCAACCCGGGATCGTCGAAGTAGGTGGTGAGCTGCGAAAGCTGGTCGGCGCGCTCGTTCACCTTCTGCAGGTCGAACAGGTGGCGCGCCTCCAGCCCGGTCACGGCGCGCTCCACCTCGGCCGGATCGATGGGGCCGGCGGCCAGCCGTGCGATCTCGGTGCGCAGCGCGCGCTCCAGCACCGCGGGGTCGTCACCCGCCGCGCCGTTGCCCCGGGCGATGAAGGCGCTGGCGCCGGTCACCACGGGAAGGACGAAGGCGGCCACGCTGCGCACCACCCGCCCGCGCACCAGCTCGCGGTACAGCCGCGCGCTCTTGCCGCCGGCCAGCAGCTCGCTGGCCACGTCGGCCACGTAGTAGTCCTGCGTGCCGTAGACGGGGATGCGCCACGACAGGTACACGCGCGGCAGCGGCACCCCGCCCCGCGTCTCGCGCACCTCGCGCCCCAGCTTCAGCGGCTCCAGCACGGGCCGCCCGGGGATCGGCGGCACCCCGGGCCCGCGCGGGATCGGCCCGAAGTACCGCTCGATCAGCCGCCTGGCCTCGTCGGGGTCGAAGTCGCCGCACAGCGTGAGCACGCCGTTGTCGGGGGCGTAGTAGGTCTGGAAGAACTCGCGCACGTCGTCCAGGCTGGCGGCGTCGAGGTGCTCCATGCTCCCGATCACCGAGTGGTGATAGGGATGGTCGGGCGGATACAGCAGCATCTGCAGCCGCTCGTCCCAGTCGCCGTAGGGCTGGTTGTCCACCCGCTGGCGGCGCTCGTTCTTCACCACGTCGCGCTGGTTGTCGAGCTTCTCCTGGGTGAGCGCGGGGACGAAGAAGCCCAGCCGGTCGCTCTCCAGCCACAGGATCAGCTCCAGCCGGTCCGACGGGACGGTGTCGTAATAGTTCGTCCGGTCCAGCCAGGTGCTGGCGTTCAGCGAGCCGCCGGCGCGCTCCACGTGGGCGATGTGGCCGGTCTCGGCCACGTGCAGCGTGCCCTGGAACATCATGTGTTCGAACAGGTGGGCCAGCCCGGTGCGGCCGGGGCTCTCGTTCCGGCTTCCCACGTTGTACCAGATGTTCAGCGCGACCACGGGCGTGGTGTGGTCTTCGCTCAGCACCACCTTCAGCCCATTGTCCAGCTCGTACCGCTCGATCGGGATCTGCATTCCTCGGGTCCGTCGTTCGTCTGGTGGCGTATCCGGCGCGCTGGTTGAGTGCGTCCTCTCCGCGCCGGTTCTGATCCGGTGTATGCGACTGTTATGCGCTTTGGCTCTGGACGTGTCCCTCTGCTGCGCTCCGGGCCGGCGGGTTGAAACCCGCCGCCGAACCATCGGAAAGTCCGCCTTCGCGGACTGCGGGTCCGCATCCACGCGCCCCGCGGCCGCTTGCTCGGAGTCCCCCCGTCACACCATTGCCGCGTATTGCGCCGCCGCCCGCAGGCCGCGCCGACCCGCCCCTCCCCCAGGCAGTTTTTGGGGGAGGGGCAGCGCGGGCGAAGCCTC
>DASSJS010000073.1:0-29276 GCA_035691085.1 Longimicrobium sp.
GTGTGGGTGTGGTTGTGGGTGTGGGTGTGGGTGTGGGTGTGGGTGTGGGTGTGGGTGTGGGTGTGGGTGTGGGTGTGGGTGTGGGTGCGCCAAACAGATGGCGTTAGCCACCGTTGGATTTGCAATCCATTTGCAGGAATGAAGCTATCGAGGCAAGCCGGTCGTCTCGGGCGCGAACAGGGCGGTCATCTGCTTCTCCCGTTTCGGCGATACGCCATTCCATACCGCCGTCTCCCTGGTATCATCCACGCCTCGCGCCTTCTGCTCCGCACCTCGATTGCCGGTGAATGATGGGCTCCAGGCTGGATGTGACCACGGTGTTGCTGTTCATTGTGGTGGTGTTTCCCGGCATGATCTCGATCAACGTGTATCGCGTGCTGATGCCGGCGCGCCCGCTGGACTGGACCACGGCAGTGCTCCAAGGGCTTTTCTACAGCGCGGTCAACTTCGTGCCGGGGTTGCCGCTTCTCTATCTGCTCCTGTTCGGCCGTGACCCGCTGGAGCATCCAGTCCGCTACTTCGTCGCCGCGCTTCTCGTACTGATCGTCATGCCGATGCTGTGGCCGATGGCCACGGTAGCCGCCTTCAAATCCAACTGGTTGCGCAGCCAGTTCAAGATCAGGTATCCGACGGCCTGGGACTTCTTCTTCGATCGATGCAAGTCTTCACTCGTGCTGGTGCACATGAAGAATGGCGCACTTCTCGCTGGGCTCTGGGGGCCAGGCTCCTATGCGGGAACCTTCCCGAATGACGGGGACATCTACCTGGAAAAGGTGTACGGGATCGACGAGGGCGAGATTGGAGAACCGCTTCCCAACACGCGCGGTGTCCTGCTCAGGAAGCGCGACTACGAGTACGTCGAGTTCTTCGAAGTAACGCGCAGCAAGGAGGGTAACCGTGAGTGAGAAGAAAGGGCGCCCCACCGAACGGAGGGGGTTCAATCCCTTCAACGTGGGCTACACGCCCGTCGCACCGCCGGACTACGACCCCGGGAGAGACCGGTGGGTGCTGAAGGAGCCCGGCGGCGCTCGCAGCGGTGAGTGGCGTCCTCCGGGGAACGGCGGCGAAGATACGCGGCCGGCGTGAGGTGACCACAAACGGAAAGGCCGCCCCGGGGGGCGGCCTTTCGCGCGTGCAGGAACTCAGGAGATGCTCAGGAGCCTGCGCCGAGACGAGTGACGTTCTCCGCGGCGGGGCCCTTGGGGCCCTCGACGATGTCGAACTCCACGGCTTCGCCCTCGGTGAGGGTCTTGAAGCCTTCCTGCTTGATGGCCGAGAAGTGGACGAACAGGTCCCTGCCACCCTCGTGTTCAATGAAGCCGAACCCCTTGGCGTCGTTGAACCACTTCACTTTGCCGGTCGAGCGGGCCATCTCCTACTCCTGCTGCTGCGTTTGGATGGGGCGTCGGTGCGGCACCTTCCGCACTGTCGACGTGTTCGCGGGATCGCACCGGACCTCGGTGCGTTGGGGGGGCGCCCACCCGCGGGCGCACGCTGTGGTGTGCTCTACGGAGCGCGCGTCACCCCCGCGCGGCGGCACCCCGCACGCGCGAACGCATCCCGGCCCCAACAGGGGCGGGACGAGGGCGGCACGAGCAGGGGGCGGAGGCCAGCACGGTGGAAAAACGGGAACAGACCGATCTTCTGCGAAGCGGAACCAGACCAGCTTGCGGGAGATCCTGGGGGGTGAGCCGCGCGGGCTCCGGAGCACCGACGGGGGAGTTCCGTCTGGAATGGACCTCTTTATAAGCTCCACGGAACAGAATGTCAAGAATTTCGTCGGGAGAAACCCTGACGGCGAATGGGAAGAATCGCCGCCAGAACTGAAATTCACGAGGAGAATCGGGGGACGATCGATCCGTCATGCGGTGGAGGGATCTCGGGGCGCGGCGGTACGAACGAGCAGGTGGATCGGGGGGTTCCGCCGCACCGCTGGTCACGCGTCCGCACCGGTCACACGTGGAACGGACCCGTTTGCGTCACCGTGATCGCGGTCGGCGGGAGGATGCGGTTGATTTGAATCACGCAACGCGTGCCGCCGCCACGCGCGCTGCCGCGCACCGTCCATGACGGCGCGCTCCGACGGCCGGCGGCACCCCATCCACCGAGGCGATCATGAAGAAGCTGAACCTGGACCACCTGCAGGTGAGCTCGTTCGAGCCCGCTCCCCCGCCCGCAAGGGAAGCCGGCGCGAAGGAGAAGGGCACCGTCTACGGCTTCAGTGGGCAGTACGGCCCGGCGTGCCGCAGCGAGCCGCCCAACTGCAACGACAACACGCTCACGCCGTGGTGGTACTGACCTCTCATCGGCGGATGAACGAACGGCGGGGGAGACGATCATCGTCTCCCCCGCCGCGTTTTTTCGATAGGGTCTGCCGGATCAGCCCGCCTCGGGCTCGGCTTCCTGGGGCGGGAGCACGGCGGGAAGGCGGATCTCGAAGCAGGCGCCGCCCAGCTCGTCACCGGGGCGGTGGCGCACCCAGCCGCCCAGCTGGCTCACCATCCAGGCCACGGCGGAGAGACCCATCGCCCCCTCGGGGTCGCCGAAGGGCGCGGGCTCGAACAGGGTGGCGGCGCGCGCCAGGTCCAGCCCCGCGCCGTCGTCCTCGATGTCGATGCAAACCACGGCCTCGGCGTCTTCGTCCATGCGCCGCGGGTCTTCCACGCTCACGCCGATCTGCACCTCGCTGCGGCAGTGGCGCATGGCGTTGGCCAGCAGGTTCCACACCGAGCGGAAGAGGAACGACTGGCGCCCCTCCACCTCCACGTTCGACGGCAGCTCGCTGCGGAGCCGCACCTCCACGCCGCGGCTGCCGGGGAAGTAGCGCCGCACCGCGCGCTCCACCACCGTCTGCACGTCGAAGCGCACCTCGGGGCTGATCGACTTCCCGTGCATCACGTCCAGGGTGTCGCGCACCATCAGGTTCAGGTCGGCGCTGGTCTCCACCATCTGGTCCAGCTCCGACGCGGGGGCGCGCCCGGCGCGCGCGTCGGCGGCGGCCACGCGGGCGCGGGCCTCCAGCGCGCTCAGCCCCATCGCAAGGTCGTGCATCAGCTCGGCCGACACCTGGCCGAGCGCCTCCATGCGCCCGCGCAGTAGCCCGCGGGAGCCCGAATCGTCGTAGCTGGAACGGCTGCCGATGTCCATCAGAGTTCGACCCGCCGGGAGAGGGTTTCCATCCCAACGCGCACGGGCTGCGGTGTGCGGCACGCGGGACCGGAGAGCGGTGCGCTTTCTAACATAATCGGCACTGCAAGAGGGCCGCCACTGGGTCGGGGGGATGGGTTCGCGACGGAGCAGGGCTGGGAAACGGGTGCGGAAGTGCGCAAGTGGGCCAGTGCGTTGGGGTTGAGTGGCGTCACGGACACTGGCGCAACTTCACGCAATCCTTGTGCGGCACACGCGCCCAGGTGGGGGGCGCGCCTCATTCCGGGGCGGCGGCGACGCGGAAGCGGGCGGCGAGGGCGTCCAGATCCACGGCGGTCTGGGCGGCGTGCTGGGTGGTGCCGGCCAGCTGCTCGATGGCGGCCTGCTGGTGGCCGGTGGCGGCCGCGGCGTCCTCCGCGCGGCGCACGGCGGCCTGGGTGATGCCGCGGATGCGCGCCATCCCCTCGCGGATGGAGGCGAGCGACGCGGCCTGCCGCTCCACCTCGGCGCTGATGCGCTCCACGAAGGCCACGGTGCGCTCCAGCCCGCTCACCAGCACCCCCAGCGACTGGCCGCCCGCGCTGGCCACGTCGCCCACCCCGGCGATGCGTCCGCTCCCCGAGGCCAGCCGCTCACGCACCTCGGCGATGGCCGCGGCGGTGTGCTGGACGACCACGGCCACCTCCGCCGCCGAGCGCGACGATTCGGTGGCAAGGTCGCGCACCTCGCCGGCGACCACCGCGAAGCCGCGGCCCTGCTCGCCCGCGCGCGCCGCCTCGATCGCCGCGTTCAACGCCAGCAGGTTGGTCTGCTCGGCGATCTCCTGGATGGTGCTCACGAAGCCGGCCACGCGCCCGCCCGCCTCCTCCAGCGCGTCGATGGCCGTCGACAGCCCGCCGTAGTCCTCGCGCAGCTCCATCAGCAGCTTTCCCGCGCCGCGGATGCGCTCGGCGTGCTGGCGCGCCTCGCCGGCCAGGGCGGCGGCCTCGCGGCTGCTTTCACGCGCCTGCCGGCGCAGCTGCTCGCCCTCGGCGCTCACGCTCTCCACCGCGCGGGCGCTGTCGCCGATCAGCCCCAGTTGCTCGCGCGCCTCGCGGGCCACGCCGCCGGTGGTGTCGCCGATGCTTCGCGCGGCGGCCTGCACGTCGTCGGCCGTGCGCGCCAGGGCGTCGCTCAGGCGCGCCAGTTCCTGCGCGCGCCGCTGGATCTCGGCCACCGTCTCGCCCACCGTCTGCGACATGCTGTTCACCGAGACGGAGAGGAAGCCGATGTCGTCCAGGTGCCGCTCGGGAAGGCGGGCGGAGAAGTCGCCGTCGCTGGCGCGCGCCAGCGCGGCCCGCACGCGGCGCAGCCGGCGCGTGTAGGCGATGGGGCCGGTGGTGGCTAGCCACGCCGTGCCCAGCAGGAACAGCGTTTCGATGGCGATGACGAACGCGGCGCCAGGCTCGCCCCGCATCCCCAGCAGCCGCCCGGCGGGGTACACCACGGCCGCGAGCGCCCACTGCGCCCGCGCGGCGCGCGGCATCCCCAACGCGTAGCCGCCGATGGCGAACACCAGGTACGGCATCACCAGGTAGCCGTGCGGCCCCAGCGCCCACTCGAACCCGCCGATCACCAGCACGTCGAGCGTGCTGATGAACCAGAACTGCCAGGGCGAGAACCGCCCCGCGCGCAGCAGCAGCGCCACGAGCAGGTTCCCCGCGAAGGTGGTGGCCGCCAGCGCCACCGCCGCCGCGAGGCTGATGTGCAGCGCGCCGGTGTAGTGCCCCACCAGCGCCATCCCCACCGACAGGAAGCACAGGAACCAGCGCTTGGAGATGGCCTGGCGATGGCGCTCGCGCAGCACCAGCGAGCGCTCGCGCGCGAACAGCCCGGCGAAGTCGGTGCCGCTCTGGGTCAAGGAGGTGGCGGGGATGTGAGGGAGGTCGATCGATTCTGCCGCGAGAGAGTGGGCCGCAAATGATGCCGCACCCATGCGGCACTGTCAAGCAAATCCTTGGGATTGTGCGGGTTGGGAACTATGCGGGCGGTCGTGGCGGAGCGGAGCCGTTTCAACCGCAACGCGCAGTATGCGACTCAAGTCGCGGCTACAACGGTACGCAGTCCGCCTGCGCGGGCTTCAGCCGCGAGGCGCCGCTCGTCCCGAACGCGTCACGGAAGGTCCGAACGACGACCGGAGAGCGCCCGCAGCTCCGTCGCGACACGGCGAATCACCTCTCCCCAGTCACCCCGCGTCGTCTGCCGGAACAGGCGCATCGTCGGATACCACGGTGAGTCGTCGCGGCCCGCCATCCACCGCCAGTCGGCATCGTCGATCAGCAGCGTCCACACGGGCACGCCCAGCGCGCCGGCCAGGTGCGCGGGCATGCTGTCCACGGTGATGACGAGGTCCAACGCGCGCATCACCCGCGCGGCCTGCAGCACGTCGTCACTTCCGGAGCGGGTGCCGAACTCCGGCGGACACTCGTCCAGCGCGGGGCCGCGCTGCAGCACGTGCAGGTCCACGCCGGCGATCTCGGCCAGCGGCGCGAGGAGGGGGAAGGGGATGGAGCGGCGTTCGTCCCAGTCGCCCGCACGCCAGACCAGGCCCACGGCAAGGCGGTCGTCGCGCGCGATCGGCGCGGGGTCGGCGTGCAGGTAGGGGACGGTTTTGGGGAGCGTATCCACGGTGCTGCGGAAGACGTGGGCAAGCTCCATCACCTCCACGTCCGCGTCGTATTCGCCCTGGTACGCGCCGTCGTGCAGCGGCTCCAGTTGGTCGATTCCATTCACGGTGCGCAGCAGCGGGATCAGCGCCGGCTGCGCCCAGACGATGGTCTCGGCGGCGGTCTGTTTGACCAGCGGCAGATAGCGGATGAACTGGATGGTGTCGCCCAGGCCGTGGTAGCAGCGGACCAGGACGCGCTTGCCATCGAGCGGCGTGCCGTCCCATACCCACTGCTCGTGCCGGGGCCGGTGCCAGCACGGCACCCCGGCGTGCGCGCGGAGGATGGTGTCGCTCGCGCGCCACGCGACCGCGAAGTCGCCCCGCCGCATCGCGCGGAACCACGTGGCGCCCAGTTCCTCCTCCGTTTTCGCGCGCTCCCGCAGCGCATCCGCTCCCGCCACCCCGGTCCTCTCGTCAGCCATGTCCGCTTCTCCCACAGTCCGGAGCGTGCGGATGCGGGTTCCGTGCCGACCCAGGGCCTCGCTTTGAAGGAGATGCGGCTACAGCAATGAACACGGAGCAGCGGAGAGAGGGGAGTCAGACGGAGAACGACTCGGTGTCACCTCTCACGCCTGCTCCCTCGTCTATCGATGCTCCGCGTTCATTGTCGTGGACGATCCTGCCTTGCCCGTCAGCCCGCGGCGGGGGCGGATGCGGGCGGCGCGGGGGTGACCATCGAGGCCATCCGCTCTTCGAAGGCGCCGACGTCGGCGTAGTAGCTCTTGGCCAGCTCGGGGTGCGCGGGGTTGGTGTAGACGTCGGGGCGGGGGTTGTCCACCACGTCGGCGATGATGGCGGCGACCTCTTCCGCCGTCTGCGCGGCCATGGGGCCGGAGAGGCGCATGGTGGAGGTGTTCGGCGCGGCACCCAGCGCGTTGGCGGCGAAGGGGGTCTCCACGATGCCGGGCATCAGGGTGGTGACGTGGATGCCGGTGTGGCCGGCGGCGCGCAGCTCCATCCGCAGGTTGGCGGTGAGCGCGTTCAGCGCGTGCTTGGCCGCGTTGTAGGCCGAGCGGATGGCGGCGATGGGCACGCGGCCCAGGAAGCTCGACACGTTGATCAGGTGCCCCGACCCGCGCTCCTGGAAGTGCGGGACGATGGCCTGCGCGCCGTAGAGCGGCCCCTTCACGTTGATCGACATCATCTCGTCGATGTCGTCGTCCGTCAGCTGCATCACCGGACGGCTGATCCCCCGCCCCGCGTTGTTGATCCACACGTCCACGCGGCCGAAGGCCTGCAGCGCCTCGTCGCGCACGCGCTCCACGTCGGCGCGGCGGGTCACGTCGGCGCGCACCACGTGCGTCTGCCCGCCGATCTCGCCGGCCAGCTGCCGCAGCGCGTCCACGCCGCGCGCGGCCAGCACCAGCAGGTGCCCGCGGCGCCCCAGCTCGCGCGCCAGCGCCGCCCCGATGCCGCTGCTGGCGCCCGTGATCACGATCACCTTGTGCTCGTTGTCGCTCACATTCCGCTCCGGTCTCGGCGTCCCCGCTCCTATTCTTTCCCTCCCCCGCATCCTACGTGAACGGCTCGGCAGGGGAAACCGTTCACGCGGCTTGGATGACGGGCGAACGGCAACAGCAATGAACGCAGAGCAGCGGAGACAGGCAGAGATAAACAGAGAACAGCGAGTGCAGTTCTCCGTTTATCTCTGCTTATCTCCGTTGCTCAGCGTTCACAAACAGGATAGCCCGGGGCAGAAAGGGCGATCGGTTATGATGCCGAGCCCGGGACGCTGGCGTGGTAGATGAGCAGGCTGCCCGCGAGCGATGGCAGGCGCGCCGTCGCCCGGGCGTCGGAGAACCCGGCGGCGTGCAGGGCGGCGAGGACGCGCTCCTGGTCGTTGTCGCGGAGCGCGCGGTGCGAGTGGAGGTGGCTGGCGATGAAGCCGCGCCGCTCGCCGCCGGGGCCGGCGAAGTCGAGCATGTGAAAGCTGCCGCCGGGCTTCAGCACGCGCCGCACCTCGCGCAGCATCTGCTCCTTCTGCGGCCCGCGCAGGTGATGGTACATCAGCGACGAGAGCACGCGGTGGAAGGTGCCATCGGCGTACGGCAGCTCGCCCGCGAAGCCCTGGTCCAGCTGCATGGCAACTCCGGCGCGCTCCGCCTTCCGCCGCGCGATGGCGAGCGCACCGGGGTCGGGGTCCAGCCCCGTCACCTCGGCGGCGGGCTGATGCTGCTTCAACTGGATCAGCAGGCTCCCCGTGCCGCAGCCCACGTCCAGCACCCGGTCACCCGGCCGGCACGCCGCCTGGTCCACCAGCACCTTCCGGCTCCGGTCCGCGCCCATCAGCCGGGTGAGCAGATCGTAGAACGGCAGCAGCCAGTGCCGCCCCGCCGCCGGCACGTACTCCGTCTGTGGCTGCGCCTGCGTCTCTGGCATAGGGCGATGCTCCGGCTTCTGAGGGGATTCGTTCGGGAGCGGGGCGATTGAAATCGCTGCAACGACTACACGAAGTCCGCCTGCGCGGGCTACCGGCGGGCGACCGGACGCGGCATCCGCGCGCGGAAGAAGATTCGTCGTATCTCGCGAATCATCCGCCGCGTTGCACGAGAAGTCCGCGAAGGCGGACTGTGTGCCGTTGTAGCGGCGAGTTCACTCGCATATTCCCCGCCCGGCGCCGCATCTCAACGTCCCGGCCGCACTCCGTTGTTTCCCAGGAAAATCGACGCTCACGAGCCCGGCAGCAGCTCCCGGCCCGTGCGCGCCAGCAGCTCCCACGCGGCGTGGACGTGGCGCTCTTCCGTGCGGATGTTGCCGATGGCGAAGCGCAGCCAGACGCGTCCCCCGAGCTTGGTGTGGGAGATGAAGATGCGGCCGCCCGCGTTCACCGCCGCCATGATCGCCTCGTTGTGCGCGTCCACCTGCTCCTCCGTCATCCCCGGCGGCCGGTGGCGGAAGACGACCAGGCTCAGGTGCACGGGGGCGACGCGCTCCCACCCGGGTTCCGCATCCACCCAATCCGCCAGCTCGCGCGCCAGCCGCACGTGCTCGCGGATGCGCGCCGCGATCCCTTCCACGCCGAACGCGCGGAGCACGAACCAGAGCTTGAGCGAGCGGAAGCGCTTGCCCAGCGCGGGGCCGTAGTCCATCAGGTTGGTCACGCTCTCGCCCTCGGGCGTCACCAGGTAATCGGGGACGAGCGAGAAGGCGCGGCGCGCGATGGCCGGGTCGCGCAGGTACAGCGCGGAGATGTCGATGGGAGTGAACAGCCACTTGTGCGGGTTCACCACCAGCGAGTCGGCGCGCTCGGCGCCGTTCAAGATCCAGCGCAGCTCGGGCACCGTGGCGGCGCTCCCGCCGTACGCCGCGTCCACGTGCATCCACACCCCGTGCGCGCGGCAGACGGCGGCCACCGCCGGGAGCGGGTCGATGCTGGCGATGGACGTGGTCCCCACGGTCGGGACGACGCAGATGGGAACGATGCCGGCCGCGCGGTCTTCCGCGATCGCCGCGTCGAGCGCGGCGGCGTCCATGCGGAACTCGTCGTCGGCCGGGATCTTCCGCAGCCCCTGCATCCCCAGCCCCAGGGTGATGCACGCCTTGTCGATGGACGAGTGCACGTGCTCCGAGGCGTACACCCGCATCGGCGGCAGCCCGCTCATCCCCCGCTCGCGCACCCCCGGCACCGCCCGCTCGCGCGCCGCCGCGATGGCGACCAGCGTGGAGATGGACGCCGTGTCGTGGATGGTGCCGCGGAAGCCCTCGGGAAGGCCCATCATCTGGCGCAGCCAGTCCAGCGTGCGCTCCTCCAGCTCGGTCTGGGCGGGGCCGCTGCGCCAGAGCATGGCGTTGGTGTTCAGCGTGGCGGCCAGCATCTCGCCCAGAATCCCCGGCGCGCTCCCCGTCACCGCGAAGTAGGCGTGGAAGCCGGGGTGGTTCCAGTGCGTGATCCCGGGCATGATCACCCGGTCGAAATCCTCCAGCACGCGGGCGAAATCCTCGCCGTGCCCGGGCGCGTGGGGGGCGAGCTGGGCGGCCACCTCGCCGGGCTGCACGCGCGAGAGTACGGGGTAGTGCTCCACGCCGGCCAGGTAGTCGGCCATCCAGTCGGCCACGGCGTGCGCGTGGCGGCGGAACTCCTCGGCGGGCATGTCGCCCAGCCGTGCGCCGGGGGATGGAACGGGGATCGCGTCGGTCATCGTCATCGGGGCGGCTTGGTCGGCAAAGGGTGCGCGCCTAAGTTATCCCCCCCGCGCCGCGGATGCACCGTCTCCCCGCGCGGACCCGGACCCCAGCGTCGCAGGCTCGTGCTGGCTGTTCCCTGTTCCCTGTCCCCTGTTCCCTTGCAGTTGATGCCGATCGTCCATACATCGCCCCGCGTGCACCTGGCCCACGAGACCGGGCACGGCGTGGTCGCGCTGGAATCGACCGTGATCGCGCACGGGCTGCCGTATCCGCGCAACCTGGAGGTGGCGCGCGCGCTGGAGATGGAGGTGTCGGGGTACGGCGCCGTGCCGGCCACCGTGGGCGTGGTGGGCGGCCGCGCCATCGTGGGCCTGTCGCCCGACGACATCGAGCGGCTGGGTACGGCCCGGGGGGTGATGAAGCTCTCCACGCGCGACCTGCCCGTGCCGCTGGCGCGCGGGCTGGATGGCGCGACCACCGTGGCGGCCACGATGTGGCTGGCGCACCGCGCGGGGGTGGCGGTGTTCGCCACCGGGGGCATCGGCGGCGTGCACCGCGGCGAGGCGCACGACGTGAGCGCCGACCTGACCGAGCTGGGCCGCACGCCGATGATCGTGGTGTGCGCCGGCGCCAAGGCCATCCTGGACCTGGCCGCCACCCGCGAGGCGCTGGAGACGGCCGGCGTGCTGGTCGTGGGCTACCAGACCGACGAGCTCCCCGCCTTCTACTCGCGCGAGAGCGGCCTTCCGGTGGATGCCCGCGCCGACTCGCCCAACGAGGTGGCGGCGCTCTGGCAGGCGCACCGCCGGCTGCAGGCGCCGGGGGCGATCCTCCTCTGCGTTCCCCCGCCGGCCGACACGTCGATCCCGGGGGCCGAGATCGAGAACGCCATCCGCTCCGCCCTCCGGCAGGCCGATGACCACGGGATTCGCGGAAAAGAGGTGACGCCGTTCCTCCTTTCCGCCGTGGCGGAGCGGACGGCCGGGCGGTCGCTGGAGGCCAACGTGGCACTGCTGCGCAACAACGCACGCGTGGCCGCGCAGGTCGCCACCGCGCTGGCCTCGGCGCGCTGGGACCCGTGACCAAGCAGGAGTTGCGCGCCGAGGCCCGCCGCCGCCTGCGCGCGCTGGACCCCGCCGTCCGCGCGGCGGCGGAGGCCGAGATTGCGCGCCGCGTCTGGACCGTCCCCGCGGTAGCCGCCGCGCGCACCCTCCTCCTCTTCGCCGACCTCCCCGAAGAGGTACACACCGACACCATCGCCGCCGAAGCGCGCCGCCGCGGCATCACCGTCGTCTACCCGCTCACGCTGACGGAGACGCGGGAGATGACGCTGCACCGCCTGGATCATCCCGCGGACCTGCGCACCGGCAACTACGGCATCCGCGAGCCGGACCCCGAGCGCAGCCCGGTGATCGACCCCGCGGAGGTAGACGCGGCACTCGTCCCCGGGCTGGCGTGGGACCGCGCGGGGAACCGCCTGGGCCGCGGCGCGGGCTACTACGACCGGATGTTCGCCCGCCCCGACTGGCGCGGCTTCCGCTGCGGCATCTTCTTCGCCCATCAAGAGGCCGATGCGGTCCCCTGCGAGCCGTGGGACCTGCCGCTCGACGCGGTGGTGACGGAGCGCGAGGTGTGGAACAGGAGCTCCCCTTGACGGGGAACCATTTGGAATGGAAATTAGTTCCAGATGGAACTCTCGCTCGGAAGCCCGATGTCGATCAAGGCACACAGCGTAGCGGAGATGATGGGCGGAGAGCAGATGCTCGGCCGTACCGTCCGCAGCGTCACAGATCTCCGTGAAGCGGTAGAATCGGGGCTGCCGGTGAAGGCGCTCGACCGCGTCGCGCGGCACGTTGCCCGAAACGACCGCGATGCGGCCGAGCTGAAGTACCGCATCGTGCCCAAGACCACGCTTCACCGCAGGCAGCGCCTCACCGCGGATGAGAGCCAGCGCCTGGAGCGGCTCGCCCGGATGACCGCGCTCGCGGAAGAAGTGTGGGAGAACGACGATCTCGCCCACGAATTCCTCACCAGCGTGCAGCCGCAATTGAGCGGTGAGCGGCCCGTTGACCTGGCCCGCAGCGATCTGGGCACCCGCGAGGTGGAGGAACTGCTTTATCGCCTGGAGTACAGCCTGCCCGTGTGATGCTGACCGCGTGGCGCATCAGCAAAGCCCGTCATCCCCCGTTGGACGGCACCGGTGCTCGTTTGCATGGGGCGCGCTGGAATTCCCCCGGCCGTGCGGTCATCTACGGGGCAGACACCTACGCGGGCGCGCTCCTCGAAATCATCGCGCATACCCTGCGTCCGCGCACCCTTCCCGGCGCGCACCACGCCGTGCGCATCGAAATTCCCGACGAGCTCATCGAGATCCTGAGGCCGGCTGACCTTCCGGGCTGGGAATCGAAAGGCTCCCCCGAGGCCGTCGCCTTTGGAGATCAATGGCTGCGAGAGCAGCGCTCCGCGGTCCTTCTGGTTCCCGCGGTTCCCTCTCGGCCCGTGGGTCACAATGTGCTGATCAACCCCGTGCACCCGGACTTCCACCGGATTTCCGTCTTCGATCCGTTTCCGGTCCCATGGGATGACCGTCTGTTCTAAAGCGATCCCTGGATCTTTCGCGCTCCACAATGCGCCCGCACGATAGCCGGTAGTCCGCGAAGGCGGACTTCGTGTGGCTGTTGCCGCGAAGCCGCGAATTCGATCCCCCCTGAATCACCGTAGACGAAATAGCGCCGGCCCTCGCATCGAGGACCGGCGCTGTTGTCGTTGATGTCCGCGAAGGCGGACTGCGTGCCGTTGTACCCGCGAGTTCACTCGCAAACTCCCCCGGCTGATGCCGCGTTGGTGCCGAGGGAACGAGATCAGCCGCGGCCGTGCATCACACCCCCGCCGTCTGGGCCTCCCACGCCACTATCTCACCCGCCATCGCGCTCGCCGCCACGGTGTACGGCGAGGCGAGATAGAGCTGCCCCGGGCCGCTGCGGCCGGGGAAGTTGCGGTTGATGGCGCTGATGGTCACGTCCGTCGGCTTGCGGCTGACGCCGGGGCCGGCGTTGATGCAGGCGCCGCAGCTGGGCTCGATGAAGGTGGCGCCCACCGTCTCGAAGATGCGGTCGTAGCCCTGCTCCTGGCAGTAGGCGTAGACCTCCTGGCTGCCGCACTGGATGTAGAACTGCACGTGCTCGGGCTTCCGCTCGCCGCGCTCGGCATACTCGCGCAGCACGGCGGCGTACATGTCCATGTCTTCCTTCTTCCCCGCCGTGCAGCTCCCCGCGTAGGCGATGTCGATCTTCACCGCCTCGCCCATGTCCTGCACGTACAGCCCATTGCCGGGGTCGCCCGGCAGCGCGATCATCGGCTTCAGGCTCGACGCATCGATCTCGATGGTGTGCACGTACTCGGCGTCAGGGTCCGAGAAGAGCCCGTCCACCAGCGCCTCGGCCTGCTCGCGCGTCATCCCGCGCTGCTCCACCAGGTACTCCACCGTCTTCGCGTCCGGGGCGACGATGCCGGTGAAGGCGCCCACCTCGGCCGCCATGTTGGTCATCGTCGCGCGCTCGTCCACGGAGAGCGCCTCCACCGCGGGGCCGGCGTACTCGATGATCTGGCCGATGGCGTGGCCGTCCTTGATGTACGGCTGGCGCAGGATCTCGAGCATGAAGTCCTTGGCCGACACGTTCTCGGGCTTCTGGCCGTGCACCAGCACGCGGAAGCTCTTCGGCACCTCCACCCGCACGTCCTTCGTGATCCACGAGTTGAAGATGGCCGTGGTCCCCACGCCGAACGCCACGCAGCCGACGGCGCCCGCGTGCGGCGTGTGGCTGTCGCTGCCGATGATGATCTGCCCCGGCTCGGCGTAGGCCTCCAGGATCTTGCTATGGCAGATCGCCTCGGAGCCGTGCTTGCCGTGGCCCAGCTCGCCGTACAGGCGCACGCCCTGCTTCTCGGCGAACTCGCGCTGCTTCACCTCCAGCTGATTCGCGACGTTCAGCAACCCCATCTGGATGCGCTCCTGCGTCATCGCATCCTTCAGGAACGTGAGGTGGTCACGGAAGAAGAGGATGCTCTCGGGCTCCAGCACCTTCTCATCCGGCCCCACGTAGTGCTCGAAGAAGATGGCCGACATCGGCGTCACGTACTCGTGGCTGAAGCGGATGTCGGTCTGCACGAAGCCGCTGTCGCCGGGCTGCACCCAGGGCACCCCCACCGCGTTCTTCGACAGATCCGTCACCCAGTGCCGCGCGAAGATCTTCTCGGCGATGGTCATGCCGCGCTTCCCCGGGCCGTGCGCCTTCCCCGGCGCGCCGAACGCGTCGGAGCCCACGTTCGACGTCGAAGTCGCGACGAACTGCGCGGCCGCGCCGTCCACGCCGGTGTCGGGGCCGGGGTCGTTGTACTCGCCGCTTCCGCGCAGCATGCGCACGTCCTGCCGGTCCAGGTCCTCGGCCGTGTCGCCCGCGCCGTGGCAGGAGATGGGCGGGGTCTGCACCAGCCCCTGCAGCCGCGCCAGGTTGTAGTTGAACAGCCCGTCGTATTCGATGATGCCGCGGGTGATCTCGTCGGCGCCCTCGGTGAATTCGCTGAGCGGGATGGTCTCGCCGCGGCGGATGCGGTCGATCAGCTCGAAGTTGGTGCTGGTGAGCACGCCCAGGTTCTGGCAGTTCTCGCGGTAGATGCGCTCGATGTTCTCGGCGATCACCACCTTGATCCCCGCCATCATCTCGGCGTACGGGCTCTGCTCGCGCGACGATCCCTTGCCGCGCCGCTTGCCGCTGACCGAGGCGACGAAGCCGCCCTTCTTCACGCTCCCCTGCTTGATGGGGAACTCGGAGCCGGCCTTCAGCCCCAGGTAGGGGACTTCGCCCAGCGTCTCGTCGTAGTAGTAGCAGATGTACGCCGGGGTGATCTCGTCGGTGGAGATGTTGTCGCGCAGGATGGCGCGGATCTCGTCGGTCAGCTCGACGTCTTCACCGGCCAGCTGGCGGCGCACCAGCTCGGGGTCGTCCACCAGGAACAGGACGCGGCCCTCCAGGCGAACCTCGGGGGGCAGCTTCTCAACCTTGCGCGTAAGCAGCGACGGGATCATTCGGGTAACACCTGTGTTCAGAAACGCTTCGGCGGTCGCGGGGCCGTAACATGGACCGGACGACCGTTCGGTGCAAGCCGCGTGCGACGAAAAAGGGCGGCCCCGCGGAATCCGGGGCCGTCCATGATCTACACCGCGGACACGCCGGGGTGCGCCGGTCCGCCCGGCACGGGGCCGGGCGGGTGCGATCGCCCCGGCCAAGGCGGGGCCGGAGAGCGTGATGCCTCCCAGGCCCCTCTTCGCGAACCGGCTATCGGGCGTTGCCGCGCGCGCCCGTCACGGGCAGGTGCACGAGTAGTAGCAGCTGGGCGGCATGCAGGTGTGGGCGTCGTTGCTGACCTGGCAGATCCCCACGCAGCTGGCATAGCACGTCCCGTCGCAGCTCTCATCGCAGGTCCCGTTGCAGGTAACGTCACAGCTGATCTGGATGGAGTCGTTGGCGCAGGTGGTGGTGCCGCACTGGCAAAGGCGCTCCACGCAGGTGGTGTCGCTCAGGTCGTTCCCGCGCACCGTGCCGCGAGGCCGCAACGGCGTGCCGGTGTCGAACGACTCCACGGCGAGCTGGTCCAGGTCCAGGCTGAGCTTCTTCATGGCGATGGTCCTTCTTGATCGAAGAGAGCCGGCGTATGTGCCCAGGCGCGGGCAGGTATACGTTTACGAGATGCCCGCCTTGCCGGAAACGTTTGGCGGGGGCGACATAATCGTACCTCGCGGCGCGCCAGGGTCGCGCGTCTCGCCCCGCGAACGCATTGGGCGAGACCGGCCGGCGCGGTACTTTCCACCGGGCGGCGGGTACCAGTCTTCCCTGGCCCACCGGTGACCTCGCGAGGATTATTTCGATGCGCATGCTCCACGCACTCTCCCTGCTCGCGCTGGTCGCGCTGCTCCCGCGCGGCGCGCGGGCGCAGCGCTACGCGGCCCCGGTCGGCGCCCGTGACGCGGCAGACACCACGGTGGCGTTCGGCACCGGCGACGAGATCGTGGTGACGTCGTACCCGCGGATGGCCGGCGGGGTGGAGCTGTGCGGCACCGTGGGCGGGGGGATGCAGTGGGGAAAGATGATGTTCGCCCACAGCGACGCCGACCGGGGGGCGCAGGAGGTGGTGGTCAGCTTCCCCACCGCCTCGGTCACGCCGCAATGCCAGACGTACCGCCCCACGCGGGGCGAGTGGCTGGTGGTGTCGTTCGCCCGCCCCGTGCGCGACGAGGTGGGGCGCATCGGCCGGATCGGCGTGGGCGAGCTGGTGCTGCCGCTGGCGCCGCTGATGGGGAAGCGCGTCACCTTCCGCTGGCAGCGCGAGGGCGCGTTCAACGTGCGGAGCGTGGCCCCGGTGCTCGACACCCTGGGCCCGCCGCGGCCGTAGCGCATCCGGCGGGCCGGCGCGGATTGCATGAGGCCCGGCGTCAGCGCTTCAGCCGGAACTTGACGATCTGGTGGTTGTTGCGCTGGGCGGTGTAAAGGCCGTCGTGGTCGTCGAAGGCCATCCCGAACACCAGCTCGTGCTCCCCGAACGCGTCCACGAAGTGGCCGGCGGCGTCGAACACGCGGATGCCGCGCATCATGTCGCTCACGTACACGCGGCCGCGGCCGTCGATGGCCAGGTCCATCGCCCAGCGGAACTGCTCCGGCCCGTCGCCCTTCCCCCCGAAGCGGTCCACGAACTTTCCCGCGGCGTCCAGCCGGTAGATCTCCTGCGTCCAGCGGTCCAGCGCGTACACCTCCCCCGTCCCCGACACCGCCAGCCGTGCCGGGGCGGCGTCGTCCACCGCCTGCCGCAGGTCCACCCGGCGCAGCATGGCGCCGCCGCGCGACAGGTGCACCACGTCGGCCATGCCGCTGGCGGCCCACAGCGTTCCATCCAGCGCCAGCACCAGGTCGTTCACGTTCTGGCCGGCGCCGTCCACCGTGCCCAGCAGCCGGCCGGTGGCGCCCTCGTAGCGCCGGATGCGGCCGCTCTGCACCACGTACACCGTGCCGCCACGGTCCACTTCCATGTCCACCATCGGCATCTTCGGGTCGGCCGTCCACTGGGTGACGAACGTGCCCAGCGAATCGAACACCTGCACCCGGCCGCCGCTGTACTCCGCCACGTAGATCCGTCCCGCGCCGTCCACCGCCACGCTGCGCGCGTCCTCGAACCGCCCGGCGCCCGTGCCCTCGCTGCCAAAGCGGAGCACCACGTCGGCGAACGCGGGCGGGGAGGGAGGGGTGGCCGGCGCGGCGGGCGGCGCCGGGCTCCCGGCCACGGGCCGTGGCGAGCCGGCGGCGGGGGGCGACGCCCCGCGCCGGTTGGCCATCACCACGACGATCCCCACCACCAGCACCAGCGCCAGGCAGCCGATCAGCCCCTTGGCGGCGTTCGGCCTGGGCACGGTGCCCGGCGGGAGGGTCGCCTCCAGGCGCTCGACCGCTTCCTTGGCCTCCTTCAGCCCGCCCCCGAACTGCTCACGGAAGACCTTGATGGCGGCGATCTTGTTCCCCGCGCTCAGCAGCCGCAGCACCTCGGCGACGGCGGCGGACTGGGGATTCGGTGTGTTTCCGGACGCGCCGGCCCGGCCGTCCAGCAGGATGCTGGACCTGCAGTAGGGGCATCGTGCCGTGGTGTCGTGGAGGGCGGGCGCGTCCAGCGGCGCGGAGCAGGTGGGGCAGCGCAGCAGCTCGGGCATGTGCGTGGGGAGGGTCGGCGTGCAGCAGGCGGGGGAGGAAGGGCCGAGCCGCCGCTCGGGGTACCGGGTCCGCCGCAGGCTACTCCCTGCCGGCCGCGCGGGCAAGGCTGGCGGCACTGTCTGCCGGGAGCGCTGCCTTCGGCCTGACTGTCATCCCAAACCGCACCGGCGGCTGAAGCCGCAGCAACAACGACGAGAAGCCTCGCAAACTGCGCGAGGCTCCTTGAACGGCGGGCAGTACTCCTCGGGCACGGGGACGACGTCGCCACGCGCAGTCACGCTCGCCACGGCCAGCATCAGTGCTTGACGAGGAGAGCTGATACCAGCAGCATGCCCCGGCGTCCGCACCGCGCCGTACAATCGTGCGCGACGCCGCCTCCGTCACCTCCCGGCTCGTTCCCTCTCGCCCCTTCCGCCCGTGGAATTTCGACGCGCCCGGTCGTTCATGACCGGCCAGGAACTCTGGTTCGCCAGCGTGCCGGGCCGCGAGGTGGAGATCGCGGTGGGTGGCGGCCCCGAGGCGCCCGACCCCAGCCGCGTGGCGCAGGCCGCCTGGGCGGTGGAGCGCCTCGACGCCCTGTTCGAGCGCGCGAAGGCGTACCTCGACCATTTCGTGGATCGCGAGAAGCTGGGCGGCGGCGAGTGGAGGCTGGACTCCGTGGAGCTCGGACGCTGCGACTGCGACCGCGCGGATGAGTTCGATCTGTACCTGGGGCTCGCGAACGCGGAGGACGAGGCCGAATGGATGGTCCGCTTCCGGATCGCCCCGCTCGACGTGACCGGCTTTTTCGCCGTGGAGTTCCGCCGCAGGTTCCTTTGAGCATGAGACCGGCGGGGGTCTCGCGCGGAGGCGGCGCGGGGGCGCGGAAGGCGGCGCACGTTGATGCGACCTCAACGCCATTCTGCCCGCGGAGACGAAACCGCGGCAGGCAGATTGCCCAGACGGTCTCCGGATGCCGGAGGTCAGGCCCAGGCTGTTGGAGCCTCGCGCAGTTTGCGAGGCTTCTCGTAGTGGTTGCCGCGGCTTCAGCCGCCGGTCAGCGGTCCAGGCCACGAGACGGCGGGATTCGGCTCGCCGAAGCTCGGATCGGGATCGACCAGGGGATGCGGAGAGCGCTCTTCTGCGTGCGGGTGCGGGAGTGCGTGCTTCCGCACTCCCGCATGTTCCTTCGGGCGGGCCGGGCATCAGGCCAGGGACCGTTGCAGCAGGCCTGGCTGGGATGTCAGCAGCATAGCGAGTCGCAACTCCCGCCGCAGCTATCCCAGCAGGTGTTCCCCAGGCACGTCTGGGGCGGATGGAGGCTGCAGTCCGAACTGACGCCGCTGTTCGCCTGTACGGTGCCGCGACGGCCCGAGCCGCCGGTATCGAACGAAATCACCCGCACTTCGTCCAGGTCCAGCTTCAGCTTGAGCTTGTTCATGATTCGTCTCCGTCTTGCGCGTGTACCTGGCCCGCGCGCGGCGTGCGGCGCGCCGACGTACCCGCTGAGGCAAGCTGAAGGATGCGTCGGCGCGTCCGTAAAGAGACGAACGATGGGATGGGACGCGGCGGCGGAAGGCTGAGCCGCGCCGGGGGAGGGACGGAACGTGCGGAGTGGAGCGGAGGATCACCGTGCGGGACCCGCACGGTCGGCAGCGGGTCGGATCGAGCGGCCCCGGGATCGTGCGCGCCTTGCCGCCGGGTTCGGCGAAGAACCTATTGTTGCCGGGGTGGCCGATCGGTTGCACCCCGCCGCTGAAAGCGAAGGAGAATCTGATCGTGAGCACGAACACGCTGGCCACACGCGCGCTGGGCACGCAGGGCCTCACCGTCTCCGCGCTGGGGCTGGGGCTGATGGGGATGAGCCACGGCTACGGCACGCCCGAGGAGCGCGACGAGCACGAGTCCATCGCCACCATCCACCGCGCCATCGAGCTGGGGTGCACCTTCCTGGACACGGCCGAGGCGTACGGGCCCTACCGGAACGAGGAGCTGCTGGCCCGCGCGCTCGGTGAGCTCGGCAGCGGCGCACGCGACCGCGTGGTGATCGCCACCAAGTTCGGCTTCCGGTTCGACGCGAACGGCGTGATCGCCGGCACCGACAGCCGGCCGGGGCACGTCCGCGAAGCCGTGGAAGGCTCGCTCCGCCGCCTCGGGACGGACCACATCGACCTGCTGTACCAGCACCGGGTCGATCCGGAAGTCCCGATCGAGGACGTGGCCGGCGTAATGGCCGACCTGGTGCGCGAGGGGAAGGTGCGCTTCCTGGGGCTCTCGGAAGCGGGCGAGCAGACCATCCGCCGCGCGCACGCCGTGCACCCGGTCAGCGCGCTGCAGAGCGAGTATTCGCTGTGGGAGCGCAACCTGGAGCCGCGGATCATCCCGCTGCTGCGCGAGCTGGGGATCGGCCTGGTTCCCTTCGCGCCGCTCGGCCGCGGCTTCTTGACGGGCGCAGTGAAGCGGGCGGAGGAGTACGCGGAAGGCGACTTCCGCCGCGGCGATCCGCGCTACCAGGGCGAGAACTTCGACGCCAACGTGCGGGCCGCGTCTGCGGTGCGCGATGTGGCCGCGGCCAAGGGGGTGACCCCGGCGCAGATCTCGCTCGCGTGGCTGCTGCACAAGGGGGACGACATCGTCCCGATCCCCGGCACCAAGCGGGTCTCGCGGCTGGAGGAGAACGTCGGCGCGGCGGATGTGTCGCTCAGCGCCGCGGAGATGGCCGCGCTCGATGAGGCGCTCGCGCCCGAAAAGATCACCGGGCCGCGCTACAACGAGCGCCAGCAGGCGATGGTGGACCGATGACAGCCGAGACGACGGCGCCGCGCCGCCCGCGCGTGATCTGCCACATGCTCGCCTCCACCGACGGCCGCATCCTTACCGATGGCTGGCCGCTCTCGCCCGAGGGGCGGCGGCAGTACGAGGTGGTGCACGAGAGCTACGAGGCCGGCGGATGGATCTGCGGCCGCGTGACCATGGAGGAGCACTTCGCCCAGGGCGTGCGCGCGGACGACGAGATCGCGCGCGAGCACCACGGCGCCCCGCGTGACGACTACCGCGCGCCGGGCGAGCACGACTCGTTCGCCTTCGCCGTGGACTCCAGCGGGCGCTTGGCGTGGGATACCAACGACATCGACGGTGACCACGTGGTCGCCATCCTCTCCGAGCGCGTGTCGGACGAGTATCTCGCCTTCCTGCGCGAGCACGGCGTGAGCTACCTGCTGGCCGGCTCGCGCGAGGTGGATCTGGCGCTGGCGCTGGGAAAAATCAGCAAAAGCTTCGGCGTGCGCACGCTGATGCTGGAGGGCGGCGGGCGGATCAACGGCGGGATGCTGCGCGCGGGGCTGATCGACGAGGTGAGCCTGCTGCTGGCGCCGGTGGCGGACGGGCGCATGGGCACCCCCGCGCTCTTCGACGTGGACGGCGACGACGTGGCGCCGCACCGGCTCGCGCTCGAGTCGGTGGAGCGGCGCGCGGACGACGTGGTCTGGCTGCGCTATCGCGTGGAGGCGGCCGCCGCCCCGCCTGAATCTTGACCCAGCAGCCAGCAACGTGGAATCATCCAACCTCCCGGTCGCCACCATCCGCCCCGCCACGCCCGCCGACCTGACGGCCATCGGGCGGCTGGGCGCACTGCTGGTGCGGACGCATCACGACTTCGATCCACAGCGCTTCATCGCCGCCGCGCCCGAGACCGAGCACCTGTACGCCTCGTTCCTGGGCTCGCAGCTCCGACAGCCGAGCATCGTGATCCTCGTCGCCGAACGCGACGGCGAGGTGCTGGGCTACACCTACGCGGGCGTGGAGGGGAACGATTACATGGCGCTGCGCGGCCCCGCGGGCGCGATGTACGACATCGTGGTCGATCCCGCACATCGCGGCCGGGGCGTGGGCCGGATGCTGCTCGACGCCACGCTGGCTGCACTCAAGGCCCGCGGCGCGCCCCGCGTCGTCCTCTCGACGGCGGAACGGAATGAGAACGCGCAACGCCTGTTCGCCCGCGCCGGCTTCCGGCGGACGATGATCGAGATGACGCGCGAGCTGGACGGCGAGGCGGCGCCGCTGACCGGAGGCTGATCAGCGGCGGCGCGGGAACGAAAGTCGGCCCGGCCCGCCGACCGGCGGCTGAAGCCGCAGCAACAACTACGAGAAGCCTCGCAAACTGCGCGAGGCTCCACCGGCGTCGTGTTGATCCACAAGGATCCACCTGTCGTACGGTTGAGCGGCATTGGGCACATCGCCACGGCAACCTCTCCCACAGCCTCGCGGCAGTTTGCGAGGCTTCCCGTAGTCGTAGCCGTGGCTTCAGCCGCCCAGGGGGCAATATTGCCGTCCGGGAGCGTGGACCCGGAACGATGATCTCCCGAAGTCCAACGCGGGGACCATCGTTCCACGTTCGGGCTCGCGCACTCCGCGCGCGCGGGGGTATCTTCCGGGAGCACATCCCGCTTCGTGCGCTGGCTGATCCGCTCCTTGACGCTCCCGCCGCCGCTTGCTCCACCGCCTCCATCCCGCCGACCGCGCCACGCTCTTCATCCTGGCCGTGGTGACCGCCACGCTCGCGGTGGCCGCGGCGCTTGGCGCGCCCGTCATCGGCGCGCTGGGGATGCACGCGGCGCTGCTGGCCGGGTTCGCGGGGGTGGCGGGGTGGCTGGGGGCGCGGCAGGGCGCGGTGGTGCGCGGTGTGGTGGTGATCGCGGTGATGTTCACGCTCTACACCACGCTGGGGCACGTGGCGTTCACCGCCATCCCGTGGCTGGCGGACCCGTGGCTGGAGCACGCCGACCGCGCGCTGCTGCTGGGCCGCTCGCCCGTCCTGGCGCTGGAGCCCCTCGCGGCGTCGGCGTGGACGCGGCTGCTCTGCTTCGGCTACGCGATGTTCATCCCCTACCTCTACCTCTCCATCATCCTCTCCCTCGTTGGCCGGCCGCCGGCGGAGCGCGACGAGTTCGTCACCGGGTTCGCGGTGCTGTACGCGCTCAGCTTCCTGGGCTACCTCTTCCTCCCCGCGCGCGGGCCCATCGTGCAGATGGCGGGCGATTTCACGGTGCCCATCAACGGCGGCGCGTTCCACCAGATCATCCTCCGCTCCGTGGAACAGGTGGGTGGGCCGCACGGGGCCTTTCCCAGCCTGCACGTGGGCGCCTCACTGTTCGCCACGCTCTTCGACCTGCGCCACCGCAACCCGCTGCGCGCGCTGATCTACTTTCCGCTCGTGGGGACGATCATGCTGGCCACGCTCGTCCTGCGCTATCACTACGCGGTGGACCTGGTGGCGGCCGTGATCCTGGCCTTCATCGCCAGCGAGGTGGCGCGCGTCGCGATGCGGCGGCGTGGCGAGACGGCCATGATCGGCGCGGAAGCGGCGGCGGAGGCGGGATGATCTACCGGGTGATGCGGGCGCTGTGGCGGGCGGCGCTGTTCGCGTTCTTCCGCCGGATCCAGGTGCAGGGGCGCGGAAACGTGCCGCGGCGCGGGCCGGTGCTGGTGGTGGCCAACCACACCAACGCCTTCGTGGACCCGCTGCTGGTGCTCACCCGGCTGAGCCGGCCGGTGACGCTCACCGCCAAGAGCACGCTGCGCAAGAACCCCATGCTGGCGCCGCTGATCCGCGCCCTGCACGTGATCCTGTTCCACCGCTCGCAAGACGTGGCCGAGGGCGCGGATCCGGGAAAGAACGTGGATGCGCTGGACCAGTGCGCCCAGCGGCTGGCCGAGGGCGGATGCATCGTCATCTTCCCCGAGGGCGTCAGCCACAGCGACCCGGCCATGCGCCCGTTCCGCACCGGCGCCGCGCGCATCGCGCTGGCCTACGTGGACGCGCACCCGGCCGGGCCGCCGCTGATGCTGGTTCCCACCGGCCTCCACTTCGAGGCGAAGGAGCGCTTCCGCTCGTCCGCCGGGCTCGTGTTCGGACCGGGAATGGACGTGCACGCGTGGCGGCGCGAGCATCCGGCGGCGGACCCGCACGAGCTGACCGCGCTGATCGAGGCGCAAATCCGCGGGCTGACGGCGAACTACGAGGCGGAGCGCGAGATCGAGATCTTTGGCCGCGCGGCGGAGCTGCTGCGCGCCGGGGGTGACGCGCCGCCGCCGCTGGGGCAGGAGCCGGGGGAGGACTGGGAGGCCCACGTGGCGCTGATCCATCGCCTGCAGGCTGGCCGCCAGTGGCTGGCGCGCGACCGCCGGGCGGAGCTGGACGGGCTGGAGGAGCGCGTCCGCGGCTTCGCGCGCAAGCTGAACCGGCTCGCGGTGACGCCGGGGGAGCTGTTCCTGCCAGTGGAGGCGCCGCGTGCGGCGTTCTTCGTATTTCGCGAGATGGAGCTGCTGATCGCCGGGGCGCCGCTGTTCGCGTGGGGATGGCTCAACTCGCTCCCGGCGTACGCGGTGACGAAACGGGTGGTGGGGAAGATGTCGAAGGACCGCGACCACTTCGCATCCAATTCCATCTTCCTGGGTATCCCCATCTTCCTGCTGTTCTGGATGGTACAGACCGCCGCCGTGGCGCTGCTCGCCTCGGCCGGATGGGCGTTCGTCTACGCGCTGTCGCTGCCGTACACCGGTGCGGTGGCGCTTCTCTACCGCGACCGCGCGGGGAGCGCGTGGCGGCGGGCGCGCACCTTCCTCCTCTTCGCCCGGCGGCCGAGCCATCGCCGCAAGCTGGTGGATGAAGCACGGTCCATCGTGGCCGACCTCCAGCGCCTGGCCGCCGAGTGGGAGGCGAGCGAATCGCCCTCCGCCGGGCATGCGTAGTGAACGTGTCTTACGATTTCGATCATCACCTACCGATGAGAGCCCACGTGCGCAGACCCATCCTTCCGCTCATCCTGGCCGTGACGGCGCTGGCGGCCGTCCGGATGCCCGCCGCGGCGCAGAACGGCTGCACCGCGCCGGAGAGCGTGCCGCTGGCCATCAGCGCCGAGCCGGTCCAGGTGGCGCCGGGGGAAAGCGCGCCGGTGAACGCGTTCTGGTGGAGCAGCTACGCACCCCCCACGCCGGTGCCCGCCAACTGCCGCGTGACGTGGCAAGTGGAGCCGCGCGAGGCCGGGCGCGTGTCGCGCGGCAGCGTGCGCGCGGCGGCCACGGCGCTGCCGGGTTCGGAGTTCACGCTGGTGGTGCGCGTGGGCAGCCGCGTGGCCCGGCAGACGGTGCACGTGGTGGATCCGCGCCCCAACCCGCTGGCGGGCTACTGGAGCCAGCGCGACACGGCCGCCTGCACCGGCGGCGGCGACCATCTCTCGCCGCCGGAGACGATCCGCGAGCTGATCCTGCGGCGCGACAGCGCGTTCAGCCTGACCGCGGTCCCCTTCGAAACGCGCCGCGACTACTGGGGCCGCTACTCGTACGATGAGGGCACCGGCGAGCTGCGGCTGGTGGTGGAGAACGCGAACCAGGAGCGCGGCGACCTGGCGCTGGAAGGCACGGCGCGCGTGGTGGGCGACGAGCTGCGGCTGGAAGGCTTCTGGCTCGGCGACGTGCGCTACAACCGCGCGAACCGCACCTGCGCCTACGTGTTCACGCGCCGGCGATGACGTTCATCCTCACGGCAAAGGCCCAAGCCGTTGGAGCCTCGCGCAGTTTGCGAGGCTTCTCGTAGTGGTTGCTGCGGCTTCAGCCGCCGGTCCGCGGGCCAGGCCATCAGACTCTCCGCACTGGGAATGAGATGATATTGGAGTTCACCGACCCCGCGGCCGTCGAGCCGGCCGCCAGCGGGGGGAAGGGTGCGTCGCTCGCCAGGCTGACGCAGGGCGGGTTCGCGGTGCCGCCCGGGGTGATCGTCCCCGCGGCGGCGTATCGCGCGTTCCTCTCATCCGTCCCCGCGGTGGATGCGCTGGTGGCCGCGTTGAAGCCGGAGGACGCGGCCGATTTGCACGCGCGCTGCGCCGAGATCCGCCGCCTGCTCGTCGCCGCGCCGCTGCCGGCGGAGCTGGACGCGGCGCTGCGGGCGCGGCTCCCCGCGCTGCTGGCGGAGGATCGCGTCTCCGTCCGATCCTCCGCCACGCTGGAGGACCTGGCGGGCGCGGCGTTCGCCGGGCAGCACGACACGTATCTGAACGTCGCCGGGGTGGATGGCGTGCTGGACGCGGTGCGGCGCTGCTGGGCGAGCCTGTGGGAAGACCGCGCGGTGCGCTACCGGCACGAGCGCGGCTTTGGCGTGGGCGAGGCGGCGATGGCCGTGGTGGTGCAGCGGATGGTGCGCAGCGAGGTGGCCGGCGTGGCGTTCTCGATGGACCCCGTGAGCGGCGATCTGGACCGCATCGTGATCAACGCCGCGTACGGGCTGGGCGAGACGGTGGTGAGCGGCGAGGGCGGCATCGACCAGTTCGCCGTCAGCAAGCGCACCGGCGAAATCCTCCAGCGCGAGATCGGCGAGAAGACGCACGCGCTGCTGTCCACGGAGAACGGCACCGAGCGGGTGGACGTCGATGCGGAGCGGGCGAGCGCGCCCTCGCTGTCCGATCCGGAGCTTGCCGCGCTGCGCGACCTGGTGATCCGCGTCGAGCGCTTCTACGCCTTTCCGCAGGACACCGAGTGGGCGCTGGCGGGCGGTGAGCTGTACCTGCTGCAGTCGCGCCCGGTCACCGAGTTCCCCGCGCGGTGGACGCGCGACGAAGCGGCCGAGCGCTTCCCCAACCCCATCACCCCGCTCACCTGGGATTTCACCAGCGAGGGGTTCCACCAGTCGCTGGCGTACTCGCTGGAGCTGCTGGGATATCCGGCCTTCGCGGGAAAGTGGTTCGACCGCTTCGAGGGCTACATCTACGGGAACGAGACGGCGGTGCGGCTGTTCACGCAGGGGCTGCAGGTGCGCGTGGACAGCCTGGACGAGCTGCTGGCGCGCAAGGACGACTGGATCGAGCGCTACCGCTGGGTGCAGGAGCTCCCCGTCACCTGGGCGCGTGACCTGGACCGTTACCTCTTCACGCTCGGCCGCTTGAGCGCCGTCGATCTGTCTACGCTGGATGACGACGCGCTCTGGCGGCACCTGCTGGCGGTGGATGCGCTGGGGCGTGACTACTTCCGCCCCAACATCGCCATCTCGATCACGCAGGGTGTGCTGCACCGCACCCTCTTCGGCGTGGTGATGATGATCGCCGGGCGCGAGCAGGCCCCCGCGCTGTACGATTCGCTCACCTGCTTTTGCGAGACCAAGACGAACCTGGTCAACGCCGACCTGCATCGCCTTTACCGGCTGATCCGCGCCGAGCCCGAGCTGGAGCGTATGGTGGTGGATACGGATCGACGGGCGCTGTGGGAGGGGGGTGCGCTCGACCGCTTCCCGCGCTTCGCATCGGCCTTCCGCCGGTTCCTGGAGAACCACGGCCACCGCGAGGTGGATTTCGATGCGTACGTGCCCACGTGGCTCGGCCAGCCGTGGGTGGTGCTCGAGAACCTGCGGCTGATGCTGATGCAGGGCGAGGTGGCCGGCCCCGCCGGGCGCGAGGTGGAGCTGCGCGCGCGCCAGAGCGCCGCCGAGCGCGAGTACCTGGCCGCCATGCCCGACGGCCTCCGCAACTTTTCAGCGGAGCTGCTGCGCCTCACCCGCGCCTACACCGGGCTGGACGACCTGGAGCACTACCAGACCACGCGCCTCTCCATCCCTTTCCGCGCCGCCCTCGTGGAAGTGGGCCGCCGCCTCGCCACGCACGGCGCCATCGACCAGGCCGACGACGTCTTCTTCCTCCGCAAGCACACGCTCGTGGCGCTGATGGAGGGCGGCGCGTCCGCCACCGCCGCGTCCGCCGGCTCCGCGGAGGAGGCCCGCCACAACCGCGCGGAGTACGACGCGGCGAAGGACCGCACCCCGCCGCGCGTCTTCGGCGAGGAGCCCGAGGTGCCGGCGGATGGCGCGCTGCGTGGCCTTCCCGGCTCGCCCGGCGTGGCCGAGGGGCCGGTGTGCCTCGTCCACGGCGTGGAAGATTTCGCGCGCTTCACCCCCGGCTCGGTGCTGGTGGCGCGGACCACCAACCCCGCGTGGACGCCGCTCTTCTACAGCGCCGTGGCGGTGGTGACGGAGAGCGGCGGCCCCCTGTCGCACGGCGCCGTCACCGCGCGCGAGGTGGGCGTCCCCGCCGTGATGGCCGTGCACGGCGCCCTCACCGCCCTGCGCGACGGCGAGCGCGTGCGGGTGAACGGCGCGCAGGGCGTAGTGTCGCGGTTGGAGTGAATCCACGCGCGGAGTCGGGCGGGTACGGCGACGTCGAGATTGGAGTTTGCGAGTAAACTCGCGGCTACAACGGCACGCAGTCCGCCTTCGCGGACTTCAACGGCAGAGATTGTTCGCGCCCTCATTGCTCATCCAGTCCGCCGGTGACGCAGTGGGGGCGGTCGTTTGGGCTGAGCGTGGCGCACGGGGCGGGACGCGGAGTGCGATACTCGTGGGTGACCGGAGTACGCGCCGCGCCACCCATTGACCCCAATCTTCAGAATGCGCCAGCCGTATACGCAGTTGTATCTGCACCTCGTGTGGGCAACGTGGGACCGGATGCCGCTGATCACCGCCAGCCTTCGCCAGCCGATCTACGGATGCATCAGCCAGCAGATGAAGAAGCACCGGTGTGAGCCGCTGGCCATCGGCGGCATCGACGATCACGTGCACGTGCTGCTGCGCTTTCATCCCACGGCCCGGCTTTACGAAGTGGTACAACACGCGAAAGGCGCGTCGTCGCACCTTGTTACCCAGGAGCTGGACCCCGGCGGGTTCTTCAAGTGGCAGGGCTACTACGGCGCGTTCACGGTATCCAAACGTCAGGCTCCTCACGTCCGCGACTACATTCTGCGTCAGGAAGAACATCACCTCGGCGGCACCGTGATCCAGACCCTCGAGCGCATCTTCCACTGATAGCGCCCCGGCCGAGCATCTTTTGCCGGTTCGTCACCGATCCGTGCACCGCTCGCGCTGAAGCCGTCGCGCGCGAAGTCCGCGAAGGCGGACTGCGTGCCGTTGTAGCGGCGAGTTCACTCGCATATTCCCGATCTGTCCCACCCTCCCCGTCCACCGTCCACACCCGGCGCCGTTGATGGCTGGAACCCCGCGGCGGGTTGACAGGTATCGAGCGCGTGGCTTAACCTCCATCAGTGCCGCGGATGTTTTCCGGCGCGAGCCGTATCTCCCGATTTCGAGCGATGCACGCCTTCGTCCGCGCCGCCTGTTGTTGTCCGTGCGATTCCCCTTCGGGGAGCCGCAAGGACGCGTGCGCGCGGTAACGACCGCGTAAGCCGGAACCGTACTCCGGCCGTCCTTGCCAAGCCTTCCCCGGCGGGAGGGCCTTTTTTGCGTCCGCGTAACCCGGTTCCATCCGAACCGGTAACACCTTTGACCTGACGATGATGACCGCGCCGAAGCTGAACGTTTGTTGTTGCAGTGGATGCCGCCCGCCCCCGGGAGATGCCCGGGTGTGCGCGTCCACCCGGCGCGCCACCTGACCGCCAATCCGGCCTTTGCGCCGGTGAACCGAAGCCGGCTCTCTCGCGATGACGAGGGAGCCGGCTTTTTTCATCCACCCGATGTTCAACGGCACACCCGCGTGCCATGGAGCCATGATGATTCCACAAGTGATCCTGAA
>DASSJS010000074.1:0-8515 GCA_035691085.1 Longimicrobium sp.
GAGGGGGCGCCTTCGTTCCTGATCGATGACCCAGCACCCAGCACCCAGCACCCAGCACCCAGCACTCCCGTACCCCCGTACCCCCGTACCTAAAAGATCTCGCGCATCGTCCTTGCAGTCCCGCCCGCCGTTCCTCTTGCGGTTAAACGCGCGACGCGTTTGCTTGCTGGCGGATTTCGTCGCCCTCCGTGCCTCCCTTCAGCCACGACCCCGTGCCCGACCACGCGCCCGCCACCGCACCCGGAAGCCCCCCGCGGGGGCCAGCCGCGCTCGTGGCGGTGTTCGCGGTGATCCTGGCCCTGCTGCTGAGCCTGGGGGTGCTGGCCAACCAGGCCTTTCGCGAGCTGGCGGGCGCCAACCGCTGGAGCATCCACACCTACCAGGTGATCAGCGAGGCCGAGGGGCTGGCCGCCGCCCAGGCCGAGCTGGAGACCACCTACCGTGGCTTCGCGCTGAGCGGCGACCCGCGCTTCCTGGATGCGTGGCGCGCGGCGGGGCGTGACTGGGACGCGCACGAGCAGAACCTGCGGCGCATGACCGCCGACAACCCGCGGCAGCAACAGAGGATGCGGCGGCTCGCGGCGCTCTCCGACAGCTTCCGCGCCCTGCAGGGGGCAGCCCGCCTCCCGCCGCGCGCCGGCCCGGCGGCGCTCCTGGCCGCCCGCGCCGCCGCGGGCGATACCGGCACCTTCGCGCTGCGGCGCCGCTTCTCCGACGCCATCCGCGACACCATGACCGGGGTGCAGCGCGAGGAGTTCGCCCTGCTGCGCGGCCGGGCAGAGCGCGCGCGCTCGCTGGAGCGGCGCGCCCGCGCGCTGATCGTGAGCGGCGGCGTGCTGGCCGTGCTCCTGGCGGCGGCGGCGGGGGTGCTGGTGCTGCGCCGCACCGCGCGGCTGCGCGAGGCCAACCTCCTGCTGCGCGGCGAGGCGGCCGAGCGCATCCTGGCCCGGCAGGCGGCCGAGCGGCTGGCGCGGCAGAACGAGCTGATCCTGAACGCCGCCGCCGAGGGGATCTACGGGGTGGACGCCCACGGCTACACCACCTTCGTGAACCCCGCCGCCGCGGCCATGCTGGGCTACGCCGCCGACGACCTCCCCGGCCGCCCGTACGAGGCCACGCTCCTGGCCCGCGCCGGCGGCGAGGACCCCGTGCGCGCCGCGCTGCTCAGCGGGCACCCCCGCACCGTGACCGACGCCGCCTTCCGCCGGGCCGACGGGACCCGCTTTCCCGTGGAGTTCACCTGCACTCCCATCGTGGAGGAGAACCACATCGCCGGCGCGGTGATCACCTTTCGCGACGTGACCGAGCGGCGCGAGGTGGACCGCATGAAGGACGAGTTCATCTCCGTGGTGAGCCACGAGCTGCGCACCCCGCTCACCGCCATCCGCGGCTCGCTGGGGCTGCTGGCCGCGGGGAAGGCGGGCGACATCCCCACGCGCGGGCAGCGGATGCTGGAGATCGCGGTGCAGAACACCGACCGCCTGATCCGGCTGATCAACGACATCCTCGACATCGAGCGCATCGAGTCGGGGAAGGTGGCCATGGAACCCGGCCCGGTGAACGTGGCCGAGCTGGTGCAGGGCGCCGCCGAGGTGATGCTCCCCATGGCCGAGCGCGCCGGGGTGGAGCTGTACGTGTGGGCCGAGCCGATGCGGCTGATCGCCGACGCCGACCGCATCCTGCAGGTGCTCACCAACCTGGTCTCCAACGCCATCAAGTTCAGCCCCCAGGGCACCGCCGTGCAGCTGACGGTGGAGCCCGAGGGGGGCGAGGCGGTGTTCCGCGTGGCCGACCAGGGGCGCGGCATCCCGCACGACCGGCTGGAGAGCATCTTCGAGCGCTTCCAGCAGGTCGACTCGTCCGACTCGCGGCAGAAGGGGGGCACCGGGCTGGGGCTGGCCATCTGCCGCAGCATCGTGGGGCAGCACGGCGGGCGCATCTGGGCCGAGAGCGAGCCGGGGCAGGGGAGCACCTTCATCTTCACCTTGCCCCTCTCCTCCCCCGTCCCCGACGCGGGCGAGGCCGACCTGGGGCCGCCGCCCGACGAGGCGCAGGTGGAAGCCGAGCCGCGCGACGGCCGGATGCACGTGCTGGTGGTGGAGGACGACGTGGGGCTGGCCGGCGTGCTGGCCGAGACCTTCGAGCGCAACGGCGTGGTGAGCGACGTGGCCGGGAGCGGCGAGGACGCCTGGCGCGCCGCGCGCCGGCGCGTGCCCGATGCCGTGGTGCTCGACATCGCCATCCCCGGCGGCGACGGCTACTGGCTGGCCGAGCGCTTCCGCCAGGAAGACGCGCTGCGCCAGGTGCCGATCGTGGCCTATACCGCGCTCGACCTGAACGAGGCCGAGCGCGAGCGCCTGCGCGCCGCCGGCGTGGAGGTGCTCACCAAGAGCCGCGTGGAGCCGGTGGAGCTGGAACGCCGCGTGATGGCGCTGCTGGAGCACGGCGACGGCGCACCGGCCGCGTGAACGGCGCGGCGTTTGCCGTCCATTGATGGGGTACCATGCGTCGGTCCGGCGGCGCGTGCGTCATTCCGTCTCGGGGCCCGTGCGTGCGCGGGCTCGCCGCGGCGTGGCGAGACGCGCTTGTTTTGCGTCTATGGGTTTGTGGTTCAACAACTTGAGCGCAGCGTAGATCCAACACCGCGCCTCCGGCCGTATTTCCGGGGGGCGGGGTGGAGGGGAAAGGTCCAAACGAGAGAATGAGCCGACGCATCCTGATCGTGGACGACGAGGACGACATCCGCGAGGTGGCGCAGATGTCACTGGAGATGGTGGCCGGGTGGGAGGTGATCCCCGCGCGCAACGGCGAGGAGGGGCTGCGGCTGGCCGCCGAGCACCTTCCCGACGCGATTCTGCTGGACGTGATGATGCCCGGGATGGACGGGCCCGCCACCGCCCTGCGGCTGCGCGACGATCCCCAGACGGCGGGGATCCCCGTGATCCTGCTGACCGCCAAGGTGCAGCCGGCCGACCGCCGCCGCTTCGAGGGGCTGGAGGTGGCCGGCGTGCTGGCCAAGCCGTTCGACCCCATGGACCTGGCCAACCAGGTGTCCAGCACGCTGGGGTGGCCGGGGTGAGTCCGCCCGCGCAGCCGGCGCGCATGCTGGTGGCCGGGTTCCCCGACGCGGTGGCGGCGTTCCTGGCGCGCCAGCTGCGCGGCGTGACCGTGGAGGCCGCCCCCGACGCCGCCGCGGCGCGCGCCCAGCTCGCCCGCGGCGGCTGGTCGCTGGTGCTGCTCGACTCCGCCATCCCCGGCGGCGGCGCGCGGGGCGTGCTGCACGCGCTCTCCGATCTTCCCCCCGTCTTTCTCTGCGTTCCCCGCGCCGGCGCGGAGGGGGGAGGCGGCGGCGCGTCCGGGGCGGACGCCGACGTCCCCGGCGTGGCCCAGACCTTCGTTCACCCCCTCGACCGCCAGGCGCTGGTGCGCCAGGCGGCGGCCGTGCTGGGCGTGGACGGCGCGTCGCACCCCCCCGGCGACGGTTCGCCCGCCCCGCGCGAAGGGACGGCGGACGCGCTGGCCGACGCGGTGCGCAACGCGTGGGAGCGCTTCCGCGGGCCGGTGACCGCGCGGGTGGACGCCATCGAGGAGGCGGCCATCGCCGTCCTGGAGGGGCGGCTGACGGAAGAGGGGCGGCGCCACGCCGAGCGCGAGGCGCACAAACTGGCCGGGTCGGTGGGGACCTTCGGATTCGCGCAGGGGTCGCGGCTGGCGCGCGAGGTGGAAACGCTGCTGCAGGGGAACGCCCCGCTGGGGCAGGCCGAGGCGCTGCGGCTGACCGATGCCGCCGTGGCGCTGCGCCGCGAGCTGGCGCGCCCGCCCTCGCCCGTCACCGCGCCGGCGCGCCAGCAGTCGCACGCGGGGCAGCAGGGCCACGCGCAGCCCGGTGGCGCGGCGCGGGCGCTGCCGCTGCTGCTGGTGGTGGATGACGACAGCGAGCTGGCCGAGCGCATCACCATGGAGGCGGGCGGGCGGGCCATGCGCACGCGGATCGCGCGCGACGTTTCGCAGGCGCGGGTGGCCGTGTCGGACGAGCGGCCCGCGGCGGTGCTGCTGGACCTGTCGTTCGAGGGCGACCGCCGTGGCGGGCTGGAGCTGCTGCGCGAGCTGTCGGCGCACGTTCCCCCGGTCCCCGTGGTGGTGCTCACCGGGAGCGGGGCGTTCGCCGACCGGGTGGAGGTGGCGCGGCTGGGGGGCGTGGGCTTCCTGCAGAAGCCGGTGTCGCCGGCCACCGCGGTGGACGCGGTGTCGGGGGTGCTGCACCGGGGCCAGCAGCGGCGCTCGTGCATCCTGGCGGTGGACGACGACCCGGTGATCCTGGACGCCGTGCAGCGGCTGCTGGAGCCGGCCGGCGTGGAGGTGAACGTGCTGGGCGACCCCGAGCGCTTCTGGGATTCGCTCGAGGAGGTGTGCCCCGACGCGGTGCTGCTCGACATCGACATGCCCAGCGTGGGCGGGATCGAGCTGTGCCGGGTGATGCGCAACGATGCCCGCTGGAGCGCCACCCCCGTCATCTTCCTGACCGCGCGGACGGAAGCGGAGACGGTGCAGCGCGTGTTCGCGGCGGGCGCCGACGACTACGTGGCCAAGCCGTTCGTGGGCCCCGAGCTGGTGACCCGCGTGACCAACCGGCTGGAGCGCGTGCAGCTGCACCGCGCGCTGGCCGACAGCGATCCGTTGACGGGGGTGGCCAACCGCCGGCGCAGCGAGGAGCTGATGGGGCAGCTGCTGCACCTGGCCGTGCGCAACAAGAAGCCGTTCGCGCTGGCGCTGCTGGACCTGGACCACTTCAAGCGGATCAACGACCGCCACGGCCACGGGATGGGCGACGAGGTGCTGCGCCGCGTGGCCCGCCTGCTGGAGCGCGGCTTCCGCGCCGAGGACGTGGTGGCGCGCTGGGGCGGCGAGGAGTTCGTGGTGGGGATGTTCGGGATGGACAAGGACGACGCGGTGCAGCGGCTGGAAGCCGTGCTGGAGCAGCTGCGCGCCGAGCCCTTCGAGATGGCCGGCGCCGAGCCGCTGCGCGTGAGCTTCAGCGCGGGGATCGCGCAGTTCCCGGTGGACGGCGCCGACCTCCCCGCGCTGTACCGCGTGGCCGACGCCACGCTGTACCAGGCCAAGGAAGCGGGGCGCTCGCGCGTGCTCCCCGCGGGGTGGACGCCCGAGCGCCCCGACCCGGCCGCGCAGGTGGACGTGGTGGTGGTGGAAGACGACCCGGCCCTGGCGCGGCTGCTGCTGCACTCGCTGGAGACCCGCGGCTACACCTCGCGCTGGATCGCCGACGGGCGCGAGGCGGCGGACGCGCTCACCGGCTCGCGCCCGTCGCTGCGCGCGCGCCTGGTGCTGCTCGACATCGACCTTCCCGGGATGGACGGCCACGCGGTGCTGCGCCGCCTTTCGCGCGACCGCGTGCTGGAGCGCACCCGGGTGATCGTGCTCACGGTGCGCGCGCACGAGGCCGAGGTGGTGCAGGCGCTGGAGGAAGGCGCGTTCGATCACGTGAGCAAGCCGTTCAGCGTTCCCATCCTGTTGCACCGCATTCGCCGGGCGATGGTGGCATGAGGGGAAGTCCGAAAGTGCGAAAGTGCGAGAGTGCGAAAGTGGTTCGCGTCTCCATGCCGGGCCGTGCGTCCGCCGCCGCCGCGCACCTCCGCGCGGGGGTGGTCGCCCTCCGCGCGAGCACCACCGTCCACCCATCACCGGCCGCACGGAGTCATTCCGCGCCGGACCGGCCGGGGGGCGACGAAACCGCGCGGCGTCGCGCGGCGCTGGCGACGCCCGCCATGGGCGACGCGCCTTCCCCTCTCGCACTTTCGCACTCTCGCACTTTCTCACTCTCGCACTTTCGCACTTTCGCACTCGCCGCCGGATGATCGATTCCATCCGCCTTCTCGACATCGCCCTGCTGGTGATCATCATCGGCGCCCTCGCGGCGCTGGGGGTGATCTTCGGGCACGCGGCGCGGGCGGCGTGGCGCGAGCGGAGGTCGCGGGCGGCGCTGGAGCGCGGGCGCATCGCGCTGGCGTCGGTGGGGGTGAACGGGCGCATGGACCGCGCGGACGTGGCGCTGCTCAAGGCGCTGCCGCGGCGGCTGCAGGTGCGGCTGTTCGTGGAGCTGATGCCCAGCATGGCCGGCTCGCAGCGGCAGCGCCTGGCCGCGCTGGCGCACGAGATCGGCCTGGCCGGCGCCGCCGAGCAGATGTGCTACAGCCGCAAGTGGTGGATGCGGCTGCGCGGGGTGCGCCTCCTCACCGCCGTGGGCGGGGGTGACGACGTGGTGCCCCCGCTCTTCCGCGACCGGCACCCCGCCGTGCGCGCCGAGGCGGCGGAGTGGGCCGGGCAGCACCCGGACCCCGTGATCGTGGAGCAGCTGATCGCGCTGCTGGAGACGCCCGAGGCGGTGGGGAGCTGGGTGCTGCGCGACTCGCTGCTGCGCATCGGCCCGGCGTGCATCCCCGCGCTGGCCGCGTACCTGGAAACGCACTCGGGCGCGCAGGCCGAGCCCGCGCTGGAGGTGGCGGCCGGGCTGGCCGACCCGCGCTTCAGCGCCGCGGCCGAGCGGCTCTGCGGCGACCCCGGGCCGGGGGTGCGCGCGCGCGCCGCCGCCCTGGCCGGCGCCATCGGCGGCGACGCGCTGGTGCGGCGGCTGGAGGGGCTGCTGCGCGACCCCGACGCCGCCGTGCGCGCCGCGGCGGCCGCGTCGCTGGGGCGCCTGGGCCACTGGCCGGCGGCCGCGGAGCTCGCCGGGATGCTGCGCGACCCCGCGTGGATCGTGCGCAGCCAGAGCGCGCTGGCCATGCGCCGGCTGGGGAGCCCCGGCCACCTCCTCCTCCGCCGCGCGCTGGACGACCGCGACCGCTTTGCCGCCGACATCGCCCGCCAGGTGCTGGACATGCCCGAGACCACCGCCGAGCGGGACCAGTGGCGATGAGCACGTACGAATTCGCCGCGTGGACCCTGGTGAAGCTGGAGTGGGCGATCCTCGTCTACTTCCTGGTGGTGAACGGCTGGTATTTCATCCTGCTGATCAGCGCCAGCCTGGAGATGCGCCACCACGCCCTCCTCTCGCGCGGCCAGGCGCGCTGGAAGATGCTGGGCTCGCGCGTGGTCCCCGGGATCAGCATGCTGGCTCCCGCCTACAACGAGGCGGCCACCATCGGCGAGAGCGTGCGCGCGCTGCTGGCGCTCTACTATCCGAACCTCGAAGTGGTGGTGGTCAACGACGGGTCGAAGGACGAGACGATGGCGGTGCTGATCGACCAGTTCGACCTGGCCCCGATCCACCCCATCTTCCCGCGCCGTGTCTCGTCGGCCGAGGTGGTGGCGCTCTACCGCTCGCGGACGCACCCCAACCTCGTGGTCGTGGACAAGATGAACGGGGGGAAGGCCGACGCGCTGAACGCGGGGCTGAACCTGGCCACCGGCGACCTGGTGTGCGCCATCGACGCCGACACGCTGATCGAGCCCGACGCGCTGATCCGCATGGTGCGCCCCTTCATCGACGACGACCGGGTGATCGCGGCGGGGGGCACCATCCGCATCGCCAACGCCTCGCGGGTGGAGAGCGGGCGGGTGGTGGAAACGCGGGTGCCGCGGCGGGCGCTGCCGGGGTTCCAGGTGGTGGAGTACCTGCGCGCCTTCCTCTTCGGCCGCCTGGGGTGGAACCGGCTGGGAGGGAACCTGATCATCTCCGGCGCCTTCGGGCTGTTCCGGCGCGACCTGATGCTGGCCGCGGGCGGCTACCTGCACGAGACCGTGGGCGAGGACATGGAGCTGGTGCTGCGCCTGCGCCGGAAGGGGTACGAGGAAGGCGGTCCGCACCGCGTGGACTTCATCCCCGACCCCGTGGCGTGGACCGAGGCGCCGTCGTCGTTCCGCGTGCTGTCGCGGCAGCGCGACCGCTGGCAGCGCGGCCTGGCCGACGTGCTCTGGCGCCACCGCGGGCTCTTCTTCAACCCGAAGTACGGGCGGATGGGCACCGTGGTGTACCCGTATTTCGTGTTCAACGAGATGCTGGCGCCGGTGGTGGAGTTCGTCGGGCTGCTGGGAGTGATCCTGGGGCTGTTGCTGGGGGCCATCAACTGGCCTTTCGCCACCCTCTTCTTCCTGACCGCGTACGGCCTGGGCGCGCTGCTCACGCTGACCGCGCTGGTGCTGGAGGAGATGAACTTCCACCGCTACCACACCTTCGCCGACCGGGCGATGCTGGTGGTGTGGGCGCTGCTGGAGAACCTGGGCTACCGGCAGCTGACGGTGCTCTGGCGGCTGAAGGGGATGTGGAACTACATCCGCGGCAGCCGCCAGTGGGGAAAGATGGACCGCACCGGCTTCACCACCGTCACGAAGCCGAAGGCGGATGCGACGGACGCGGGGTCGAAGGTACGGGCCTGAACTGCAGGGAACAGGGAACAGGGAACAGCCAGCGAAGTGCCGGCGCGGCGGGGAGAGGCCGGCCGAGCCGCGGCGGCCCCCTCCCCCCGGCCCCCTCCCCGCGCTCCGCGGGGGAGGGGGAGAA
>DASSJS010000075.1:0-2557 GCA_035691085.1 Longimicrobium sp.
GCAGTTTTGGGGGGAGGGGGCCGGGGGGAGAGGGCCAACCCGCCGCGACCACACGAGTTTGCGCCTCTCACACCAACCCCGGCGCCCAACCTCTCCCGGTACGGGCCCCGGTACGGGAGAGGTGGACGGCCCAAGCCGGCCGGAGAGGGCGCGGTGCCGGCGTCCCACGCCATCGGTCGCCACGCGAGAACTCGTCCGCCAGGCCGCCATCCCCGCCTCCAGACAGCACGAAGGGCACCGGCGCACTCCGCCGATGCCCTCCGGTCCCTCACCCGCTCAGCTGTTCTGCAGGCGCTCGCCCATGTAGCGCGCCAGGTCCACGCAGCGGTTGCTGTAGCCCCACTCGTTGTCGTACCAGGCCATCACCTTCACCAGCCCGCCGATCACGTTGGTGGTCGGCGCGTCCACGATGGAGGAGTTGGGGTTGCCGGTGAAGTCGATGGAGACCAGCTCCTCTTCCTCGTAGCCCAGGATCCCCTTCATCCGCCCCTCGCTGGCGGCGCGCAGCGCGTCGTTCACCTGCTGCGCGGTCACGTCCTTCTCCAACTCGGCCACCAGGTCCACCACCGAAACGTCGGGAGTGGGCACGCGCATGGCGATGCCGTCGATCTTCCCCTTCACCTCGGGGATCACCAGCGCGGTGGCCTTGGCGGCGCCCGTGGTGGTGGGGATGATGGACATGCCGGCGGCGCGGGCGCGGCGCAGGTCCTTGTGCGGCAGGTCGAGGATGTTCTGGTCGTTGGTGTAGGCGTGCACCGTGGTCATCACGCCGCGGCGGAAGCCGAACTCGTCGAGCAGCACCTTCACCACCGGGGCCAGGCAGTTGGTGGTGCAGCTGGCGTTGCTCACCACGTGGTGGCTGGCCGGGTCGTACTTGTCCTCGTTCACGCCCAGCACGATGGTGATGTCCTCGTCCTTCCCCGGTGCGGAGATGATCACCTTCTTCGCGCCGCCCTGGATGTGCTTGGCGGCGTCGGCCTTCTTGGTGAAGCGGCCGGTGCTCTCGATCACGATGTCCACGCCCAGGTCACCCCAGGGGAGCGCGGACGGGTCCTTCTCGGCGAACACGCGGATCTCGTCGCCGTCCACCACCAGCGCGTTCTCGCGGGTCTCCACGGTGCCCGGATAGTCGCGGTGCACCGAGTCGTGCCGCAGGAGGTGGGCGAGGGTCTTGGTATCGGTCAGGTCGTTCACCGCCACGAAGTCGATGTCGGTGGCACCGGCCTTCTTGGCGGCGCGCAGCACGTTGCGCCCGATGCGGCCGAAGCCGTTGATGGCGACGCGGATGGCCATGGCTTCCCCTTTAAGAGGTCAAGACGAAAAGAAAAGACGGTTCACGGGTCCGGAAGCACGCCCGGAGCCGGGGCGGCGGTCCGCTCCAGCTCCGGCACGACGCGCGCGAAGGTGACCACGCTCGCCACGCGGGCGCCGGCCTCCAGCAGCGCGCTCACGCAGGCGAGGCTGGTGGCGCCGGTGGTCCATACGTCGTCCACCACGATCACGTGCTCGCCGCGCAGCTCCGCCGCGCGCCCGGGGGGCACGGCGAAAGCGCGCGCTACGTTAGCCCGCCGCTCGGCGGGATGCAAGGCCGTTTGCGACCCCGCCTGCCGCGTGCGCTCCAGCAGATCCGCCGCCAGCGTCCGCCCCGAAAACCGTGCCACGCCGCGTGCCAGCAGCTCGGCCTGGTTGTAGCCGCGCTCCCGGAGCCGCGCCGCGCTGGTGGGCACCGGAACCACGAGATCCGCCTCGCTCGCCACGTCGCCCGGCAGCTCCAGCGCGGCCATGCGCGCGGCCATCGGCGCGGCCACCGCCTGCCAGCCGCGGTACTTGAGCGCGTGCACCAGCGCCCGCGGCACCTGGCCGATGGCGTACGCCGAGCGGATCGCGCGCACCGACGGCGCCCACTCGCGGCAGGTGCGGCACACCGGCGACGGCTCGCGGTCGGGCGGCACCGGGCTCCAGCAGCGCCCGCAGCGCGGTACCGGCAGCGGCCTGCAGCGCAGCCAGCAGAGCCCGCACACCAGCCGCTCGGGGTCGCCCGTGGCGATGGGCTGGTGACACGCCACGCACACCGGCGCGAACACCAGGTCCAGCGCCCCCCCCCACACGTCGCGCGCCAGGTCGATGACGGTGGATGCCGCGGATGATGCGGCGTTCGCGGCGGAGGCGGAGAAGGATGGCATCGGGATCGATCGGCGGCGGTGGGGAGAGCTGCGAGACCGGGTGGGGGGATTTGCGACGGTGCATCGACCATCGAACCGGCATATCCACGGCCCCGCACCCCGGGTTGAAACCCGAGGCTACAACGGCCCAAAGTCCGCCTTCGCGGACTCCTGCCGCTTAACCGTGCCGATCCCATCCCCCGATGTGGACGACGTGAACGGGGATGATAATCGCCCGCCCCGCATCTGTCACGCACGGCAAATCGCCCAATGCGGAGATGCATGCGTGGGAGTCCGCGAAGGCGGACTTCGGGCCGTTGTTGCCGCGATTTCAATCGCCCCTCAACCGCCGGCTCCCGAAGACAGAAACGGCGCGCGGACCGAGCCCCCGGTCC
>DASSJS010000076.1:0-47197 GCA_035691085.1 Longimicrobium sp.
TCTCCAGTTCGGCTCCCGATGGAGCAAGAAAGCGGCTTTCGAGAATGCGCTCAGACGCACGAGCTCGACCTCGGGATACATCGAAGTACCCCCCGAAAAGGGGGTCCGACTCGGCTTTCGGACTTTTTAGACCGGACTCAAAGATGTCATCCTGAGGCGGCCGTCGCGCTGCCCCCGCGTCCACCCAAAGCCGGACGGCAGCCGAAGGATCTAAAACATACGTCCGAGCGACAGGCGGTGTGTCGCTCGGAGGTCGGCATTAGATCCTTCGGCCGCGCCAAATGCTTGCGTGGGCGACACTTCGGCGCGGCGCTCCCTCGGGATGACGTCATTGGGGGTGGCTCGGTCAGGAGAGGTTCGACGTCGGTCGCGGTTGAAGTCCGCGAAGGCGGACTGCGTGCCGTTGTAGCGGCGAGTTCACTCGCATTCCTCAACGATTCGAACCGCAACGCATCTCACCCCTGGAACCGGTACCCGGCCTTGCGCACGGTCAGGATGTGGCGCGGGTTGGCGGGGTCGATCTCGAGCTTGCGGCGCAGCTCGGCCACGTGGGTGTCCACGGTGCGGCTGATGATGGCGGCGCGATGGCCCCACACCTCGCGCATCAGCTCCACGCGCCCGGCGATGCGGCCGCCGCGCTGGATCAGCGCCAGCAGCAGGTCGAACTCCTTGGGCGTGAGCGGCACCTCGGCGCCCGCGCGGCGGACGGAGCGCGTGCCGGGGTGCACCTCCACCTCTCCGAAGCGCACGGCATCGGCCGCGGGCTCCTCGTCCGCGGCGGGCGAGGGCGTGGCGCGGCGCAGCAGGGCCTCCACGCGCGCCAGCAGCTCCAGCAGGCCAAAGGGCTTGGTGACGTAGTCGTCCGCCCCCAGCTTCAGGCCGCGCACCTTGTCGGCCTCGTCGCCGCGCGCGGTGAGGAGGAGGACGGGAACGGTGCTGCCGTTCTGCCTCAAGCCCTGCAGCACGCGGTAGCCGTCCAGCCCGGGGAGCATCAGGTCGAGCACGACGAGATCCGGCTTGTCGCGCAGCGCCAGGTCCAGCCCGGTGAGCCCGTCCCCGGCCACCTCCACCGCGTAGCCCTCGATCTCCAGGTTGTTGCGCAGCCCGAACGCCAGGTCCGGGTTGTCTTCCACCACCAGGATGCTACGGCTCATCGTGGTTCCATCGTGATTCGGTTCTGAATCGATCATCCCGGCGCCAGCCCACCGGCGGCTGAAGCCACAGCAACAACTACGAGAAGCCTCGCAAACTGCGCGAGGCTCCAACGACCCGGCCCTCTCACGCGACGCTCTGCGCAGCCCCGATTCGCCCGCCCGCCGCGCTCCCCTGCTCCGCCGGCAGCTCCACGATGAACCGCGCGCCGCCGCCCGCCGCATCCTCCACCCGCACCCGGCCGCCGTGCAGCGCGGCGAGCTGCTCCACCACGCTCAGCCCGATCCCGCTCCCCGCCACCGCGCTCTCGGCGTCGCGCTTCAGGCGGACGAAAGGCGCGAAGATCCGCCCCCGCTCGCGCGGCGGAATCCCCGGCCCCTGGTCGCGCACGATGATCCGCGCGGTCGCCCCCTCCGCCGAGAGTCCGACCTCTACCGTTTGCCCGGCCGGGCCGTACTTCACCGCGTTATCCAGGAGATTGAGCAGCACCTGGCGGACGGCGCCGCGATCGACGGATGCCACCACGCCGTCGTCCAGCGTCTCGCGAATCGTCATCTGCCGCGCGGCGGCCAGCGGCGCGAAGGTCTCCACCGCCTCGCGCACCAGCGCGGCGAGCTGTTCCGGGCGGCGCTCCAGCCGCACGGCGCGGCGCTCGGCGCGGCTGAACAGCAGCACGTTGTCCACCAGGCCGGAAAGCCGCCGCGCCTCCTGGTCGATGATCTCGATCGACCGCGTCCGCTCGCTGTCGCTGCGCACGCGGCCCAGGCGCAGCGTTTCGGCGAACATGCGGATCTGCGCCAGCGGGGTGCGCAGCTCGTGGCTCACGCTGCTCACGAAATCGGCCCGCACGCGCTGAAGCTCGCGCTCGCGGCGGAGCTGCACCAGCGCCACCGCGGTGAGGCCGGCCGAGAGCGCCATCATCACCAGGATGTGCGGAAGCCTGCTGTGCGGCACCCCGCCAATCAGCAGCCGCTCGGCCGACCGGGGGCGAAGCGCCACCTCCACGCGCAGGTTGCCCAGGCTCGCGTCCATGGTATCGATCCCCACCGTCCTGGCCGCGCCGAAGCGCCGGGGCGACGCGTACAGGATGCGCCCGGCTGGGTCGCGCACGGTCAGCGCCAGCAGCGAGTCGTGCGGCATCCCGCGCGTGAGCGACCGGGGGAGCACGTTCTGGCTGCCGAAGATGGGGCGGTACGCAGCCGTCACCAGCACGCGGGGGTCGGCCTCGAACCCGTACGCCGCCACCGCGCGCGCGGCGCTGTCGCGGCGCAGCAGGTAGCCGAAGGCGCGCGGCGTCATCCCGGGCGGCGTGTAGACGATCCCGTATTCGAAGCCGGCATCGGCGTGCGGCGGCGTGGCGCCCATCCGGCGCAGCCGGTCGGTCAGCCACGCACGGTCGGCGTCGGGGAGCCGCGGCCCGGTGGTCTGCAGCGAGCCGTCGCGCAGGTCCAGGCGATAGTAGCTGCGGATCGAATCGAGCCGAGGGCACGTCGGGCAATCGTCCTTCGCGTGCCCCACCACCGACTGCACGCTGGGCAACGGCGCGGTGGGCGACGACGGCACCACGCGCTCGAACGGGTACAGCAGGGGCCCGGCGGTGCGCTGCAGCGACACGCGCCCCATCTGGCGGTACAGGAACGCCGCGAACCCCGCGTAGTCGCGCAGCGCGCCGTTGGCCGCGTCGCGGTGCCCGCGCGCCGCGTCCTGCGCCTCCCATGCGATCACGCCGGTCAGCGCCAGCGTAACCAGCAGCAGCGCGATGATCGGCGCGGAGCGGTTCCTTGCCGCGCGACCGGGGTTCGCCATGTGGATCGGTGATTCGGAGTGATGCAATGCAAAGGCGCGGAGATGCGCCACGATGGGAAGATAGCCCCCTCCGCGCGAGGTGCGGAGTGGGAGATGGTCAGAATTTCGTCAGGATCGGCGCCAGGTTGCGGGATCTGGCTCCATGAAAACCGCGATTGTAACGATTGTCGACGGATGATTTCGTGAGAATTTGCGAGTGAACTCGCCGCTACAACGGCACACAGTCCGCCTGCGCGGACTTCTTGTGGCGAGGGAAACCCCTCCGCGGTACGAAAAAGCCCCTCCGGGTACGGAGAGGCCATCGTCGCGATGATGCCTGCGGCGCGCAGTCCGCGAAGGCGGACTTCCCGACCTCTCAGCGGCGGGTTTCAACCCGCCGTCGCCGCGAATATCGAGGGTGATCCATGGGCGACGCGATTGATCCGCTGCCTCAACGCGTTCGCAATCGTCGTCGCCCCGCCCTCAGCCTCAATCCGCCGCCATCTCCCGCGGCGCATCGGCGCGCTCGTCCGCCCCCACACCCGCCGCCTCCAGCGCCTGCGCGAAGTCGGCGATGATGTCGCGCGCGTCCTCGATGCCGAGCGAGACGCGGACGAAGCCGTCGCGGATGCCGTTGGCCTCGCGGCGCTCCGGCGTCATCGCGGCGTGCGAGGTGTAGCGGGGCTCGCTCACCAGCGTCTCCACACCGCCGAGCGACGGCGCGAGCTTGGCCAGCTTCAGCGCGCGGACGAAGCGCGCCGCCGCGTCGCCGCCGCCGGCGATCTCCAGCCCCAGCATGGCGCCGAAGCCATCCAGCACGCGCTTCGCGGTCTCGTGATCGGGGTGCGATGGGAGCGAGGGGTGGTGCACGCGGGCGATCCCCGGGTGCCCTTCGGCCCAGCGCGCCACCTCGATGCCGTTGCGGTTGTGACGCTCCATGCGCACGGCCAGCGTCTTGATCCCGCGCTCCAGCAGCCACACGGCGTGCGGGTCCAGCGCCGGGCCCCAGATCTTCGCCCGGTCGCGGACGGCGTTCACCAGTTTCGCGCTCCCGGCGATCACCCCGGCGGTCACGTCGCTGTGGCCGCCCAGGTACTTGGTGCCGCTGTGCATCACCAGGTCGGCCCCGTGCTCCAGCGGCCGGCTGTTCACCGGCGACGCAAAGGTGGAATCCACGATCAGCACCGCCCCGCGCCGGTGCGCCTCGGTTGCGATCGGCCGCAGGTCCTGCACGCGCAGCAGCGGGTTGGACGGGCTCTCGCCGATCACCAGCTTCGTGTTCTCGCGGAATCCATCCACCCAGTTCGGCTGGAACATGTCCACGAAGGTGGCCTGGATCCCGAAGCGCGGCAGTTCCTTCTCCAGCAGCGCGCGGGTGCCGCCGTAGATGGCATCCGTCGCCAGGATGTGGTCGCCGGACTGCACCACGGAGATCACCGCGCACGCCATGGCCGCCATCCCGCTGGCGAACACGGCGGCGTCCTCGGCGCCCTCCAGCGCGGCGATCCGCGCCTCCACCTGCACGTGATTGGGGCCGTTGCCATACCGCTGGTACAGCACCGGCCCCTGGCCGTCGGGCTCGCTGTAGAAGGTGGCGCTCATCACCAGCGGGTTCACCACCGGGGCGCCCACCTCGCGCGCCCCCTCGCCGGCGTGCACGGCGCGCGTACTCGGTCCTTCGTACTCCATCTCAGTCCTCCAGCAGTGCGGAAAGCGGGGCCACGGAGCCGTCCGGGTACCGCGTGGCGACCCGGTGCGCCAGCAGGCTGGCCAGCGCCGCCTCGGCCGCGTCGGCCGCCAGCCCCGTGTCCTCGGCGACGTCACTCGCGCCGGCGCGGCCGCGGCGCACCAGGCACTCCCACGCCGCGCGGTGCATCGGGTTGGCGGTGCCCAGCAGCTTCACCGCGCCTTCGTCGTCACGCGCGACGAGGAGCAGGTTGTGCCGCTCCAGCACCGCCTCGATCGCCTCCTCGTGGTGCTCCTGGACGCCGCGGACCACGAAGAAGGCGTCGGCCGGGCGCTCGTCGCCGCTGAAGCGCAGCAGCAGCTTGGCCACGATCTCGTCGGCGCACGAGTAGTCCAGCACGCGCACCTGGGTGAAATCGAGGATCGACAGGCAGCCGTCGTGCGCGGCCCCCTCCATCTCGGCGAGCTGGCTTTCCACGCCGCTGCGGATGGCGCGCCCGGTGGGGCGCGTCACCAGGTTGCTGAACAGCGAGGTCACGGAGCGGCGCGGCAGGGGCATCGCGATCAACCCGAGGGAAGGGGCCGGTACGGCGAACACGCTCACGAAGTCTGGTCGTCCGCCACGGTCACCTTCTCCATCTTGTCGCCCTTGGCCAGCTGGCGGACCACCTCGATCCCCTGCGTGACCTTGCCGAACACGGTGTGCACGCCGTTCAGGTGCCGCGTGTTGGCCTCGCTCAGCACGATGAAGAACTGGCTCCCGCCGGTGTCCTTCCCCGCGTGCGCCATCGACAGCGAGCCCTCTTCGTGGCGGTGCGGGTTCCCCGCCGTCTCGCACTTGATCTTGTAGCCGGGGCCGCCGGTTCCGATGCGAGGGTTGTTCATCGGCAGCTCCTTGGTGAGCGGGTCGCCGCCCTGCACCACGAAGTCGGGGATCACGCGGTGGAAGATGATCCCGTCGTAATACCCGTCCTTCACCAGCTTCTCGAAGTTGGCCACGGTGCCGGGCGCCTCGTTGGGGTACAGCTCGGCGGTGAACGTGCCCTTGTTGGTTTCGAAGGTGACGGTCTTCATGTCCGGAGATCTTCCCGCTCGGGGTGATAGGATGCGTTCAAAAGTACGAAAGTACGGGGTACGGAGTACGGAACCGCGTTCCCCTACGGTGCCGGTCAGCCCGGTGGCGGCCGGCGCGGCGGCGGCAGCGGCGTGCGGGCGCCGCCCTTGGGCGCGGGCGGCGGCGGCGGGGCGGGCTCGCGCGCGGGGAGGATGATCTCGATCTGCGCGCCGGGAAAGTACGGCAGCCCCGTCTCCATCGGCACCGAGTCGTCCCACTCGGGGACGTCGGCGATGCGCGCGGTGCCGCTGCGGATGGCGATCTTGCCGCCCCACCGCCCCACCTTCTTGCGGATCTGCTTGAGCCCCTGCCCGCGGCCCGGGTCGCGGAAGCGCGTGGTGCCGTGGATGAACGCCGCCTCCAGCGCCGTGGCGTCGCCCCAGCGGTCGCCAAAGCGGGCGGCGTGCTCGCGCTCCAGGCTCCCCTTGAAGCCGATCCCCAGGTCCATCACCGCGATCACCGCCACCTTCCGCCCCAGCCGGCGGGCCCAGTTGTACACCTGGATCCCCACCCACCCCGGCGCGTCGGCGTGCTCGATGATGTTCTGCGACACCTCGGAAAGGAGCATGCTGAAGGCGATGGCGTCGGCCTTGGAGTAGCCCAGCTGCTCGGCCAGGAGCGAGCTGACGCGCCCCTCGTTCAGCTCGTCCACCACGCCGTGCACGTCTTCGTGGCTGCCGATCACGGTGATGGGGAGGAGGACGCTCCCCTCGCCGGCGGGGCGGCCGCGGGGCGCCTCGCCCATCTCGAACACGGCCTGCGCGGCGGCGGTGAAGCCGATCCCCGCGAAGTAGCGCTGCACGTCGGAGCTCTGCGGCAGCTGCAGCATGGGCCGCCCGCCGGTCTCGCCGATGTAGGTGCCCAGCGCCAGCAGCCCCGTCATCCCGTACGGGTCGGCAAAGCGCACGTGCCGCGCGTCGAAGAGCAGCTTGGTGTCGCCCGCGTCGGCCGCCTCGGCCAGCAACGCCTCGAAAGCCTGGTCGTTCAGGGTCTGTGCGACCGATACCACGCGCGTCATGGGCGCGCGTCCACGTTCATGTGCATGGCCCGGAAACTACGTGAGGCGGGGGGAATCGGAAAGTGTTCGGTGTGGAAGGTAGTGCGGCCCACGCGTCCCCAACATCGCGCCGGGCAGAGGGCTCCGGCCTCGCCGCGGGGCCCGGACCGGCGGCTGAAGCCGCAGCAACAACCACGAAAAGCCTCGCAAACTACGCGAGGCTCCAGGAGCGGCATCCATGCGCCGGAATGAATTCATCCTCTCGCGAGGACCGCGACGAGCAGTCCGCGAAGGCGGACTTCCCGATGGTTCAGCGGCGGGTTTCAACCCGCCGTCGCGGGGACGTGCGCGGTCAGCGCTCGTTGCGGACGATGGTGTCGGAGCGGATCCAGGGCATCTCGGTGGCGGCCAGCGGATGGTAGCGGAACCACACCACGCGGTTCACACTCCAGCCGCCCGGCACGTCGGCGCGCATGTTCACCTGGGCCTTCACCGCGTCCGTGCGAACCTCCACGAAGCGGAGGGTGCCGGTGGGCACGGCCACCACCCGGCGCCGGTTCTGGTGCCATTCGCTGAACACCGCCTGCGCCGCGTCGCCGGGAAAGCGCAGCTCGGCGCCCTCGCGCACCTGCGCCTCGGGAACCAGCAGGTTCAGGTCCCACTCGTGGTCGTGGAAGGGATAGACCGTGCGTGCGCGGATCATGGTGAAGCGGTGCAGCACCTGGCCATTGGGGCTGTCTTCCGGCCGCAGCGGGCTGTAGACGGTTCGGTGGTACGTGCACCCGGCGGCCAGCGGCAGCAGCAGGAGCAGCGGGATCAGTCGGCGCATGAGCCAGTGGTTCGCGTGGTGTGCGGCGGACGGCGCGCGTCTCTCCGGAACAAGCATGCCGCGCGACCGGCGCCGGGGCAACAGCGGCGAACCAGTACGTCCAGCCACGAACCAATACGTCCACTTTCCATGGCGCTCTCGCCACGATCGTGGTGATGTTCGGAACGTGGGACCTTCCCATCATTCCTCACCATCACCCCGGAGCCCGAACCATGAAGAAAATCGCGCTGAAGCTCGACGACCTGACCGTTGACTCGTTCTCCACGTCGCCGCAAACCCGCGGCGGGGTGGCGAGCCGCGAGGCGGTCACCCAGCTCCGCTGCACCGACCTGGAAGGATGCGGCACCACGCACTCGCTGGACTACGCCACGCACTGCGACTGCTCGGGCGGTATCAACTGTACCGCTGCCTGCATCGAGTACAGCCAGGCCACCGACTACCAGGCCTGCTGCGGCTGAGCGAGCGTTGACCGGGCCCGCCGGCATCCAGCCGGCGGGCCCGGTCCGTCTCATCCCGATCCCCGTGGTTCGCAGCCATCGCGATCGAAGCGGTGCATCCTTCCGCGAGCCGCTTCTCCCGCCTTCGCGCCACCCTCGCCGCCAGACCCCGGCCAGCCGGCCGATCTCACCCCGAGGCGTCCCACTCCGCGCGACGATCGCGCAGGTGCTGGTACAGGCCGCTTCCGCCGCGGTGGCCCAGCTTGGCCGCGGCCACGGCGTTCGCGCGCCGCGCCGACGCCTCGGCAGCCAGCCCGCCCAGCAGCCCGCACACGTTGGCCGCGCCCCACACGTCGCCGCACCCCGTGGGGTCGCCGCCGGGCGGAGCAGCATGCGCAGCCACTTCTCCGAACGCCACGTTGTGCCCGGTGCCGGGCCCGCCGGGCTCCCGACCCGCCACGATGAACTGGGCGCCCCGCTCCGCACGGGTGATGAACACGGCACCCAGGCCACCGTGCTTCAGCTCCTGATCCAGGAAGCGTCCGGGCTCGCCCAGGAGCGCGTACTCGTCCTCATTCATCTGCACCGCGCGGAAGCAGCGCAGCCACTCGTCCCAGCGCGGCAGCTTCCGCGGCTTACGAGGCGCGTCGGGGAGCGGCGGCCCAAGGAAGAGCGAATGCAGGTCGGCGTAGACGAATCCCGGAAAGTGACGCGGCAGCATCTGCGCGGTGGCCAGGTCCAGCTCCCAGCCGGAGAGGAAGTTGATGTACAGCGCGTCGAGCCTTTCCAGGTGCGGCGCCAGCTCGGGCCACGTCCACCCCGGCACGCCGCCGTGCATGGTCTCGCCGCGGTTGGCCGCGTCGGTGTAGCGCAGCTCCACCCGGTTGTTGGGATGATCCACAGCCACGACGCCGTCGCGCGAGCCGATCCCCTCCACCGTGTCGAGGTACGCGTGCACCTGCTCGAACAGGTCGGCGCCCACGTGCGCGATCGGCACGATCTCCCAATCCTCCCCCCGCGTGGCCGCCGCGGACGCGACGGAGAACGACACCCCGCCCCACGTTTCCAGCGGCCGCCCCGCCGCCTGGTCCTCCAGCGTCCAGACGGTGTCCCACACGAAGGTGCCGATGATGCCGAGGCGACGGGGCACGGAAGCTTTCGGGGCGGGAGGAAGTTGGGTTGGAACAGGTGCGCGAGTGCGCGAGTGCGTGAGTGCGTTCAGGCTGTCACGCGTACGCGGCCTGGTGGCAGCTCCGCAAATCCAGTGACCGTGACGATCCCGTGGCTCGCCGCGTCGGCAGATCGCGCGTCTCCAAGGTCCTGCACGGGCGGCTGAAGCCGCGACCTACAACAACGGAAAGCCTGACAAACAGCGTCAGGCTTCAACCGCAACCGCATGCGAGCGACGGCGGGTTAAAACCCGCCGCTGAAAGGTCGGGAAGTCCGCCTTCGCGGACTGCTCGTCGCCATCTCCTCGCACGGGATCGATCGCCGCGCACCGCCGCCGCGGCCGCAGCCTCGCGCGGTTCGCGAGGCTTCCTGTCGTCGTAGCCGTGGCTTCAGCCGCGTTCGTGATGACACCGCCCGCCCGCCCGGACACTCACGCACTCGCGCACTCACGCACTGGCGCACCTGTTCAGCAGTGCCTACACATGCCCGTAATTCTCCTTCTTGAACACCGCCGCGGCGCCCACCACCCCGGCCGTCCCCGGCAGGGTGCCGGAAACAATCCGGCAGCACTCCTGCGCGCTGCGGAAGGCACGGCGGCGCACCTCGGCGCGCAGGGGCTCGAACAGGTGCTCGCCCGCGCGCGTCACCCCGCCCGCGATCACCACCATCTCGGGGTTCAGGATGTTGATGATGCTGGCCACGCCCGCGCCCAGGAACTTGGCCGTGTCCTTCACCACCTCGCCCGCGTACGGATCGCCGCTCACCGCCGCCTCATAGACGATGGCGGCGGTGATGTCTTCGAGCTTGCCGGCCACCATGTCCACCAGCATCGACGGGGCGCCGGCGTCCAGCCCCTCCATGGCGCGCGTGGCGATGGCCGGGCCGCTGGCGTACTGCTCCAGGCACCCGTAGTTGCCGCACTTGCAGCGGCGCCCGTTGCTGTCGATGGTCATGTGCCCGATCTCGCCGGCCACGTCGCTGCAGCCGTGGTAGATCTCGCCGTTCAGCACGATCCCGCCGCCGATCCCCGTCCCCAGCGTGAGGCCGACGAGCGTCTGCGTCCCCCGCCCCGCGCCCAGCCACCACTCGCCGTAGGTGGCGCAGTTGGCATCGTTGTCCAGCGTGCAGGGGAGGTGCAGCGCGTTGGCCATCAGGTCGCGCAGCGGAAAGTTGCGCCACCCCAGGTTGGGCGTGTTGATCACCGTGCCCGTCTTGCGGTCCAGCGGCCCCGGCGAGCCGATCCCCACCCCGGCCACGGCGTCGCGCGTGGTGCCGTGCTCGGAGGTCACGTCGCAGATCGCCTCCTCCACCATGGCCACCATGCGGTCCACCACGTACTTGGCGCCGCGGGTGGCGTCGGTGGGGGTGGTGCGCATCCCCAGCACCTCGCCGCCCTCGATGGGGATCAGCCCCACCACGATGTTGGTGCCGCCCAGGTCTACCCCTGCAATCCACCGCTTCTCGGCCGTTCCGGGGGTCATCGCGTCTCCTGCGGGTGGGGTGCGGGTTCGATGCGGAGCATGGGGTCGGGCCGCAGCTCGGCCAGGCCGCGCGGCGCGCGGGTGACGCCATCGCGCCGGATGCGGCGGCGCAGCTCGCGGTTGCGGCGCCACTTCTCGGGGTCCACGTAGGGCCGCTCGTGGTGCAGGTGCAGCACGGGCGCGCGGTGCCGCAGCTGCTTGCCGCGCACGCCGGCGTTCTCCAGGCACTCGCCCACCGCGCGGTCCAGCCCGCCGTACGCCATCTCCAGGTCGTAGCCGTTCACGCGGACCAGGTCGGCGCGCCAGCAGCTGGCGTTGTGCCCGTTCCAGGTAGGCTTGGTCGGCGTCACCACGTCGAGCAGCGTGGCCAGCGGGCGGATGCCGGTAAGCCGCAGCGCGCGGCGCCCCGGCTTCCACCCCTTCGCGCGCAGCCAGCGCGGGTCGGCCACACGGCCACGGCGCACGTCGTCCGGCGTGATGGCCTCGCTCACCCTTGCCGGCAGCTTCAGGTAGCCGCCGGAGAGAAAGCGTCCCGGCTCGGCCAGCGCCAGGTGCGTGGCCACGAAATCGCGCCGGGGGATGCAGTCGCCGTCGGTGAAAAGCAGGTACTCGCCGCGCGCGGCCTGGATCGCGCGGTTCAGGATCTCCGTCTTCCGGAATCCTTCGTCCGGGTGCCACACGTGCAGGATCTCCAGCCCCGTTTCGGCCCGGAGCCGGTCGATCACCGCGCGCGTCCCGGGGCCGCTCCCGTCATCGGCGACGACGATCTGCGCGTCGCGCCGGGTCTGCGCGGCGAAGCCCCACAGCACCAGTTCCAGCGCGCGCGGGCTGTTGTAGGTGGTGAAGAGGACCGACGCGCTCGCCGGCTCGCGCCCCTTCGCCATCACCACCGCGGGCCGGAGAGCTTGCCTTCGGGCAAGCGGCCCTCGCCGAGCGCCGTCCATCCCACGATCAGCCGGTAGATCGGCCACCCCAGGCCGAACAGCACCAGCCCCATGATCGCCAGGAAGCCCAGCGGAAAGAAGATCGCCATCATCAGGATCGTGACGATCCCGCCGGCCAGCCCCACCGCCAGGCTCATCCAGAAGGTGTCGATCAGCCAGTCGTAATGCGCCGCCATCCACGTGCCGGGCACCTCTTTCCGGCGCATGTAGCTGATCACCACCGCCACGATCGCCAGCGGCCCGAACACGTAGCTCCCCGCGTACAGCGCGTAGGCCAGCTGCACGCTGCTCTTCTGCGCCGCGAACGGATCCGCCGCCCGCGCCTGATACGGATACGCCGCGGGCGCCCCATACGGAGCCGCCGGTTGCGCGCCGTACGGAGGCGCCGGCTGCTCGGCGTACGGGCGCGAGGGCTGCGCGCCGTAGGGAGGCGCCGTCTGCGCGCCGTAGGGAGGCGCGGGGGTCTCCACGAACGGAGGCGCCGGCGTCTCGACGAACGGACGCGCCCGCGCGCCGGCCGGCGGATAGGCGGCCGGCTGCAGCGGCCGCCCGCAGCTGGGGCATGCCGACGCGTACTGCGAGACGGCGCTCTGGCAATCCGGACAGGTGACCAGGGTCATGGGAGTTACGGCGTGGTGCGGAGTTCGGGAACGGGGTTCAGTGCCGGTGTGGGGCAAAGGCCGTCAACAGGTGCGTGAGTGCGCCAGTGCGTGAGTGCGCTTCCGGGCGGCGCGCCGGGCGCGGGCGCGGTGAACGCACTTGCGCACTCACGCACTCGCGCACCTGTTCAGCAGTTCCTCAGTCCCCCACCTGCAACACCGCCAAAAACGCCTCCTGGGGGATCTCCACCGTCCCCACCTGCTTCATCCGCTTCTTCCCTTCCTTCTGCTTCTCCAGCAGCTTGCGCTTGCGGGAGATGTCGCCGCCGTAGCACTTGGCGGTCACGTTCTTCCGCATCGCCTTGATGCTCTCGCGGGCGATGATCTTGTTGCCGATCGCCGCCTGGATCGCCACCTCGAACATCTGCCGGGGGATCAGCTCGCGCAGCTTCTCGCTCACGTTGCGCCCGTACTCGTACGCCTTGTCGCGGTGGATGATCACGCTGAACGCGTCCACCGGGTCACCGTTGATCAGCATGTCGAGCTTGACCAGCGGGTTCTCCTTGTAGTCGGCGAACTCGTAGTCGAGCGCCGCGTAGCCGCGGGTGGCGCTCTTCAGCCGGTCGTAGAAGTCCAGCACGATCTCGGCGAGCGGCAGGTCGTACGACAGCTCCACGCGCTGCGGGTCGGGATAGGTCATCCCCTTGAACTCGCCGCGGCGCTCGTGGCACAGCTTCTGGACCGCGCCGATGTAGTCGGCCGGCGTCATGATCCGCGCGCGGACGTACGGCTCGCGGATCTCGTCGATCTTGGTGGGGTCCGGAAGCGCGCTGGGGCTCTCGATCCACAGCTCCTCGCCGTCCGTCATCACCACGTGGTACTTCACGTTGGGGACGGTGGTGATCAGGTCCAGGTCGTGCTCGCGCTCCAGCCGCTCCTGGATGATCTCCATGTGCAGCAGCCCCAGGAAGCCGCAGCGGAAGCCGAAGCCCAGCGCGAGCGACGTCTCGGGCTCGTAGCTCAGCGAGGCGTCGTTCAGCTGCAGCTTGGCCAGCGCGTCGCGCAGCTCCTCGTACTGCTCGGTGTCGGTCGGGTAGATCCCCGCGAACACCATCGGCTTCACTTCCTGGTAGCCGGGAAGGAGCTCGGTGGCCCGGTTCGCCGCGTCCAGGATGGTGTCGCCGCTGCGCGTGTCCTGCACCCGCTTGATCCCGGCGATGATGTACCCCACCTCGCCCGGGCGCAGCTCGTCGAGCGGGTAGCGGCCCAGCTGCAGGTACCCGACCTCGTCGACGGGATAGACGGAGTCGTTGCTGCCGAAGGCGATGCGCATCCCCGGCCGGAACACCCCGTCCACCACGCGGATGCTGGGGACGGCGCCCACGTACTTGTCGTAGTAGCTGTCGAAGATGAGCGCGCGCGCTGGCTTGTCGGCGTCGCCCTCGGGCGGGGGGACGCGGGCCACGATCGCCTCCAGGATCTCCTCGATCCCGATCCCCGCCTTGGCCGAGGCCAGGATCACGTCGTCGGGGTCGATGCCCAGCAGGTCGACCAGCTCCTCGCGCCGCCGCTCGGGCTCGGCGCCGGGAAGGTCGATCTTGTTGAGCACGGGGATGATCTCCAGCCCCGCGTCCATGGCCAGGAACAGGTTCGACAGCGTCTGCGCCTGCACCCCCTGCGACGCGTCGACCACCAGGATGGCACCCTCGCACGCGGCCAGCGAGCGCGAGACCTCGTAGGTGAAGTCGACGTGCCCGGGGGTGTCGATCAGGTTCAGCTCGTACGAGCGCCCGTCGTGCGCGCCGTACTGCATGCGCACGGCGTTCAGCTTGATGGTGATGCCGCGCTCGCGCTCGATGTCCATCGAGTCGAGCACCTGCTCCTTCATCTCCCGCCGCTGAAGCGTTCGGGTGAACTCGATCAGCCGGTCGGCCAGGGTGCTCTTCCCGTGGTCGATGTGGGCGACGATGCAGAAGTTCCGGATGTGATCTATGCGCAACGTGCTGACTGCCTGTCTTGGAAAAGTCGGGGGCCTGAAGCGGCACAAAACTAGCCGCTGCGTGCCCTTCGGGAAAGCCGGGCGCGCCTGTCGCCGGTGACGCGGCGCCCGTATCTTCCGCGCCGCACGGCACCTGGCCGCCCCCGGGGGGACGGCCAGCCGTGCTTGTACACCGCAGCCGAAAAAACGTCTGCCCCATTTTTCCGACGGACCCGAGCACCCGAGACTGATGAACGCACATCGTGTTTGCACGCTGGCCGCGCTGGCCGCCCTTTGCGCCGCGCCCGCGGCCGCGCAGGTACCGCTCACCCCGCGCGCGCTGGGGCTGGGCAACGGCTACGTGGCCGCCGCGCGCGGCGCCGAGAGCCTGTGGCAGAACCCGGCCAACCTGGGGCTCCCCGGCACCTCGCACTGGAGCTTCAACATCCCCACCGTGGCCGTGGGCGCCGACATCCTGGGGCTGTCGGTGAACGACGTCCGCGACGTGATCAACTACGACGACCAGAGCGACGCACGGAAGGAAGAGATCCTCGACGACATCCCCGCCGGCGGCACCGACGTACGCGCCGAGGTGCGGGTGCCGCTGGTGGCCGCGCAGATCCGCCACTTCGCGGTGGGGCTCAGCTACACCACCCTGGGCAACCACACGCTGCAGAAGGATTTCGTGGACCTGCTGCTGTTCGGCTTCCAGCCGCTGCAGCGCGGCATCCCCAGCATCAACCTGCAGCAGACGCAGGGCTTCCGCGCCAGCTACGTGGACGTGGCCGCCGCCTACGGCCGCCGCCTTCCCATCGTGGCGCTCCCCGGCGCGCTCACGGCGGGCGCCACCGTGCACTGGTACCACGGCAGCGGCGTCACCCGTACCGCCATCGTGGACGTGGACACCATCCGCAACGGCATCGGCGTTCCCACCGACATCCAGGTGACCTACGCCGGGGTGAGCGACAAGGGCGGCGGCGGCTTCGGGGTGGACCTGGGCGCCGCCTACCAGCCCATGCCCAACCTCACGCTCAGCGCGTCGGTGTCGAACGTGATCAACTCGTTCGACTTCGGCGGCGACCGCCGGGTGAAGAGCGTGACGCTCACCAGCGCCGACTACGACAACGGCGACCTGCAGGCCGCGCTCGACCGCTACGACGCCAGCGAGACCGCGTACGTGGCGGGCACGTCGACCCGGATCGACGCGCTGGCCACCGACCTGGGGCAGGATACCGAGTTGCCCAGCACGCTGCGCCTGGGCGCTGCCCTGGAGCCGCGGGCGGGCACGCTGCTGAGCGCCGGCTACACCGACAACCTCAAGGCGTCGCGCACGGGCGGGCTGTGGGAGCAGAGCCTGGGCGTGGGCGTGCAGCAGCGCCTGGCGTTCCTGCAGGCGCGCGTGGGGGTGGCCAGCAACCTCGACAGCGGCACGCTGCTGAGCGGCGGGCTGTCGCTGGGGCCGCTGCACTTTGGCGTGGCGCGCATCAACGACGGCTCGGTGGAAGGCTTCGACCGCGGCGGGTGGGTGGCTACGTTCGGGCTGGGCACGGCGAGCCAGAGCCGGATGCCGTGACGGAAGTGCTGGGTGCTGAGTGCTGAGTGCTGAGTGCTGGGTGCTGGGTGCTGAGTGCTGACGAGTCGTGATACGGTGGATCAAACACGAAGGGACCCGGTACCGAGCCGGGTCCCTTCGTGTTTTCCCCTGGCGCGCGGCAGCGGGTCAGAGGGCGAGGCGCTTGGGCGTTACGGTGGCGTGATGGCGCACCCAGTTCAGCATCGCGGCGCCGGTGCCGCCAAAGAGCAGGCCCGCGGCGGAGAGCGTGGTCCACCCGGTAAGAGTGGCGTCGATCAGGGCGTAGGTGGCGAAGGCCACCATCCCGAGCGCGACGATCATCTGCGTCTTGCGCTGGTCTTCGGCGGTGGCGTGAATCTGCTCCAGCATATGTCCTCTGGCCTTGGGCTCAGTCGATCGGAATCGGTTGTCGGGCGGCATTCGCTGCCCGGGCGGGCGGGTGTGCTCACCGCCTTCGCGTGGTTCCGTACGCGGACAGCTGCGGGAGAGTTTCAGCGGATTGTGCGGAGGGCGGGAATCGATCCCCGGGTTGCGCCATCGCACGAGACGGCCGCGCTGAACTCAGCCGAACAAGGACCGCTGCTCGCGCTGCAAGCTGGCGTTGATCTGGACCCAGAGCACCAGAGGACCAGAGGACCAGAGGACTTCGTCTCGAACCCTCTGGTGCTCTGGTCCTCTGGTGCTCTGGGTCAATGCAACGCCAGGTCGCGGCGCGCGCAGTCGCAGGCGTCGCTCCAAATCAATGCCGGAAGTTCACCAGCAGCACTTCGGCGCTGGCGTCCTCGCGCAATTCCTCGCAGTTGCTGTAGTTGGCGTCGAGCCACGGGGCCACGCCGTCCACCGTGTCGTTCTCCCTGCCGCCCGCCTCGTGCGCAAGCCAGCGCGCCTGCCCGGCGTCGGGGGCGCGCACCACGAAGCCGAACACCCGCTCGTGGTGCGGCGACCAGGGGTCCTTGCCGTCCACGCACCACCACAGGGTGTCGTGCCGGGGGGTGAGCCTCCAGAACTTCATCGAACGCCCTCTCTCGCCGCCTTGGGGGGAACCTGCGCAAGCCGGTGATTGTATCGCCTGCACCCGCCGCGCGGGAGGGCGGCGGTTGCGCCCGCGCCCGTGGCGCTGTATCCACTCCCGGGGAGCGCCCAGGCGCTTCACCCCGTGAACTCATCCCGACCGTGCCACTGGAGACGTGATGACGCGCGTCCGCCCGCTGCTGCTTGCCCTGTTCACGCTGGCCCCGCTCGCCGCATGCGGCGGGCGCGACTACAACGTGAACGACTACTACGCGCTCCTCCCTGACGTGGTGCGCTTCGCCCACCAGGACGCACGCGAGAACATCGGCCCCAAGAAGCCCGAGGGGCCCCTGTGGATCGACGTGAAGAGCTTTGCCGGCGGGGGCTGGCAGCTCACCGGCCAGGCGCTGAACCGCGACAGCGTGTTCGCCCGGGTGGCCGGCCCCAACGTGCAGCGCGTGGAACTGCCGCAGGAGGCCATCATGCTCCAGGACACCGGCACCGTGGCCGCCAGCCCCGAGGCCATGGCCGGCTTCGCGGGCGGCCGCTGGGTGAGGGGCTACGGCGTGCTGCTGCACCTGAACCTGGTGCGCTCCGACAGCCGCGAGATCGCCGTGACGGTCACCAGCTACGCCACCGACCGCCGCGAGTGGCCCACCGACATCTGCCGCCGCGTGATCCGCCTGAGCTACCGGAAGAACGAGGAGGGCACCTGGCAGCGCACCAAGGACGAGGTGCGGAAGCGGTGCGAGGACCCGGATTGAGGATTCGGAAGTGCTGGGTGCTGGGTGCTGAGAGGGGAAGTCCTGAGTCCTGAGTCTCTCCCGGCGCGCTGCGCGCGACCCCGGGAGATGAAAGTGGTCGCACGAGGTCCACGCTGGTGGAGCCTCGCGCAGTTTGCGAGGCTTCTCGCAGTTGTTGCTGCGGCTTCAGCCGCCGGTGGCCGAGGCTGGCCGGCGGACTTTCTACTCAGGGCTGACGGGACGGGAACGCGGGAGGGAGTGCGGGCGGGGAGGGAGATGAGGATCGGAGGCCGGGGCGGCCCGGGGTTGCCGCCCGCTCAATCCGAATGATGCACGTTCATTGATGCCGCGGGGACGGGATGCCGTCGTCGCGGCGTTTCATTCCGCGGATGGTTGTCGTCTCCCTCGGTCAGTGCTCGCCGCGGTGGTCGCGGATGGCGGCGGCCATCTCTTCCACCTGCGCGGCGATCACCGGCTCGCGGTGCTGCGACGTGGCCCGGACCGCCACCCGCACCGCCTGCTCCACGTGCGGCCAGTCGCGGATCAGTGCCGAGGCGCGGGCCAGCTCCAGCAGCGAGCGGGTGTGCTTCTCCTCGTGCCCCTCGCGCCGCGTGATCAGCGTCCACGCGTCGATCCAGCTCTCCTGGTACAGCCGCGAGTCGGCGCTCCCCGCGGCCGCGTGGGCCAGGATGGAAAGGGTGACCGCGCGGTCCACCGTGTCCACCCGCGTGGGAAGGAGCCGCTGCAGCAGGGGAATGGCGCGCGAGTACTCCTGCCGCCGCACCCACAGGTACGCCATGTCGTGCAGCAGCTCGGGCGCGCGGGCGTGGCCGCGCCCGAAGGCACGCAGCGCCCCGCGACCGAAGCGCTCGGCGTCGTCCAGCGCGCCCGCCTCCATGGCCAGCAGCAGCAGCCCGTGCAGCGCCGCGCCGCGCACGTGCGTCATCGAATGGCGCTTGGAGGCGCGCAGCCCCTGGATGTAGTAGCGGTACGCCGGCTCGGGCTCGCCGCGCCGGGTGTACAGCACGCCCAGCTCCACGTAGGCCTCGGCATAGTTGGCCCAGTCGCGCTTGCGGCGGGCCAGGCCTATGCTGCGCCGCAGCCAGGTCTCGGCCCGCGCGCTGCGCCGCCAGCGCAGCGCCAGGCTCCCCGCCTGCAGCGCGGGGCCGGGGTCCTCGGGGCAGGTGAGCGCCGCCGCTTGCGCGTACGCCATGGCGGTGGCCATCGCCCCGCGCGCCTCGGCCCAGCGCGACACCTGCAGGCACACCAGCCCCACGATCTCGGGGTTGGCCGAGGCCGGCGCCCCCACCAGCGCCGCCAGCGTGGTGAGCGACACCTCCAGCGCCGGCTCGGCCCCCGACACCAGCAGCTCCTCCAGCCGCTTGTGCGCGGCGGCGTCGGTGAACAGCCCCTCGCGCCGCTCGTCGGGCATGCTGGCCCACAGCGTCACGTCGCGCAGCGACTGCCACAGCACCAGCCCCACCTGCCCGGGAAGCTCGTCGAACACCTGCGCCGCCTCGAGCAGCTCCTCGGGCTCGTGCATCAGCGCCGGCGGCACGCACCAGCGGCGGGTGGCGTTACGGCGTGAGACACGCGGCCGGGGGGCCGCTCTCCGTTTCCTTGCTCTCTCCATCGTTCCGCTCCCTTCGTCCGGCGGGCGCCGGGCGGCGCCCGCGTGGCGGGTTGTGGAGGGGCCGCCGCACCGCGGCCTTGACGCGGCCCCTCCCCTCGTCCTACTGTTTGGCTGAAGCTCTCCCAACAAGTGGACAAAGTGGACAGCGCATAGTATAGCGCTCCAACACCCGCGAGTCAATGGCGTCGAGCGGTGCGGCTCCCACGGTCGCGGTGTTGAGGCGGGCCGTGCGTGCCGAGGTGGGCGCGCGCTCGCTTCGCCACGTTTCACGCCAGGTGGGGATGGCGCCGGCCTCGCTGCAGAAGTTCGTGGACGGCGCCCGCCCCTACGGCGCCACCCGGCGCAAGCTGGAGCGCTGGTACCTGCTGCACGGGCCGGGGCGCATGGCGCCGGGGCTCACGGGCCACAGCGCGCTCACCATCCTGCGCGTGCTGGTGCAGGAGGTGGCCCCCGCGCGCCACCGCCACACCCTCGAGGAGCTGGTGAAAAGCCTGGGCGCGGCGTACCGCACGGCCCATCTTCCCGAGCCCGCCTGGCTGGGCGAGGTGCGCGACGAGGTGAGCCGGCTGCACGCGTCATGAACGGTCGGGAAGCGGCAGCACCCCCGCGTCCGGGCCGCGCCCCATCCCCGCCACACGCGCGGTACTCGAACCGAACCGGCCGGCCGGCGCGCGGTTGGCGCCACCGGCAGAACCGAACCTGATGAAGATCCGCAACGCACTCCTTTCCGTCCTTCTCTGCGCCGCCACGGCGGCGGCGTGCCGCGGGGGCTCGGGCGACGAGCTGGTGATCGGCGTGGCCGGGCCGCTGGAAAAGCCCAACGGCCGCTCCATGAAGCTGGCCGCGCAGATGGCCGTGGACGAGATCAACCGCTCCGGCGGCATCGACGGGCGCCAGGTGCGCATCGAGTGGGGCGACGACGAGGCCGACCCCGCCAGGGCCATCGAGGTGGCGCGCCGGCTGCGCGGCGAGCCCAAGGTGGTGGCCGTGGTGGGCCACGTGAACTCGGCCGCCTCGCTGCGGGCCGCCACCATCTACAACTCGGCCGAGAGCGACAGCGTTCCCGGCGACCCGGTGGTGGAGATCTCGCCCGCCTCCAGCAGCCCGCAGCTCACCGCCGCGGGCGACTGGACCTTCCGCATCTGCCCCACCGACCTGGAGTTCTCGCCGGCGCTGGCGCGGGCGGCGGCGCAGCTGGGGCGGCGCAAGGCGGCGGTGATCTACGCCGACGACGACTACGGCCAGGGCGTCGCCGCCACCTTCCGCGACGCGTTCAGCCGCGCGGGCGGGGCGGTGATCACCAACGACCCCTACCTCCCGGTGGTCTACACCGAGCCCGGCACGCTGGACCCCTACGTGCAGCGCGCCCTGCGGCGCGGCGCCGACGCGCTGGTGATCGGCGGGCAGGCGCCCGAGGGGCTCAAGATCATTGCGGCGGCGCGGCGGCTGGGCTTCACCGGCCCCATCCTGGGCTCCGACGGGCTCACCGGGGTGAAGGACGGCGGCCCGGTGGCCGAGGGGGTGTTCGTCAGCTCCGCCTTCCTCCCCGACCGCCGCTCCGACAAGGCGCAGCAGTTCGTCTCCCGATACCGCGAGCGCTTCAAGGAGATGCCCGACCACCGCGGGGCGATGACCTACGACGTGATCTACCTGCTCAAGGAGGCCATCGAGCGGGGCGGCGGCGCCGGCCGCCGGCAGATCCGCGACTACGTGGCCCAGATCGGCCGCGACAAGCCCAAGTTCGAGGGCGTGTCGGGCACCATCCAGTTCGACCGCAACGGCGACGTGGTGGGCAAGGAGATCGCGGTGGGCGTGGTTCGCGGCGGCCAGCTCGTCACCGCCCGCTGAAGTTCGACGGACGCCTCCGCGGGGATTCATGCGAAGCGCCCCGGAGCCATGCGCTCCGGGGCGCTCTCTTTATCCCTGTCATACCGGATTTGGCGATTGACTGTGCATTCACGCGACACCGGCCTCTCGTCATCCTGAGCGCGACCATGCTGTACCCAAGGCATGCTCCGACAACTGCAGCGCGAAGGATCCACAACGTCGGACGCGTTAATGCCGGGGTATTTCGCGTAGACCGGTTTTAGATCCTTCGGCCTGCAACCATTCGCGCATGCCGCGATATCGGCGGAGTCGGCCTCAGGATGACGGACGGTGGCTTTGGGTGCGGCATGCACAGTCAATCGCGCGATTGGTATCATCCGACGCTTTCCACCGACGTGGATCGCGGCCGCCCGTCCAGACCCTCATCGAGCTATTCCCCTGTCCCCTGTCCCCTGTCCCCGGTCCCCTGTCCCCGGTCCCCTGTCCCCTGAAACGGAGAAGCCGGCCCGACCCGCTGGGGATCGAACCGGCTTCAGCCGCCCTTGCGAATGAAGGGGATGGGGAACCTGCTCCGCCGCCTGGGCTGGATCACGGTGATGCGGAAGTAGTCGCTCTTTCCGTCCACCACCAGCTCGCAGTAGTACACGCCCGTGGGCACCGGCCTGCCGTTCAGGTCGCGACCGTCCCAGAAACTCACCTTACGGCCGGGCTCGGTATAGCGGAGGTTGTTCACCGGCACGTCCCGCCCGCGGGGGTGTCCCACCGCCTTGGGGATCGCGACGAGCTGACGAAAGATGTTGACGATCCGGATGGAGACGACCCGGGTGTCTCCACTCTGGAACAGTTCCTCCTCCAGGTAAAACGGGATGTAGGTGTCCGGGTTTGCCGGGTTTGGATAGTTCTGCTCCAGCCGGAAGCCCTTCTGGGCTACGACCGGGTGGCCTCCGTTGGGGTCCTGCGCCCGTGCTGCGGGGGGAGAGAGAAACCCGTAAATCACCAGGAGGAGGAGCAGAACAGGCGGGGCGCGAAGCATCACCACCTCTCTCTGTTCATGCGGTTACCGTCCCATCGGCCTCCCTGGTGCCCGGGCTGGTGTGAGCGTGCGCGCAAGTGGGGAACTGGCCTCAGTATATCCGCCGCCGCCAGCACGGGTCAAGCGACCCGGCGCGAGAGTGCGAAAGTACGGAGTACGAGGTACGAACGTGCGAAACGGCTGGAAGGCGGCCCTGCGTGCCGAAATACCCGTTTACCGCGAGAACGGTCCCCGCCGCGGGATCATCCCTCCGCGCCAGCCTGCACGTCCATCTCGGCGTGCGCCGCGTCGTCCCCCTCGTCCGCCGACGCGGCGGGGGAGGCGCGCATCTGGTCCAGGAACAGCTCCAGCGAGCGGAAGGCGCGGTCGTGGGCCACGTGGGTCTGCAGGAAGGCGCGAAGGAGGGCGCGCTGCAGGCCGGGGCGGGCCAGCCGCCCGGGCGTGCCGCCGCGCACCATCCCGTGCAGCTCCGCGCGGGTCGCGGGGTCCACGATCCGCCCCGCCGGGCGGCAGCGCGTGCACGCCACGCCCCCCGCCGTGGTGTCGAAGCGCACCGGCTCGGCGGCCACCAGCGGGCGCTCGCAGATCACGCAGTGGTCGGTCCGCGGCTCGAAGCCGAGGAGCGCGACCAGGGTCCACGCGCCGGTGAGCGCGGTGCGCAGCGCCACGTCGGCGTCGGGGGCGGCGGCGATCTCGTCCCAGGTGGCCAGCAGCGCGTCGTACACCGCGGGGTGCGCCTCCTCGGTGCCGGCGCTCAGCACCAGCTCGGCCAGGAGCGAGGCGCCGGCGAACCCGGCCAGCGAGCGCCCCAGCGCCTGCCGGCTGCGCACCAGGTCGAACCCGCTCAGCGTGTGCAGGTCGCGCCCGTACCTGTAGTAGAAGGTCGCGACGCCCTCGGTGAAGGGCTCCAGCACGCCGCCGTACTTGCTCTTCGGCCGCAGCGCGCCCTTGGCGATCACGCTGGTCAGCCCCATGTCCCAGGTGTACAGCCGCAGGATCTTGCTGGTTTCGCTGTAGGGAAAGCTCTGCAGCACCAGCGCGCGGGTGGTGACCAGGGCCACGGCCGGCGCCCCCTACCCCGCCGCGCGCGACCGCCGCGCGGCCACCACCACCCCCGCCGCCAGGATCGCCGCCGCGATCCCCAGCGCGGCCCAGCGCGGGTCCACCGGCGGCGGCGTGGGCCCGCGCCAGTCGACGGCCACCCGGTCATCGCTCGCCAGCCCCGTCCGGGTGTAGCGGATGAACTGCTCGTTCTCGGCCGTGAAGGGGACGCCCTCGCCCAGCCCGGCGGCGTTCACGTCGGGCGCGGGCTGGCGCACGTACACGTACAGCGTGTCCGTCGCGCGGCCCAGCGCCACCGGCATGCGCTTGACCCGCGCGGGAAGGCGGTAGCGGAAGAAGAAGTCGCGGTCGCCGGGGATGAGCGGGTCGGTGAGCCAGGCGCGGTCGCCCACCCGGGCCAGGCCGGGGTTGCCCGCCCGCGCGCTGTCGGCGCGGTCGCCCTCGCCCGCCTCGAACTGGTCCACCCCGGGCGGGAGGGTGACGGACACCAGCGGGCGCGACTCGGAGACCAGGGTGCGCCGCGCGGGGTTGCGCAGGCGGATGATCTCGGCCACCTGCATGCTCCCGTCCATGTCGGGAATCAGGAACACGTCGCGGCGGCTCACCCGCACCGAGTCGGCCAGCGCGGGCGAGCTGGCCGTGTCGTACACGGTGACCGCGTACGACGCCGGGGTCTCGCCCGGGTGGATGGCGGGGCCGAAGTAGCGCACCCCGTCGGCGATGGCGGTGGAGAAGAAGACCGTGAACCCGGCGGCGGTGTCCACCGGCGGCATGCGGAACGAGAAGCGCCCGTCGGCCCCCGACACGGTGCTGTCGACCTGCCCGCGCGAAGTCTGCGTGACGCGGTGCAGCTGCACGCGCACGCCGGGCGCCGCGGGGCCGCCGCTCTTCACCACGCGCCCCTGCAGCACCTGCTGCGCGGCCGCGGCATGGGCGGAGGCGGCGAAGAGCAAAACGAGCGCGAGGCGAGCCGCCAGGGGGCGGGCCGCCTCGCGAAGCGAGCGGATGGAGGTCAAGGGTTGAACCGGCCCAGGTCTTCGGGGTTCAGGCGGCGCAGGTACTCCTGCAGCTGCTCGGGCGACAGCCCCGGCGTGGGGGGCAGCCCCGGCGGCGATTCCTCGTCGTCGTCCTCGCCCGAGGCCTCGGGCGCGGGCGCGATCTCGAAGGCGGCGGCGGTGAGCAGCTCGTCGCCGGCGAACAGGTCGGCGCGGGTGCGCAGCGCGATGGCGATGGAGTCGCTGGGCCGCGCGTCGATGGTGAACAGCTCCTCGCCGCGCTGGATCACCAGCTCGGCGAAGTAGGTGTTCTCTTCCACGCGGGTGATCAGCACGCGGGTGAGCGTGCCGCCCAGCCCGCGGATCAGCGGGGCGAACAGGTCGTGCGTGAGCGGGCGGGCGAACTTCATCCCGGCCAGCTCCATGGCGATGGCGCTCGCCTCGGCCGGCCCGATCCAGATGGGAAGCACGCGGTCGCCGTCGTCCTCCTGCAGGATGACGACGGGCGACTTGGTGTTCTGGTCGAGCCCCAGGCTCTGCACCCGTACCTTGATCATCGGTGTGGCGGCGTGTTGCGCGGCGGGGCGTTGCGTCGCGTGTTTCCGTCCCTTGGCCAAGCGGCAATACGTCGACGTCGCACGGTTTGTTCCCCAAGAGCGAGGGAACAGGGAACAGGGAACAGGGAACAGGGAACAGCCAGCGTGCTCGAGAGATGTCGCCGCGCTCCGGCGGCACCCCGCCCTCTCCCTGGCGCCTTGGGGCGCCTGTCCCTCTCCCGTACCGGGCGAGGGGAGTGGACGCGGCGGTGGCGCGCCCCGCGACCGGATCTCACTCCGAACCTTCGGAGGCGCCGGGATGCCGCGTCCGCTACCTCTCCCCGGTACGGGGAGGTGCGAGCCTCGGCGAGCGAAGGGGGTGCGGCGCCGCGGATCGCATCAGGAGCCGCTCCCGCGCCACCCCCCGCAGGCTGTTCCCTGTTCCCCGTTCCCCGTTCCCTGTTCCCTGTTCCCTGTTCCCTGTTCCCTGTTCCCTGCAGTTCAGGCCTTCGCCGCCGTCCGCAGGTCGTCCACCCGCGGCGTCTCTTCCCAGGGGAACAGGCGCACGCTGCCGTTGGCCCCGCCCATCTGGCTGGTGCGGCCGAAGTGGCCGTACGCGGCGGTGGGGCGGTAGATCGGGTTGCGCAGCTTCAGCGCCTCGATGATCCCCTTGGGGGTGAAATCGAACACCTCGCTCAGCGCCTTTTCGATCGCCTCCTCGTCCACCGTGGCAGTCCCGAAGGTGTCCACGCGCACCGACACCGGCTGCGCCACGCCGATGGCGTACGCCAGCTGGATCTCGCAGCGCCGCGCCAGCCCCGCCGCCACCACGTGCTTGGCCGCCCACCGCGCCGCGTACGCGGCCGAGCGGTCCACCTTGGTCGGGTCCTTGCCGCTGAACGCGCCGCCGCCGTGGCGCCCCATCCCGCCGTAGGTGTCCACGATGATCTTGCGCCCGGTGAGCCCCGCGTCGCCGTGCGGGCCGCCGATCACGAAGCGGCCGGTGGGGTTGACGTGGATGGTCGCCTTCGCCGGGTCGAACAGCCCCTCGGGGAGCGCCGGGATGATCACCTTCTGGGTGATCGTCTCGATGATCTCCTCCTGCGTGGCCTCGGGGTCGTGCTGCGTGGATACCACCACGGTGTCCACGTGGACCGGGCGGTCGTCCTCGTAGACGACGGAGACCTGCGTCTTCCCGTCGGGGCGCAGCCACTCCACCGTGCCGTCCTTGCGCACCGCGGCAAGGCGCTCGGCCATGCGGTGCGCCAGCAGGATCGGCGTGGGCATCAGCGCCTCGTTCTCGTCCGAGGCGTAGCCGAACATCATCCCCTGGTCGCCCGCGCCGCCGGTGTCCACGCCCTGCGCGATGTCGGGGCTCTGCCGGTCGATGGTGGTCATCACCGCGCAGGTGTGCCCGTCGATCCCGTACTGCGCGTCGGTGTAGCCGATGGACTTGAGCGTGCCGCGCACGATGGACGGGATGTCCACGTAGGTGGAGGTGGTGATCTCGCCCGCCACCACGGCCACGCCGGTGGTCACCAGCGTTTCACAGGCCACGCGGCCGGTGGGGTCGTCGGCCAGGATGGCGTCGAGCACGGCGTCGGAGATCTGGTCGGCGATCTTGTCCGGGTGCCCCTCGGTGACCGACTCGGAGGTAAAGAGCTGGCGGCGTGCCACGGTTGTCTCGGGAAAGCGGGTTTGAACGACGGAAACGGATCCAGGGGCGGGAAGCTAGCCTACAGGCCGGAGCGCGACAAGCTCCACGCACCGCCGAACTTGGAGAGGTCGAGCACCTTCCCCAGCCGGGAGGTGAGCGCCTCCAGCACCCCGTCGGAGTCGGGCGCGCGCACCGCCTCGGCCGCCGCCGCCTGCGCGTCGGCGAAGGTGACCGAGCGGATCACCTTCTTGATCTCGGCCAGGCTGGCGGGGCCCACCGAGAGCGAGCTCACCCGCATCCCGATCAGCATGAAGGCGGCGAGCGGGTTGGCGGCCACCTCGCCGCACACCGACACCTCGATCCCCGCGTCGCGCCCCGAGCGGGCGATCAGGTCCAGCAGGCGCACCACGGCGGGGTGGAAGGGGTTGTAGAGCTTGGCCAGGCGGCTGTTGCCGCGGTCCACGGCGAGCGTGTACTGCACCAGGTCGTTGGTGCCGATGGAGAAGAAGTCCACGTGCCGGGCCAGCTCGGGCGCGCTGAGCGCGGCGGCCGGCGTTTCCACCATCGCCCCCAGCTTGTAATGCTCGGGCACCGCATGCCCCTCGGCGGCCAGCTGCTCGCGCACCTCCTCGATGTGGCGGCGGCTGGCCTCCACCTCGCGGATCTCGTTGATCAGCGGGAGCATGATGCGCACGTCGCCGTGCCCCATCGCCCGCAGCAGCGCGCGCAGCTGGGTGCGGAAGATCTGCGGCTCGTCCAGGCACACGCGGATCGCCCGCCACCCCAGGAACGGGTTCTCCTCGGGGCTCATGTGCAGGAACGCCGGGAACTTGTCGCCCCCCAGGTCGAAGGTGCGGATCACCACCGGGCACCCGGGGAACGCCTCGGCCACCGTCCGGTAGGCGCGAAACTGCTCCTCCTCGCCCGGCGCGGTGTTGCGGCCCACCACCAGGAACTCGGTGCGGTAGAGCCCCACGCCCGACGCGCCGTGCGTGCGCGCGTTGGCCGCCTCTCCGGGAAGGTCGATGTTGCTGAGCAGCTTCACCTCCACCCCGTCGCGCGTCATCGACGGCATGTGGGCCAGCAGCACCAGTTCCTGCTCCCACTCGCGGATGGCGAAGTCGCGCTCGCGGTACGAGGCCGTGTCCTCGGCGGCCGGGTCCACGATCACCCGGCCGGTGCGCCCGTCCAGGATGATCTCCTGCCCGTCCCTCACCTGGTCCGAGAAGTCGCCCAGGCTCACCACGCAGGGGATGTCGAGCGAGCGGGCCAGGATGGCGCTGTGCGAGGTGCGCGTCCCCAGGTCGGTGGCGATCCCCACCACGTACTCGGGGTCGAGCTGCACGGTGATGGAGGGGGTGAGCTCGCGCGCCACCAGGATCACGTGCTTGTGGTCGCCGCGGCTGCTGATGTCGGGGTCGGGCAGGTCGAGCAGGCGGCGCAGCACGCGCGTCTGCACGTCGGCCAGGTCGTTCAGCCGGTCCAGCACCATGGGGTGGCTGGAGTGGCTCAGCACGCTCTCCCACTCCAGCACCCGCCACTCGAAGGCGCGCTCGGCGGTGAGGTTGTTCTCGCGGATGGTGGCCACGGTCGCGTGCACCAGGTCGGCGTCCTCGAGCATCAGCAGCTGCGGCTCGAAGATCTGCGCCTCCACCTCGCCCATGGTGTCCACGGCGCGGCGCTGGATCTCGCGGATGCGCCCCTTGGCCCACTCGCAGGCGTCCATGAAGCGCTCCACCTCGTGCTCCACCCGGTCGGCGGAGATCGTGGTGGCGTGGGGAACGCGCGGCACCTCCCAGCGCAGCACGCGCGCGGGGCCGATCACGATTCCCGGCGCGGCCGGGATCCCGTCGCGGACCAGGGTCACGGGGGTCAGTCCTCTCCGAACCGGTTCTGGATCAGCTGCACCAGGGCGTCCACCGCCGCCTGCGCGTCGTCGCCGCTGGCCCGGATCTGCACGGTGCTCCCGCACTCGGCGGCCAGCATCATCACCCCCATGATGCTCTTGCCGCTCACCTCCGTCTCGTCCTTGCGGATCCAGACGTCGGAGCCGAAACGGTTGGCCAGCTTCACCAGCTCGGCCGCCGGACGCGCGTGAAGCCCGTACTTGTTCACGATCTGCACTTCGGAAGTCGTTTCCATCCGCCCAACGGTTCAGGTGCGGGCGAGGACCAGCCCCGCCACCAGTGCCAAGCCCATCGCCACCGCCGCGGCGCCGCGCACGCGCGGGCCCAGCGCGATCCCCAGCAGCGCCGCCGCCACGGCCAGCGCCCACTCCCACGGGTGCGCGCCCGGCCCGGCGCTCCGGAGGACCGACACGTCGGCGCGGCCGCTCCCCGCCAGCGCCGCCGCGAAGCCGGCCAGCAGCGCGCCCGCCTGCGCCCCGCGGTCGCCCATCCGCGGAAAGGGCACCCCCTTCAGCGTCCGCCCGATCTGCAGCCCGTCGCGCAGCCCGATCGCCAGGCCCCAGGCGCGCATCCACAGGTGCAGCGCGTTGAAGGCGGCCAGGAACACCGCCACCCCCACCCACCACCCCGCGCCCGCCAGGATCAGCCCCACGCCCAGGAGCACCGACATCGGCCGCCACATCAGCCACACCAGGCGGTCGCCCAGCGTGCCCAGCGAGCCGCGCACCGCGGCCTTGAAGCGCGCCACCATCTCGGGGGCCGCGCCCTCGGCCTCCAGCCGCGCGATGGCGCCCGCGGCCACGGTGGCCAGGTACGGGTGGCTGTTGAACAGCTCGGTGTGGCGGCCCAGGGCGCGGCGTAGCGCCTCCGCGTCTCCTTTGTATACTTCTTTCAGCGCGGGCGCAAGGACGAAGGCCAGGCCCGTGCCGATCAGCGTCTGGTAGTTCCAGCTCCCCTGCACGGCGAAGGAGCGCAGCAGCATCCGCGCGCGCGCCAGCGCCCCGGGGCCGCTCACCGCAGCCACGCCACCACCGCCCCGGCCGCCGCCCCCGCCAGGAAGAGCGGGTAGTGCGCCCGGCCGAACAGCCGCAGCGCGCTCGCCAGCCCGGCCACCACCGCGAGGCGGAGGATGGTTCCCACCGCCACGGGGGGAAAGCCGGAGAAGTCGATGGCGCGCAGCAGCCACCCCAGCAGGAGCACGGCGCCCAGCGTGATCGCGGCGCCGCGCGCGAAGTCGATGGCCACCGGCGCCAGGTGCCGCCCCGCCAGCGCCCCCGGCGAGATCCCCGCCGCCGGCGCCCCGGCGAAGCGCACGTTCAGGTGCCGCAGCGCCTCCACCGAACGTCCGCCGGCCCACTCCAGCGCCAGCGCCACCAGCACGGTCACCAGCAGCGTCCCCGCGGCGGCCACGGGGGGAAAGTTCGCCGCGTAGACGGCGCCGGCCGCGACCGCGGGGGGGCCGCCCTCGGGGTAGCGCGCGGCGCCCACGGGGAGCACGGCCAGGTGCAGCGCCTCCAGCACCACGCCGGCGGCGACTCCCTCCATCGGCCGGCCGACGACCAGGCCGCCCAGCGCCGCGGCCACGAACGGGCGCGAGACCATGAACTGCCCCACCGAGGTGCCGTCGAGCGCGACGAGCCCCCCGATCAGCGTTACGGCCACCAGCTGCGCGGCGGTCAGGATCATCTCACCCGGAGGTCAGCTCGTCCAGCGGAACCCGTTTTCCCGCGGGAAGGTCGCGCGCGGCCACCGTGGCGCCGGTGGCCTGGATGCGGCGCAGCTCGTCGGCCTCGTCCGGCCGCAGGTGCAGGTACGACAGGAGGCGGGCGCGCCCCTCGGCGAAGTGGATCCCGCCCAGGTTCACCTCCACCCCCTTCAGCACCCCGCCCCGGGCCACGCGCCCGGCGGTGGCCACGTCGCGGACCAGGACGATCGTGCGGCGCGCGTCGGCCTGCCAGGTGGCCATGTCGGCGCGGGCCTGGTCGACCGAGAGGAAGCGGGCCTCGATCTCGGCGGGGACGCCCAGGCAGTACAGCTCCTGCTCCCACGGGCTGGCGGCCAGCTCGTCGTCGACCACCACCATGCGGTCGGCGTGGAGCGGGCCTCCCCACCCCACCACCACCTGGCCGTGGATCAGCCGTTCGTCGACCCTAAACAGCACGATCGGCATGCGCCGCCGCCTCCCGGTGTGCACCGGTGATCCCGCCGCGCCCCTTCTCCACCAGCCGCTCCACCAGCTCGGCCAGCGGCATCTCGCGGTGGAAGACGAAGTCCAGGAGCACGGGGAGGTTCACCCCGGTCACGATCCCGGTGCCGGGGCGGTCCAGGGCGATGCGGCGCGCCGCGAAGGCGCAGCTCCCGCTCCCCATGTCGGTGAACACGATGGCGGGCCCCTCGGGGGGGAGCGCATCGTTCACGCGAGCCTGCAGGCTCTCGGGGCCGCACCCCTCGTTGGTCAGCGCCTTCAGGGCGTCGCCGTCGACCCCGCTGATCGCCAGCACCGACGCCACCAGCCCCTCGGCCAGCGACGCGTGGGCCACCACCACCCCGCGGACCGGCTCACTCATAGTCTTCCTCCAGGTACTCCAGCTTTCCCGCCATCCGGGCCTGCAGGCGCTTGTTGAAGAGCGCCGCGGTATCGTGCCCGGCGAACTTGAGCAGGTGGTTCATGGCCACCACCTCGCACACCACCGTGATGTTCTTCCCCGGCACCAGCGGGATGGTCACCTTGGGCACGGGCACCCCCAGGATGTCCATGTACTGGGGATCGAGCCCGGTGCGGTCGTAGGCGGCCTCGGCGTCCCACACCTCCAGCTGCACCACCACCTCGATGCGCTTCTGCAGGCGGATGGCGCGGATGCCGAACAGCCGCTGCACGTCGATGATCCCCACCCCGCGGATCTCCATGTGGTGGCGCTGGAAATCGTGCCCCTTGCCGATCAGCACCTCGTGCCCGCGGCGCGAGACGATCACCAGGTCGTCGGCCACCAGCCGGTGCCCGCGCTCCACCAGGTCGAGCACGGCCTCGCTCTTTCCTACCCCGCTGGTTCCCGTGAACAGCAGCCCGACCCCGTACACGTCGGCCAGCGAGCCGTGCATGGTCACGGTGGGGGCGAAGCGGTCTTCCAGGAACGGCTTGACGCGGGTGTAGAACTCGCTGGTCTTGAGCCCCGACAGCACCACCGGCGTCCCCACCGTGTTGGCCACCTCGATCAGCGGCTCGGGCGGGTCCTGCCCCTTGGTGATGAAGATGACGGGGATGTCGAACGAGAGGAACGCCTCGATGGCGGCCCTGCGCCGGTCCTCGTCGAGCGATTCGAGGAACGAGATCTCGGTCTCTCCCAGCACCTGCACGCGGTCGCTGGGAAAGCGCTCGGAATAGCCCGTCAGCACCAGCCCGGGGCTGGAGATGTCGGGGTTGTGGATCTCGCGCGCCAGGCCGCGCCCGTCGGTGAGCAGCTCCAGGGCGAGCGACTCCTTCTTGGCGCGCAGCAGCTCGTCCACCGTCAGCTTGGGAGGCAACCGCGGCTCCGTCGGGTGTGGTTCGGGCGTTGGGTCCGGATTTCAGCCGTAGGATGCGACAATGCCGGGAATGCGGCAAGGGCGGGGCCGCGGGAACGGCAGGGCGTCATCGCCCGCGACGTGGGGCGGAGAGCCGGGAGCGGCGCCGCGGGAGGCCCTCTCCCTGGCTTTCCGGCGCCCGCCTGCGCCGGAAAGCCTGTCCCTCCCCCAAAAACAGGTTCTTCGTCGATTTAGTTGCAGCCTGATCGCACCGGAGCACGTCGACGAGTGGCTGCAGGCTTGGAATGCGCTGAGTATCGAAATTTTTTTGCAGGAACACCGCTTCCGTCGTTCACTCCGTCATCTGCGCCTGCAGGCTTCGTTCACTGCGTCATCAGGGGGAATCGAGCCATCCCGGTCCTCCGTGCGTCTCCGCAGCCTTCGTGGATACGGCGAATGCTCGCCATCCTGCCATCGACGCGCAGGACGTGCACGACGGCCGGACTCGTCTCGTGATCCCCTGATCGATCCGTTGAGACAGCCGGCCTTCCGTGAGTGGCCGCCGGGGCGAGGGGGCTCGCCAAAACCTTTCGATACTCAGCGCGAGCGCCACCTGCAGCCACTCGTCGATCGGACCGGCGCGAGCAGGAGACCTGCTGCAACGAAATCCGCGATGAACCCAAAAACAGCCGAAAACAGCCTGGGGGAGGGACCTGGGGCGCTTCGCGCGGCATGAATGTCTTTCGAAGCTGTTGACACTTCACACGTTGCATGAGCTTGACGCCGACGAGCGGGTGTGTGCGTAGTTTTCTGTAGTTTTGGAAAAAGGCTTTTTTGAATCCGTTCCTTCCACTGGGGAGACCAGAGCGGCGAAGCCGCGACGGTAGCCCTACCGGAGGTAGCGCGAAAGCAGAAGGCCACCGAATCTCTTCTGGTCCACGCTGATCAACTGGCGGGTTGCAGCCCGCCACAGCACAGAGGAGAGACGATGGCCTTCGAGACGAAAGCTACGAACGCGGGCGTGAACGAACAAGCGCCGCCCGACCTGCTGCGGGCCATGCTCGCGCAGGTGATGCAGGCGGCAATCCAGGCGGAGTTCGACCGCTTCATGGGCGCGGGGCCGTGGGAGCGCACGGGCGAGCGGCGGGGGTGGCGCAACGGGAGCAAGAGGAGGCGCTTGCACACGCGGGTGGGCACGATCGAACTGCGGATCCCGAAGGACCGGGAGGGGCGCTTCCAGCCGAGCCTGTTCGAGCGCTACCAGCGAAGCGAGAAGGCATTCGTGCTGGCGCTGGTGGAGATGTACATCCAGGGCGTTTCCACGCGGAAGGTGCAGAAGGTGGTGGGGCAGCTCTGCGGCGTGCTGGTGTCGGCGAGCCAGGTGAGCGCGCTGGTGAAGGGGCTCGACGGCGAGCTGGAGACGTGGCGGAAGCGGAGCCTGGCCGGGCAGAAGTACCCGTACCTGGTGGTGGACGCGCACTTCGAGAAGGTGCGGCGCGAGGGGCGGGTACTCTCGACCGCGGTGCTGTGGGTGATCGGGATCAGCGAGACGGGCTACCGCGAGCACCTGGGCGTGTGGACAGGCCCGAGCGAGAGCCGGGAGAGCTGGGTGCGGGTTTTCCGCGACCTGACGCAGCGGGGGCTGGAGGGGGTGGAGTACGTGGTCAGCGACGAGCACGCGGGGCTGGTGCAGGCGCTGGGGCTGTACTTCCCCGAGGCGGCCCACCAGCGCTGCCAGGTGCACTACATGAGGAACGCGCTCTCGTACGTGAGCACTGACGCCGTGCGGGCCGAACTGATCACGGGGCTCCGTGACGCGTGGGCGGCCCCCACGCGCGAAGAGGCACGCGCCCGGATCGCGCGGCTGATCGATACCATGCGCGCGAAGGTGCCCACGCTCGCCGAGTGGCTGGAGGAAACGGCCGAGCAGACGCTCGCGTGCTACGAGCTGCCCGCCGGCGTGCACCGCCTGCGGCTGCGCAGCACCAACAGCGTCGAGCACGACCACGCCGACATCCGCCGCCGCACACGCGTGGTGAGGATCTTCCCGAACGACGCCAGCCTGGTGAGGCTTGCCTCCGCGCTGGCGATGGAGCGCAACGAGCAGTGGATGGAGCGGCGCTACTTCATCATGCCCGACGCGCCGCAGTCCGAACCAGAGCTCAGGCAGAGCGCCTGAGCTTCAGCAGGCCAGAAGAGAAACTACAGAAAAAGCTGCACTTGACCCGACGAGCCGCGATCGGCCCCTAGCCAAAGCTTCTCAACTGATCTATACTGTGTCCACTTTTCCGGCAGCTGCATTGACACAAACCTAACCGGTTTGGTATACTGCGCATGGGGGCCATCCACTGGCAGGACGGATTCCGGTTCGCGATCTGGTCGATGGATCATCCACCTTCGCACGTCCACGCCTATCATGGCGACGGGGTCGCGATCATCGAAATCGAGTCGCTGTTCGTCCGAAGATACATCAACATGAAGCCCAGAGATGTAGTAAGGGCGGTCAGGATCGTGCAGCAGAACGCGGGGAAGTTCGCGAAGGAATGGAGGCGCATCCATGGCTCGTAAGAACGGCCCGACGGACGAGGAAATTCTCGCCCAATTGCCGGCGGCGGCGGAGCAGGGGAAGATGGAGCCCGTCGCTGAGCGCGTGTTCTATGACACGCAAAGCGGCTACTTCTTTGTGCACTGCCGCTTCGCGTTCCGGCCCGATCAGGTGAAGGGGCTGGAGGGCGCGACGCTCGATCAGCTCGCCAGCTGCGAGCTCCTGGGAAGCGGCGAAAGCATCTACTGGCCCGAGTTGGACGAGGGAGCGAGCGTTGCCGATCTCGCGGCGGGAGCCTTCGGCGATGCGCCGTGGGTGCGGCAATTCGCTGCCCGAGGCGGTCGAGCGAAATCCGCGGTGAAGGCGGCGGCGGTGCGGGAGAACGGGAAGAAGGGCGGCCGTCCAGCGAAGAAGCGAAGCGCCTCCGTCGAGGAAGTGGAGACGGATATCGAGCCGCACATCACCGAGGACCGTAATCGCATACAGCGCCGGGCTACAAGGCGTCAGGCCAGCGGTTGAAGAAGAAATCCAGTCAAGACTGAACGCGGACGCCCCCGTGCCTCCCCCAACAGCGCTCCGCGCTCGGGGAGAGACGGGGGCTCGCTTTGCACGGCTGCTTCGACCGCTGCACCGAAGCCGGTACCGCGCGCCTCAACGTCGGCCGGCACGCCGCCGGTAGTCCGCGAAGGCGGACTTCGTGTGGTTGTTGCAGCGATTTCAATCGCCCTGTCAACTTCGCAGCCCTGCCAGCCTCGGATGCCCTGCCATCCTCGGATCCTCGGCCAGCCTCACCCGCGCGCCGCGACCTCCGCCAGGTGCGCCTCCGTCAGGCCGGCGGAGCGGTCCCAGGTGAAGCCCTGCGCGAACTCCAGCGCGCCCGCGCCCAGCCGCTCCACCTCCGCCCGATCCGCCGCCAGACGCTCCAGCGCGTCGGCCAGCTTCTCGATGTCGCCGTGGGGGTAGAGGACGCCGGTGCGGTCGTGGATCACGGACTCGCGCAGGCCGGGGGAGTCGCTGGCCACCGTGGGCGTGCCGCAGGCGGCGGCCTCGATGTTGGTGATCCCCCATCCCTCCTTGGGCGATGGCTGGACGGTCGCCCACGTCTGCCGCATCAGGTCGCGCTTTCCCTCCTCCGTCACGAATCCCTCGAACGTGACCCGATCCGCCACGCCCAGGCGATCGACCGTCTCGCGCAGGCGCGGCTCGTCGTCGCCCTTGCCGGCGATGCGCAGGCGCACCAGACGGCCGCGGCGCTTCAGCAGCGCCACGGCTTCGATCGTGTGGTCGATGCGCTTGTACTTCTTGAGCCGGCCGACGGAGAGGAAGGTCGGTTCGGGGAGGCGCGGGACGGATGGGTCGGGGCGGAAGAACTCCACGTCCACTCCGTTGTGGATCACGCGGATGTCGTCGCGCTTCAGCCCTCGGTCCACCAGGTCGTCGCGCGAGCTCTCGGAGACGGCTTCGGCGGGGAGGCCGCGGTAGACGAGGGGGATGGGGCGCTCGAACAGCCAGGTGGCCGCCGCGAACGGGGCGCTCGCCTCACGGAAGGCCGTGGCGCCGAAGAGGTGGTGGACCAGCAGGAGGATGGGCCGCTTCACCCAGTAGGGGGTGAAGAGCGGGATCTTGTTCAGGTCTTCGACCACGACGTCGAAGCGCTCGGCGGCAAGGTGGCGGCGGTAGTACGGCGCGGCGGCCAGCGTGAAGGTGTGCCGGCCGCCCACCCGGTGGATCCGCATCCCATCCGCCTCGCCCCGCGGCGCCGCGCCCCCGAAGCCCGAGCAGAGGAGGGTGACATCGTGCCCGCGCCGCGCCAGCCGCCCGAAGATCTCGTGCAGGTGGACCTCGGCGCCCCCGGAGTGGGGGTTGGCCAGGTCCTGCCAGTTGATGACCAGGAGCTTCACTTCGGGCCGGCCGCGGCCTCCGGCGCCACGCGGCGCATCACGGCGTCGAGCACGCCGTTCACGAAGCGCGGGCTCTCGTAGGTGCCGTACTTCTCGGCCAGCTGCACCATCTCGCGGATGGTGATGCGCGGCGGCACGTCGTCCACGAACAGCATCTCGGCGGTGCCCAGGCGCAGCACGTTGCGGTCGATGGCGCTCAGACGTTCCATCCGCCAGTTGGTGAGCGCGTCGTGCACCAGCCCGTCGATCCTCTCCAGGTTGGTGGCCACCAGGCGCACCAGCACCTCGGCGTACGGCCGGTTCTGGGCAGACACGCGCAACGTGCTGAACAGCGTCTGCAGGATGCGCATGGCGTCTTCGGGCTCCCCCTTGCGGCTCTCCCAGGCGTACAGCCCCTGGAGCGCCCATCCGCGGGCCTTGCTGCGGCTCTTCACCCGGCGTTCTCCCCGTTCTTCAGCTTGGCGTAAAGGTCGGCCATCTCCAGCGCGGCCAGGGCGCTGTCCCACCCCTTGTTGCCGGCCTTGGTGCCGGCGCGCTCGATGGCCTGCTCGATGGTGTCGGTGGTGAGCACGCCGAAGATCACAGGCAGGCCGTGGGCCGCGGCGACGGATGCCGTGCCGCTGGCCGCGTGCCCGGCCACGTAGTCGAAGTGCGGCGTGGCCCCGCGGATCACGCACCCCAACGCGATCAGCGCGTCGAAGCGCCCGCTCTCGGCGAGGATGGCGAGGGTTCCGGGGATCTCCCACGCCCCGGGAACCCAGACGGCCTCCACCTGGTCGTCGGCCACGCCGTGGCGCAGCAGGCAGTCGCGCGCGCCGGCAAGGAGCGGCCGCGTGATGAAGTCGTTGAAGCGCGACACGACGATCCCGAACCGCCGCCCCTCACCCCGGTAGTGTCCCGCGTGCTCGATCATCGGAAATTTCCGCGCAGGTTCAAAGTCAGAACAGGTGCGCCAGTGCGTGAGTGCGCAAGTGCGTCTGGAACGATGCGGAAGCGCCTCTCACCGTCGCCACGCGCAAGCGCCAACGCACTCACGCACCAGCGCACTTCCGCACCTGTTGGCCGTTCATGCCGCCTGTTCGTCCAGCGGCTCCTCGCCGGCGGGGAACAGGTGGCCCATCTTGTCGCGCTTGACGCGCAGGTAGTCGGTGTTGTGCGGGTTGGGCTTCACGCCCAGCGGCACCTGCTCGGTCACCGACAGCCCGTATCCATCGATCCCCACGATCTTCTTGGGGTTGTTGGTGAGGATGCGGATGTTCGACAGCCCCAGGTCCAGCAGGATCTGCGCGCCGATCCCGTAGTCGCGCAGGTCGGGGCGGAAGCCGAGCCTCAGGTTGGCCTCCACCGTGTCGAGCCCCTGGTCCTGAAGGTTGTAGGCGCGGAGCTTGTTCACCAGCCCGATCCCCCGCCCCTCCTGGCGCAGGTACACGATGGCGCCGCGCCCCTCCTCCTCGATCTTGCGCATGGCCGCCTCGAGCTGCTCGCCGCAGTCGCAGCGCATGGAGTGGAACACGTCGCCGGTCAAGCACTCGCTGTGCATGCGCACCAGCACGCCGTCCACCCCCTCCACCTCGCCCTTCACCATCGCCACGTGCTCGTGCTGGTCCACGTCGTTGCGGTAGGCGATGATGCGCCACTCGCCGTACGGCGTGGGGATCACGGCCTCGGCCTCGCGGTGCACCAGCCGCTCGCGCTGCAGGCGATGAGCGACGATCTGCGCCACCGTGATGAAGCGTATGCCGTGCCGCGCCGCGAACTCCTCCAGCTGCGGCCGGCGCGCCATGGTCCCGTCTTCGTTCAGGATCTCGCAGATCACGCCCCCCGGCTGCAGCCCGGCCAGGCGGGCCAGGTCCACCGACGCCTCGGTCTGCCCCACGCGCCGCAGCACGCCGCCGGCACGCGCGCGCAGCGGGAAGATATGCCCCGGGCGGCGCAGGTCGCCGGGCACCGAAGCCGGGTCCATGCACACCTTGATGGTGGTGGCGCGGTCCCACGCGCTGATCCCGGTGGTCACGCCGAAGCGGTGCGCCGCGTCCACGCTCACGGTGAAGGCGGTGCCCAGCGCCTCGGTGTTCACGTCGGTCATGGGCCGCAGGTCGAGCGCGTCGGCGCGCTCGGCGGTCAGCGACAGGCAGATCAGGCCGCGCGCGTGCGTGGCCATGAAGTTGATGATCTCGGGCGTGACGAGCTCGGCCGCGCAGACGAGGTCGCCCTCGTTCTCGCGGTTCTCGTCGTCCGCCACGATCACCATCTTTCCCTGGCGGATATCTTCGATCGCTGCTTCGACGGTGTCGAATGGCATCGGGGTCTGGCTCCTTCGATAGTCGGCCGGCGGGTGGTTACGCCGGGCTCCTGCGTGTACGCGGCGCTCTCAACAGGTGCGCGAGTGCGTGAGTGCGCCAGTGCGTTTGAACGCCCGCGCGGACGCGGCATCACGGCGGCCAGGACGGGTCCGTGTGGGAGTTTGCGAGTGAACTCGCGGCTACAACGGCACGCAGTCCGCCTTCGCGGACTTCAACCGCCGAACCGCGCCGCCCTCAGCCCCCGCGCGAGTGCCCAACGCACTCACGCACCTGTTTCCACGCACTCCCGCACCTGTTCGCAGTTCCCACTCACGCACCTGTTCGCCCTTCATACCCCCACGCCTTCATCACGTTTTCGGCCTGGGGCGCGCCGGTCACCTGCTGCGCGGCGGGCATGCCCAGAAGGTGGCGGACGTACTTGCCGATGGTGTCACCCTCCAGGTTCACCGCGTCACCTTCCGACAGCTCCGCCAGGTTGGTGTGCTCCCAGGTGAAGGGGATGATCGACACCTGGCACACGCCGGGCTGCGGCAGGTCGTTCACCGTCAGGCTGATGCCGTTGAGGGTGATGGAGCCGTGCAGCACCGTCACCGCCGCCACGTCATCCGGCATCCGGAAGTCGATCAGCACCAGCTCTTCGTTGCGGCGGATGGAGAGCACCTCGCCCAGCCCGTCCACGTGCCCCTGCACGATGTGCCCCCCCAGCCGCTGCCCCAGCGACAGCGCGCGCTCCAGGTTCACCCGGCGCCCCGGCTGGAACCCGCCGAACGTGGTCCGTCCCAGCGTCGTACCGACAGCCTGCACGGTGAAGGCGTGGTCCAGGATGGAGGTGACGGTGAGGCACGCCCCGTCGATGGCCACGCTGTCGCCCAGCCCCAGGTGCTCCAGCACCGTGCGGCAGGCGATGGTGAACACCACGCCGTTCCCCTCTTCGCGGACGGATTCGACCGTCCCCACCTCTTCCACGATCCCGGTGAACACCCCTACTCCCGTGCGAGCGTGACCAGCGTGTCGGCGCCGAACACCTCCGTCCCGACGCGCCTCCAGCGCGGCGCGGCGTCGATCGGCGGGCTCTCCAGCGCGGCGAACGGCGACAGCGCGCCGGGGCCCAGCAGCACCGGCGCGTAGAACAGGTACAGGCGGTCCACCACCCCCGCGCGCAGCAGCGAGCCGGCCAATTCCGCGCCGCCTTCCACGAACATGGACCGCACGCCCGCCTCCCGCAACGATTCGAGCGCTCGTTCGAGCCCGCCGTCCCCCCGCAGAACCGTCACCTCGGCACCTTCCAGCGCGCGGATCGCGTCCGGCGCCGCGCGATCGTCCCCGACCACGATCACCGGCGTCTCCCCCGCCGTGCGGACGAGCTTCGACTCCAGCGGCAGCCGCAGCGCGCCGTCGAAAACGACACGCATCGGGGCGATGCGGGGGACGACGTCGCCGCGCGCGGTGAGATGTGGATCGTCCGCCAGCGCGGTCCCGATCCCCACCGCCACCGCGTCGAACCCGGCGCGGAGGCGATGCACCTCGGCGCGCGCCTCGTCACCCGTGATCCAGACGGACTTCTGGTCGCGGTCCGCGATGCGCGCGTCCAGGGACAGCGCCAGCTTGAGCGCGATGAACGGCCGCCGCGCGCCCTCCGGCGAGTGGCGATGGAAGAAGATGGGATCGGCGTCGCGGCTCCCCTGCTCGTCCACCGGGCCCACCGCCTGGACGCCGGATTCCCGCAGCACCGTGGCTCCGCCGGCAGCCTTCGGATTCGGGTCCGCCGCGGCAAAGACGACGCGGGCCACGCCCGCGTCCTGCAGCGCCTGCGTGCACGGCGGCGTCTTCCCGAAGTGCGAGCAGGGCTCCAGCGTCACGTACGCGGTCGCGCCGCGCGCCCGGTCACCCGCGCGGACGAGCGCCTCCACTTCCGCATGCGGCCGGCCGTACTCCGCGTGCCACCCCTCGCCCACCAGCTCGCCGTCGCGCACGATCACGCAGCCGACCATGGGGTTGGGCGCGGTGCGGCCCCACCCGCGCGGCGCCAGCGCCAGCGCGCGGCGCATCCACTCGCGATCCTGGGGCAGTTCGCCGTCCGTCATCCGCACCTCCCGGTGAAACGAGCGCGGGCGAGGTCAACCCTCGCCCGCCGCATCGCACCTAATCTATCACCGCCGTCCACCCCGGCGCGCTACAGCGTGATGCGCAGCGCCAGGCTCCCGTACGGCGTTCCCTTCCCCGCTTCGAATCCCCCAAGGTCGCCCTCGATCACCAGGTTCGGCTCGCCGCCCTCCATCCAGCCAGCCTCGGCCACCAGCGAGCCCACGATCAGCCCGTACGACAGGTTGCCGAAGAACGACCAGCGCGTGTCGTGCCGCTTCACGTCGCGCTCGCTGAGGACGGGCTCCAGCGTGGCGGGGTAGAAGCGGATCACGCCGCCGCTGGTGGAGAACCTGTCCACGCCCACGCCCCCCAGCACGCCCACCGGCCCCAGCCGCTTCCCCACGGTCAGCCGCCCGCTGGCGTCATTCACCGCGAACGAATATTCGCCGCGCCCGGGGTCGTCGCACACCACGTCCGAGATCGGGCAGAGGTGGCCGTACTCCTGCTTCCCCACGTGGCGGTACATCCCGGTCAGCGCCACGCCCGGCGTGCCGAAGGTCTCGCGGACCAGGCCGATGCGCGCGCCCGCGCCGAACGCGGCCGCGGCGTTGTGGCTCTCGCCCGCGGCGGGGAGGAGCGCCGCGTCGAGCAGCAGGTCGATGGCGCCCACGCCGCCCACAGGGCCCACGGAGAAGCCCTCGGAGAGCCGCGTGGCCGTCCCCAGCCGGATCGCGGTGGCGATGGAGCTCCGCTCGTCGCCCGAGGTCTCGTCGCGAAGGTCGGGGAGCGACTGGCGGGCGGCGGAGACGCGCAGGCTGGCCGTGGTCCGCGGGATGATCCCCAGCGTGATCCCGCGCGTGGACTCTACGCCGGGCACCGGGTTGCCGCCCGCCGCGAGGATCCCCGTCTGCGCGTACGCCGCGCGGAACGCCTGGAAGGTGAGCTCGCAGTCCGGCCCCGGCGGCAGCTGGCCGCAGGGGTTGGTTCCGCCGGCCTGCGCCGCCGCCGTCGCGGGGAGCGCCAGCGCCGCGGCGGCCAGCGTCATCATCACGCGGTTCATCATCCCAGCACCACCTTGCCGTCTCCGGGAACGATCTCGCCGGCGAGCCATGCCCTCTCACCCGCCGCGTTCAGTTCCCCAACCAACGATTCGGCCCGGTCCGCCGTGACGACCGCCGCCATCCCCACGCCCATGTTGAAGGCGCGGAACATCTCCCGCTCCTCCACCCCGCCCTCGCGCTGGAGGACGCGGAAGAGGGGCGGCACGGCCCACGACGAGAGGTCGAAGCGCGCGTCCACGCCCTTCGGCAGGATGCGCGGCACGTTGTCGATCAGCCCGCCGCCGGTGATGTGCGCCAGCCCGCGGATCTCGCCGCGCGTGATCAGCGGCCAGAGCGGCTTCAGGTAGCTGCGATGGACGCGCAGCAGCACGTCGGCCACGCACCCCTCCTCGTCCGGGAACGGATCGTCGACGCCCAGCCCCATCCGCTCGAACACCACCTTCCGCGCCAGCGAGTAGCCGTTGGTGTGCAGCCCGGATGACGCGAGGGCGATGATGGCGTCCCCCGCGCGGATCGCGGAGCCGTCGATCACGCGGCCCTCTTCGACCACGCCGACGATGGTCCCCGCGATGTCGTACTCGCCCGGCGCGTAGAAGTCGGGCATCTCGGCGGTCTCGCCGCCCAGCAGCGCGGCGCCGTTGGCCCGGCAGCCGCGCGCCACGCCGCTCACGATCTCCTCGACCACGCCGGGCTCCAGCCGGCCGACGCCCACGTAGTCGAGGAAGAAGAGCGGGTGCGCGCCCTGCACCAGGATGTCGTTGACGCAGTGGTTCACCAGGTCCTCGCCCACCGTGCCATGGCGCCCGGTGAGGAAGGCGATCTTCAGCTTGGTGCCCACCCCATCGGTGCTGGCGACCAGCACGGGGCTGGCCACGTCACGCGGGACGCGGTAGAGCCCGCCGAACGAGCCCAGCTCGCTCAGCGTGTCAGCGGTGGCGGTGGAACGGACGAGGGCGGCCACGCCCTTCATGGCCGTGGCCGCCGCGTCGATGTCCACCCCGGCGGCGGCGTAGGAGAGACCGCCGGCCTGGTCAGACACCGGCGTCCACCGTCAGCTCGAAGGTGGTCATCTCGCGGAAGTGGCGCACGCGCTCCTCGATCTCGTCCACGGTCAGGTTGCGGAAGCGCTCCACGCTGAACTTCTCCACCGCGAACGAGCCCAGCACCGAGCCGTAGATCACCGCGCGGCGCAGGTCGCCCTCGTCGCTCTTGCCGCACTGGGCCAGGTACCCCATGAAGCCGCCGGCGAACGCATCGCCCGCGCCGGTGGGGTCGAACACCTCTTCCAGCGGGTAGCCGGGGGCGAAGAACACCGTGTGCGGGGTGAAGAGGATGGCCCCGTGCTCGCCCTTCTTGATGATCAGGTAGCGCGGGCCGCGGTCCAGGATCCAGCGCGCGGCGCGCGACAGGTTGTGCTCGCCCGACAGCTGGCGCGCCTCGGCGTCGTTCACCAGCAGCAGGTCCACGCGCTCCAGCAGCTTGAGCAGCCCCTCGCGCTTGATGTCGATCCACAGGTTCATGGTGTCGCACGCCACGAACTTGGGCGCGTGCACCTGCTCCAGCACGTTCAGCTGCAGCTCGGGGTCGATGTTCCCGAGGAACACCCACTCCGCGTCACGGAACTCGGCGGGGATCTTGGGCTGGAACTCGGCGAACACGCCCAGCCGGGTCTCCAGCGTCTCGCGGCTGTTCAGGTCGTAGCTGTACACGCCCGACCAGCGGAAGCTCTCGCCCTCGGCCTTCTCCACGCCGGAAAGGTCCACGCCGCGCTCGGCCAGAAAGCCCAGCGCGTCCACGGGATAGTCGCTCCCCACCACGCCCACCAGCTGCACGGGCCCGAACAGCGACGCGGCGGCCGAGAAGAAGGTGGCCGAGCCGCCCAGCGCGTCGTCCGCACGCCCGAAGGGCGTTTCCACCGTGTCCAGGGCCACGCTGCCCACCACCAGGATCGACATTGAGTTCGTTTGGGTTGATTGATGTCAGGCGGTTTCGAGAGCGGCTTCGTCAGCCACCTCGCGCTGCATCCGCTCGGGAGCGGTGATGCCGAGCACGGCCAGGCCGTTCCTCAGCACGATCTGCACGGCGCGCGACAGCACCAGGCGCGCCCGCGACGTGGCGCTTGGCACCTCGTCGCCGATCACCCGGAGCGCCGGGTTGCGGTTCCCCGCGTGGTACCAGCTGTTCACGGCGGCGGCCACCTCCTCGAGGTACTCGCACACCGCGTGCGGCGTGTGCCGCTCGGCGCTGGCGCCGATGATCTCGGGGAACCGGAGGAGGAGCTTCACCAGCTCGCTCTCGCTCTCGTCGTCCAGCAGCGACAGGTCGGCCGATGACGGGTCCAGCGCCGCGGGATCGACCCCGGCGCGGCGGAAGATGCTGCTCATCCGCGCGTGGGCGTACTGGACCTTGTAGACCGGGTTCTTGTCGCTCTGCTCCAGCGCCAGGTCGATGTCGAACAGGAGCTGGGCCTCGGCGCGGCGCATCAGGAAGAAGTAGCGGGCCACGTCCACGCCCACCTCGTCGTACAGCTCGCGCATGGTGTAGTAGTCGCCCGCGCGCTTGCTGAACTTCACCTCCTGCCCGCCGCGCAGCGCCAGCACCATCTGGTGCAGCACCCACTCGGGGTACCCCTTGGGGAGGCCGAGCGCCTGGAGCCCGGCGCGCACCCGCGCCGTGGTGCCGTGGTGGTCGCTCCCCTGCACGTTGATGGCGCGGTGGTAGCCACGCTCCCACTTGGTCACGTGATAAGCCACGTCCGGGAGGAAGTACGTCGGATGCCCCGACGACTTCACCATCACCCGGTCCTTGTCGTCGCCGAACTCCGTGGTCCGCAGCCAGACGGCTCCGTCCTTCTCGTAGACGTAGCCGGTCTCGCGCAGGCGGCGGGTGGTGTCTTCCACCCGCCCCGAGTCATACAGCGACGATTCGAGGAAGAACTCGTCGAAGTGCACGCGGAAGCCGTCGAGGTCCTCGTTCTGCTCCGCGCGCAGCCGGGCGACGGCAAAGCGCCGCATCTCGTCCATCGCCTCCGCCGACGCGTCGCCCTTCCAGCGCGTGCCGTGCTCGGCGATCAGCTCGCGCGCGATCTCGCGGACGTACTCGCCGTGGTAGCCGTCCTCGGGGAACGGAACGTCGTCGCCCGCCTCCTGCTGGTAGCGCGCCCAGACCGAGCGCGCGAGCCGCATGATCTGCTCGCCCGCGTCGTTGTAGTAGAACTCGCGGTGCACCTTCCAACCGGCCCACGCCAGCAGTTCGCTCACCGCGTCGCCGAGCGCGGCCTGCCGCCCGTGGCCGATGTGCAGCGGCCCGGTGGGGTTGGCGCTCACGAACTCCACCACCACGGCCTGCCCCGCACCCGCATCGGAGCGGCCGTACGCGTCGCCGGAGGAGAGGATCCCCGCGAGCCCGGCGGCGAAGAAGTCACCCGCCAGCCGGAAGTTGATGAACCCCGGCCCCGCCACCTCCACCGAGCTCACGCCCGCGGCGGCCGCGTTCAGCCGCGAGGCCAGCTCGTCGGCGATCTGGCGCGGCGCCTTGCGCAGCGGCTTGGCCAGCGTCAGCGCCACGTTGGTGGCCCAGTCGCCGTGCTCGGGGTTGCGCGGGCGCTCCAGGGTGACGGGGTGATCGCCGTCGGCGCCCATCTCCGTCACCACGCGCCGGAGCTCGGCCAGGAGCTGTTCCTGGGCCATCACTCGGCCTTGGGCTTGGGCGCGGGCTTGCTCTCGGCCTTGGGCGCGGGCGCGCTCTCCGTCTTCGACTCGGACTTTCCGCCCGAGCCGGACGACGAGTCGGAGGAGGAGGACGACGAGCCACCGCCTTCCGCCTGCGCGGCCTTCTTGTAGCCGTCGCCGCGATAGTCGGTGATGTAGAAGCCGCTCCCCTTGAACACCAACCCGGCGCCCCCGCTGATGCGGCGCTCGGCCTCGGCGCTGCAGCTGGGGCACGGCGCGACCGGCGGGTCGCTCATCTTCTGGAACTTCTCGAAGTCAGTCCCGCACTGGGGACAACGATATTCGTACGTCGGCATAAGCGCGTGTTCGTGCGTCGGCCAATCCAGGGTTCGAATCGGTCGCATCAGTCGCAAAACCCGAGAAAGCTAACCCGCATGGGGTCGGGCGGCAACCGAAAGGGAGTTCGGAGTGCTGGGTGCTGGGTGCTGGGTGCTGGGTGCTGGGTGCTGGGTGCTGGGTGCTGGGTGCTGGGAGGCAGGCGTCGGTGCATGCCGCGGCGGCTCCCTCCCCCCGGCCCCCTCCCCGCGCTCCGCGGGGGAGGGGGAGATTTTCCGGGCGACCCGGCGGCTCCATCGCAGCGATGGTGGTGTGGGCGTCCGCGAAGGCGGACTTTGGGCCGTGGTTGCCGCGGATTCATCCGCCCGGGGAACTGTCGAACGCAGAAGGGCGGCACCCCGTTGCGGATGCCGCCCCTCGTCTGCTCCAGTCTCCGGAAGAAGGCTGCCGGCAGGACCGTTGGGTCAGGCCGCCTGCTCTTCCTTCATCTTGCAGTCCAGGCAGTACCGGGCGTGCGGGAGCGCCTCCAGCCGCGCGAAGGGGATCGGCTTCTTGCAGCTGTGGCAGACGCCGAATTCCTCGGGGTTGTTGTACAGGCGGCGCAGCGCCTCTTCCACGCGGTACAGGTAGCGCCCTTCCTTGCTGGCGAACAGGAAGCTCTTCTCGCGCTCCATGGCGTCGGTACCCTGGTCGGCCATGTGGAACGAGTAGCTCGAAAGGTCGTTGTCGGCCGAGTCACGCGTCTGCTTCGACTGCTCGGCAAAACGGCCCAGCGAGCGCAGGGTCTTGTCACGTTCCCGCAGGAGCAGACGCTCGATGGTCTCGAGCTCCGTCTGATCCATCCGCTCGCCTTTTGGCTGCAACGTATTGCTTGTAGGCATGGAATCGCGTGGCGGTGTGTCGGTGTGGCCGAAGGAGGGCGCCCCGTGGGCGGGTGCCGGGAGCTTTCCGGAGGAACCCCGTAATTTAGCGAGTTCCGGGGTTCATGTACACCTCAGGGGTTCGGGCGGGTCCGTGGATCAGCACCCGGTTCCGGACTGTGACGGGTTCCGGAAACAGATGCGCTCCCGCGGTGCCTTGCGCGGGAGCGCGCCTGCCCTGGACAGCCCCAGATCAGCGGTTGAAGAGGATGCGCACCACGTCGTTGCCGTTGGCCCACAGCATCAGCGCCACCACGATCGCCAGCCCCACCTGCGACAGCCGGACCCGCGCCTCCACGCTCAGCGGGCGCCCGCGCACCGCCTCGAACGCCAGGAACATCAGGTGCCCGCCGTCGAGGATCGGGATCGGCAGCAGGTTCAGGACGGCGAGGTTGACCGAGAACGCGGCCAGGAACCCCAGCCAGATCTCCAGCCCCAGCGCCGCCGTCTCGCCGCTCGCCTCGCCGATGGAGAGGAGGCCGCCCATGTTGCGGGCCGAAAGCTGGCCGGTCACCAGCCGCCGCAGGATGTCGCTGACGAAGGTGACCATCCCCCAGGTGGCCCGCGCGCCGCTCACCACCGCCTCGCCCGCGCCCACCCGCTCGCTCACGTACTTCGGCCCCACCGGCGCCGCGCCCACCCGCCCGATGGCCACGCGCTTCCCCGTGGCGTCGCGGTCCTTGGCGACGGTGGGGGTGAGGCTCACCTCCATCGTCTGCGCGCCG
>DASSJS010000077.1:0-9606 GCA_035691085.1 Longimicrobium sp.
TCGCCTCGTGATCCCCTGATCGATCCGTTGAGACAGCCGGCCTTCCGTGAGTGGCCGCGGAGGCGAGGAGGGTCTTTCCAAAAAAATTTCGATACTCAGCGCGAGCGCCGCCTGCAGCCACTCGTCGACAGGATCGGTGCGCGCGACCTGCTGCAACGGAATCCGCGATGAACCCGAACTTCTTCTGGTATGCCGAGATGTATTCGCCGTAGCGGTCGACGTCGTTGCCGAAGCGCGCCGCGATTTGTTCGCGGATTCTGCGTACCTCCATGACGGCGTCATCATGCTCGCTCATCCGATCCTCTCCAGATGACCGGGTGATATCGGGACCACCGACCCGTAGCTTGGCTGCGGAGCCAAGATGATGCGATCCGGCATCGCGGGTGGTGAAACGCCTTCGGCGTCCCTGCTCAGGCCGCGGGCCGCTGGGATTCCGTTCTGTCGGGAGGAGCGACCAGGCGGTCTCCAAACTTCTTCTGATACTCCATGTAATAGCGTGCGAGCTTCTCGGGATCGTGATCGAACTCGGCGGAAATCTGGTCCTTGATGGCCCAGATCTCCTCGAGCGCCGGATCCCTGAGATCGTGATCCTTCACGGCATCCTCCCGAGCATCTGCAGCGGTGTGGCGGTGGTAAGCGTGGACACCCCCAATCGCAGGTTGATCGTACGATTCTGCTAGAGCATCCACCCATTCGGAACCCTACCGTTCGCGCGTATACTCGCCCTCGATGTACGGGTGCCATGTCTCCCCATCGGCCGACATGTCCATGCGGTAGCTGTACCGATCGGCCGAGAAGGTCCAGCGGGCGCGGGCCCAGCCGGGGGTGTGGCGAAGGAGGGTGAGCGTGCCACCCTCCCAGCTGCCGCGAAACTCGCCGGGGGCGGTGCGGAGCGAGTCGAACCAGTGGAGGACGAGCTCGCCGGCGGCGTCGTCCCAGCGGAGCACGCCGTGCCCGGTGAACGGCGCGGCGCCTCCGCGCGTCTGCTCGTAGTCCTGCACCAGCACCTGGCCGCCCAGCGCGATCCGGTTCTCCACCCGCGATGCCGCGCGCCCGCCCGCCGGGTCCCACGGCGCGGGATGGATGGTCTCCTCGCCGCGCCAGGTGCCCGGCATCGCCTCCAGCGCGCGGAACGCCTCCGCCCGCCTGTCCGCGCCCTCCGCCCGCCCCGCGTCCATCAGCGCGTCTCGATCCCGGGAAGCACGTCCACGCGCACGGTCTGTGTCTCCTTCACGCCGCCGTGGGTGAGCGTGACGGTGTAGACGCCCGGGCGGACGAAGCGGGAGCCCTCGCCGCCGTACTCGGTGAGCAGGTCGGGCGTCCGCTTCAGGTTCCAGCTGATGCGGTTGAGGCCCGGCGTGCCCGGCGCGGTCAGGTTCGCCACCGGCGCCCCACCCGCGTCGGTGATGGCGATCTTCACCTCGCCGCCGGTGAAGCGGCGGAGGTACCAGGTGATCAGCGCGCCGGCGGGCGGGTTGTCGCCGTGGAACTGGGCGTTCCCTCCGCTCTCCACCCACCCCGCCGCCGGCTCGAACGCCGTGGCCGGGCGGATGGGGAAGAGCACCGCGTCCCGGCCACGCGTGGTGTCGCCCAGCATCTCCAGGCCGCGGATGTCGTCGATCACGTACAGCGAGCGGCCGTGCGTGGCGATCACCAGGTCGCGGTCGCGCGGGTGGAGAAGGATGTCGTCCACGGCCACGGTGGGCAGGTCGCCGATCCGCCGCCAGCTGCGCCCGCGGTCGAGCGACGCCCACAGGCCGAACTCGGTGCCGGCGAAGAGGAGGTTGGGGTTCTGCAGGTCCTCACGCACCACCTTCACCGGCCCGTCCGCCGGGAGGTTGCCGGCGATGCTCTCCCAGCTGCGCCCGCCGTCGGCCGTGCGATAGACGTACGGCGCGAACTTGCCGCTGCGGTGCGCGTCCACGGCCAGGTAGGCCACGCGCGCGTCGAAGTGCCCCGCCTCCACCCGGCTGATCCACTCGCCGCGCACGGCGGCCGGGAGGTTGCCGGTCAGGTCGTTCCAGTGGCCGCCCTCGTCCTCGGTCATCCACACCTTTCCGTCGTCGGTCCCCGCCCACAGAACGCCGCGGCGCACCGGGCTCTCGGCCAGGGTGTAGACCACGCCGTAGGTCTCGGCGCCGCTGCCGGTGGCCTGGATGCGGTCGGCCAGCCGCGCGGAAAGGTCGGGCGAGATGGCGCGCCAGCTCTCGCCGCGGTCGGTGAGCCGGAAGACGCGGTTGCCGCCCAGGTAGAAGGCCGTCGAATCGTGCCGGCTGGGGACGAGCGGCGAGTTCCAGTGGAAGCGGAAGCCGGCCTGGCCCTCGGCCGGCTCGGGGCGCAGCTCCTTCACCGCGCCGCTGCGCAGGTCGTAGCGGTGCACGTAGCCGCTCTGCGACTCGGCGAACACCACCTGCGGGTTGGTGGGGTCGAAGAAGCAGTAGAAGCCGTCGCCCCCCTGGATGTTGGTCCAGTCGGCGTTGGTGATCCCCTCCTTGCTGCGCGTGGCGCTGGGGCCCACCCAGTTCAGGTTGTCCTGCAGCCCGCCGCAGATGCGGTAGGGTACCGACTGGTCCACGTTGATCCGGTAGAACTCGCCCGCCGCGAAGTTGTTCAGGAAGTTCCATCCCTCGCCGGCGTTGTAGCTCTGGTACACGCCGCCGTCGGTGCCCAGCAGCAGGCGCGCCGGGCGGCGCGGGTCGATGGCCAGGGCGTGCAGGTCGCTGTGCACGTTCTTGAAGCGGTCCTCGCGCCAGGTGCGCCCGCCGTCGTCGCTGACGTGGAACATGAAGCCGAGCACGTACACGTGCTTGTCGTTCTCGGGGTCCACGCGGATCTGCGAGAAGTAGAAGGGGCGCGGGTCCAGGTCGCTCATCCGCGTCCAGTGCTCGCCCGCGTCGTCGCTGCGGAACACGCCGCCGGCCTTGCTGTGCACGTCGTCGATGTTGCTGGTGCCGCGCGCGTCGCTCTGCACCACGGCGTACACGATGCGCGGGTCCTTCGCGTACACCGCCAGCCCGATCCGCCCGGTGCCCGTGGGGAGCCCGTTGGTGAGCTTGCGCCAGGTGACGCCGCCGTCGGTGCTCTTGAAGATACCGCCCAGGTCACGCCCGCCGGTGTAGTCGGGCCCCGCGACGAACGACCAGGGCGTGCGCCGCCGCGCGTAGAGCGCCGCGTACAGCACGCTCGGGTTCCTGGGGTCGATGGCGATGTCGCCGCACCCCACCTTCATGTCGTCCGGCGCCGGCGCCCCCAGCGTCTTTCGCCAGGTGGCACCCGCGTCGGTGGTCCGGTAGCACCCGCGCTCGCTGGGGCTCCACACGTCACCCACGGCCGCGACCCACGCCGTCCGCGGGTCGGTGGGATGGACGATCACGCGGGCGATGGAGCGCGTGTTCTCCAGCCCCGCCCGCGTCCAGTGGTCGCCGCCGTCGGTGGATCGATAGACGCCGGCGCCCCAGCTCACGCTGTTGCGGTCGTTCGCCTCGCCCGTGCCCACCCACACCGTCTTGGGGTCCGAGGGGCTCACGGCGATGTCGCCGATGGCCGCCACCTTCTCGTGCTCGAAGATCCCCGACCAGGTGCCGCCGTTGTCGGTGGTCTTCATCACCCCGCCGGTGCCCAGGGCCACGTAGAAGGTGTAGGGGTCGGCCGGGTCCAATTCGATGTCGGCGACGCGGCCGCCCATGATGGCCGGGCCGATGCTGCGGGCGCGCAGGGCGGGCGCGGGGAAGGCGGTGTCGAAGGGGACCGTGGCGGCGCCGCGGAAGGGCGGCAGGCCGGCGCGCTCGCGCTGGGCGTGGGCCGGCGCGGCAAGCAGGAGCGCGGCGGCGAGGACGGGGGCGGACCTCCGGAACATGGGCACGACGGGGATCGAGTGTTGGCGAACGGGCCGGGGGGCGCCCGGCCGGACGGGCTCGGCGAGCGGTGGGAACTTCGCCAGGAAACGTACGATACCGCCCGCAGCGGAGCGAATCAATCAGCCGACGGCCGCCGCGGGGCCGCGCGCGGGAGATGAACCGCCGGGGCGCGGGGCGCGGGCGGCCGCCGGTGTGGCCGTGGACGATCCGGCCGCCCCTTACCCCTCGTCCAGGCGCTTCCCGATCTCGCGGGCCAGCTCCTCGTCGCTCATCGAATCTTCCCAGCCGGCGGGAAGCTCCAGCTCCACCGACCGGGCGCCGCCGCTGGGGGTGCAGATCACCCGGTAGCGCTCGCCGGAGCCTTCGGCGCGGGCCGCGTCGCCCGCGTCACCCGACAGGCCCGCGTATGCTTCGATGCAACTCCACGTGATCCCCTGGTCGTCTCGTACTTCGCGCGGCAACGGCGGGCCTCCTGTGACGGTAATGGGCAAGGCGGATGGGCGCGGCGGGGTGCCAGAACCGGGCCGCGCGACTCGATTCCAGACAGCGCCTCGCAAAATCAACAAGTTGACACTTGCAGTCGCGACCGGCGGCCCATAAGCTACCGAGTGTAACCGAATCGTTTGTGAACATGGTTCACGCCGGACGGCGCTTCCGGCCGGGGTGCCCTGATGGGCACCCCGGGCAAGGCCGTTCCCAGCGATGACGTCCTGCGCGCCGCCGTCCGCCGCGCGTGGGAGGTCTCCGGCGCGTCGCTCCACACCCTGGGCGACGAGATCGGCCTGTCGCCCGCGGGGCTGCTGAAGTTCATCAACGGGTCCAACCCGCGCGCCGGCACGCGCAAGAAGCTGCTGGACTGGTACACCGGCCAGCCGCCCGTGCAGGGCGAGCCCACGCTCCCCGCCGCCGAGCGGATGTACGACCGCCTCTTCCCCGGCCTGACCGACGACGACCGCGCGCAGCTGATGCGTGCCGCCGCCACCCGCGCATCCGACTTCTACCGCCGCCGCGGCACCACCCCGCCGCTCTGGATCACCGACCTCCCCGGCGCGTAGCTCCCCCACTCCTGTCATATCTCTCGATCCGGCTGGAGCAGCTCCAGCCGGATCCCGTGCGCGCGCTCCGGCGGCACCCGCAGCCACCGGCTACGCGCGTCGTATCCGACCTCGCGGTGATACGCCTCGGCGCGGCGTGTCAGGCGGCCGGGCGCTCGGAGGGCTGGTCACGAGGTGCGTGACGCTTCGGCAGCTGCTCCTGCCACTCCATCAGGAACGCCCCGTACTTCTCGGCGTCGTGCTGGAACGGCTCCGATGCACGTCGCTTCATCTCGCGCACTTCCTCCAGCGCATCCTCCTAGTCGCTTTCCTTCATTCGTACCTCCTCAGAAACTCCTCGGGTGTGAGAATTTTGGGTGGAACGGCTCCGAACCGTTTGCAAATCCTGCGGAGATGGATCTCCTCTCGGGTTAGCGAGGTGTTTCCGCCGCCGGCTGGGAAGATTCGATGAGCGACGAGGAGCTGGTCCGCGAGATCGGGAAGCGCCTGGACGAGGGGTAAGGGGCGGCCGGACCGTCCACGGCCACAAACCCGCGGAGCTCCACGCCCACCACTTGCGTGTGGTCTCCCGCATCTCCCGCACCGCCGGCGAATCACGACGGTCGTGGTACAGGCTCGGAAGTGTGGTTTCGACATATACGCGAGGCCGTCTCATTCAGCGATTCTAACGAATCACAGCAGCAAGTCAACAAAATGAACACAAATGGATTTTGTGCGTAGTATGGACAGTCCCAGTTGTGAATCTGTTCCGCGCGCCCGCCGTACACTACCGTACGGCACCCACCGCCGCATCTCTCCTCGTCCCGACGCGCCCCGATCCCATGATTCCCCAGGTCGTCAACATCCGGATCACCGGCCGCGCCATCGCCATCCTGCTCGCCGCGGCGGCGCTGGTGTGGGTGGTGGCCGGGTTCAGCGAGATCCTGTTCATCCTCTTCCTGGCCATCCTGCTGGCCGTGGGGATCGACCCGCTGGTGGACCGGCTGGAACGGTGGAGGCTGCCGCGCTCGCTGGGGATCTTCATCATCTACCTGGCGCTGCTGGGCGTGCTGATGCTGGTGGTGGCGCTGCTGGTGCCGGTGCTGGTGGAAGAGAGCGGCCAGCTCGCCGACAGCCTGCCGCGGATCGCCGAGCAGGTGGTGAACCTGCCCCAGCACCTGAACGTTCCCGGGCTGGACCGGGTGAACATGGCCGACCTGGGTCGGCGGCTGGCCGACGAGATCGGTTCGGTGGTGTCGGAGGTGCCGCGGATGATGCTGGACGTGGGGAAGGCGGTGACCGGGGTGCTGGTGAGCTCGCTGCTGGTGCTGGTGGTGGGATTCTTCCTGAGCGCCGACGCCAACTTCGCCCCGCGCTTCATCGCCCGCTTCTTCTCGCCGCGCGCGCGGCCGGCGGTGATGGAGATCTCGCGCGAGGTGGCGGGCAGGCTGGGGCACTGGGTGCGCGCGCAGATCCTGGTGGGCGTGTTCTTCGGCACCGCGTTCGGGATCGGGCTGGCGCTGCTGGGGGTGCCGTTCGCGCTGTCGCTGGGGGTGGCCGGCGCGGTGCTGGAGCTGATCCCCTACGTGGGCGGGGCGGTGGTCACGGCCATCGCCATGCTGGTGGCGCTCAGCATCTCGCCGTGGCTGGCGGTGGCGGTGCTGGTGCTGGAGATCATCGTGGCGAACGTGGAGAGCCACGTACTGTATCCCAAGGTGGTGGGGAACGCGGTGGGGCTGCACCCGCTCACCATCATCCTGGCGCTGTTCATCGGCGCCGAGGCAAAGGGGATCATGGGCGCGCTGCTGGCGGTGCCCGTGGCCGTGGTGCTGCAGGTGCTGTTCGACCGCTTCTACCGCTTCCCCGACACCGGCACCATCATCCTTTCCGAGGCCAGCGACCCGCTGCCGGTGCCGGATCACGACGCGGGGCCGAAGATTGTGGTGGCGGAGTGAGGGCGAGGTGCGGAGGCGCGATATGAAGGCGGATATGCGACCGAAGTCTCGGCTGCAACGGCACACAGTCCGCCCGCCGCGGACTTCAACGGCGGCCATTTCGGCGTTAGCTCCGCCAATGCAAACGGACCCGCGCGAGCGGGTCCGTTGTCATTCCTGGTCGGGCGAGAAGAAGCGGTCGAACCCCTTTGCTTCCAGACCTCGACGGAGCCGTTTGTCGCCAGTCCAGAGCAGCCCGTCGAGCGCCAGTGTGAGGGCGATGAACCGCTCGTCGTCAGGATCCACGTCCGCGCAAAGCTCACGGGCTGTTCGCCAGTGCTCTTCACCGATGAAGTCTTCTTTGTAGAAGCTGACCTTGCGGAGGATCTTGTGAAGCGCCTCAAGCAGAAGGTCTGGCTCCAGACGCGAGATTCTGGCGATTCTCTCCTTGTGCTCGAATAGCTCGACCAGTGCCCACTCTCCAACGAAGAACTGGAGATGAGAGAAGAGGATGACGTGGGTGATCCTCGACTTCTCCGCCAGGAGCGCGGAAAAGAGAATATTGGTGTCGAGGATGATTGGAAGCTCGTCAGCGGCCACGAAGCTTTTCGTCGATGATCGGGCGAAGGCGGTTGGCTGTCGCGCGGTCTACCTCGTCCGCCAACTCGGCGATTTGCTCCGGGCTGAGAGAAGCCTGGCGCCGGACCTTTTCCAGAAAGATGTAGTCGAGCAGGTCGGATACTTCCTCACGGCTCATCACGCTCGCGTTGAGGCGAACGAGAATCTCGTCTCCATTCAGGTCGACCCGGTACGGCCGATCGCTCAGGGCGCTTGCCATGTGCTCGCTCCGGTAGAAAGTGTATCTACAAACATAATCATCCAATGCTCCAAGAGCACATAGGGACGCAAAGGAACGTTTCCAGTACCCGGCTTCACCCGTTGCGCGAAACGCCCAGGTCGCGGACGAGGCCGTCTTCGAGGCTGTAGACCCAGCCGTGCACGGTCAACTCCTGGCCGCGGTCCCAGGCGCTCTGCACCACGGTGGTGGCGGCCACGTTGGCCACCTGCTCCACCACGTTCAGCTCGCACAGCCGCGCCGCGCGCTCCCGCTGGCCGGCGATGGAGTCGAGCTCGGCGCGGTGCTTCTCGGCCACGTCCTGCACGTGGCGCAGCCAGTTGTCGATCAGCCCCAGGCGGCGGTTGACGAGCGCCGCCTCCACGCCGCCGCAGCCGTAGTGGCCCACCACCAGGATGTGCCTCACCTTCAGCACCTCCACCGCGAACTGCATCACCGACAGGCAGTTGAGGTCGGTGTGCACCACCACGTTGGCCACGTTGCGGTGCACGAACAGCTCGCCGGGGAGCAGGTCCACGATCTCGTTGGCGGGCACCCGGCTGTCGCTGCAGCCGATCCACAGGTACTCGGGGCTCTGCTGCCTGGCCAGCCGCGAGAAGAACTCGGGGTCGCGCTCCACGGTGCGGCGCGCCCACGCCTGGTTGTTGGCGATCAGATGGTCGATTCCCGTCATCCGTTTCCTTTCGTTCGTTCCGTTACCGCCCGCACCAGCGCGGGAAGCACCTCGCCCGCGCGGCCCTGCAGGAACACGCCCGCCACCGCGGTCAGCTCGCTGGGCTCGGGGTTCACCTCGATCACCCGCGCGCCCGCCCGCCGCGCCACGTGCGGCAGCTCGGCCGCGGGCCACACCGTGCCCGACGTGCCCACCAGCAGCAGCACGCTGCACTCCGCCGCCAGCGCCCAGGCGCGTTCCACCGCCCGCTCCGGCAGCATCTCGCCGAACCACACCACGTCGGGCCGCAGCGGCGAGCCGCAGACGGGGCAGGGCGGCGGATCGCGCTCCGCCTCGCCGTCGCCGGCGTCCGGGAGATCGCCGGCGAAGGGGTGGTGCCGGTCCAGGCACTTCACCCGCCGCAGGTTGCCGTGCAGCTCCACCACGTCGGCCGAGCCGGCGGCGGCGTGCAGGCCGTCCACGTTCTGCGTCACCACCGCCAGCGACGGCACGCGCGACTCCAGCTCCACCAGCGCGAAGTAGCCGGGGTGCGGCCGGGCCTCCATCACCTTCTTCCGGCGCCAGGCGTACCAGCTCCACACGCGGCGCGGGTTGCGGCGGAAGCCCTCCTCGGTGGCCAGCTCCTGCGGGTCGAAGCGCGCCCACAGCCCTTCCATTGCATCGCGGAAGGTGGGGATGCCGCTCTCGCGGCTCATCCCCGCGCCGGTGGAGACCACCACGCGCTCCGCGCCCGCCAGCCACTCGGCCGCGCGGGCCAGTCCCTCAGGCTCCACGGTCTCCTCTTCATCCCTCGGCAAAACCTATGGATCGAGGGGGATTAGATCGATGCGACGCGGTTCCGGCAAGAGGCGGGCGCAAACGAGCGCGGCCGGGCCCCGAATAGGCCCGGCCGTCCAGGGTGCCGTCCGAGGTACCTCCGCCCGGCCGCTACGCCGCGTTGCCGCGGAACTCGGCAACCACCTCGATGGGGCCGACGATGTTCGCGTTGAAGTCGTCCATCTCCTCGGCGGGCACCCACAGCTCGCGGTGCGCGCGAGCGCCGGCCACCCGCACGGGGTAGCGCGCCGCGAAGCCGCTGCGCACGCGGAACCGGGTGACGTAGCCCACGAAGCCGCTGGCGGCGTCCTTCGTGTTCCAGTCGCGCGCGATCTGCACCGCGTATCCTTCGTCCAGCACGGGATAGAAGATGGGCTGGTGCGGCAGGCGCGGCGGAAAGGCCCGCCAGCCGCTCCGCTCGATCAGCTCCAGCTCG
>DASSJS010000078.1:0-26461 GCA_035691085.1 Longimicrobium sp.
CTGCCGGGGCCGGCCACGAAGCTTTCGAAGGTGAAACGGGGGTCCGGCTCGAACCTCATGTGCTCGCGGGCTGCGTCTTGAATCGGGGCGGCGGTACCGGGGAGCGTGTGAGGGAGGAACCTATCTACGGACGCGGCTTGAAGCTAGGTGCCCGTGAGGCAACCCGCGTCATCCGCCGATGATTGTTCATCCCAAGGACCCCGAGGACCCGAGAGCCAGAGGGCTCGTCGCCGACCCCTCCAACCCTCGGGCCCCCTGGTGCCCTGGTCCTCTGGTGCTCTGGGTCCCAATCAACGCACTCTTCTTTCGTGGCGACACCGCCGCGGCTCGCGCGGCGCCCGACTGCATTCCCTCCACCGCGACATCATCCGCTGAGAGGCAGGGTGCTGGAGCGTGATGACCTCGGCTGATACTTTCGAAGGCCACCCGGCCGCGAACCGCGCGTCCATCGCCTTGACGCGCCCGCGCCCGCCCGCACCTCTCCGCCCGATCCGATGAGACGCACCTTCCCCATCGTCGTGACACTCGCCCTGGCCGCGCTCGCGGCGTGCACGCGGCCGGCCTCGTCGCCCGCGCCGTCGTCAACATCGTCCGCCACGGTGCCCGCGTCCGCCACGTCGCCGCGGCTGGCCGGAGTGGAGCGCGAGGTGCGCGAGATCATCCGGCGGCACGCGGGCGACACGGCCGAGGTGTCGGTGGCGTTCCGCGACCTGCGCACCGGTGATTCGCTGCTGGTGGACGCGCACCGCCCGCTGCACGCCGCCAGCACCATGAAGGTGCCGGTGATGATGGAGCTGTTCCGCCGCGCCGACGCCGGCGAGCTGCGGCTGGACGACTCGGTGGAGGTGCGCAACGCCTTCCGCAGCATCGCCGACGGGAGCACCTACGCGCTCGACCGAGCCGACGACAGCGACACCACGCTCTACCACCGCCTGGGCCAGCGCGTGCCCATCCGCGAGCTGGTCGAGCGGATGATCACCCGCTCCAGCAACCTCGCCACCAATCTGCTGATCGACCTGGCCGACCCGCGCCGCATCGAGCGGACGATGGCGGCGATCGGCGCGGGCGAGATGCACGTGCTGCGCGGCGTGGAAGACGGCCCGGCCTATCGCGCGGGGATGAACAACACCACCTCGGCCTACGCGCTGATGCGGGTGATGGAGGCGGTGGCGGGCGCGCGTGCCGCCTCGCCCGCGGCCAGCCGCCAGATGGCCGAGATCCTGGGGCGGCAGGAGTTCACCGAGATGATCCCCGCCGGGGTGCCGGCGGGGACGCGCACCGCCAACAAGACCGGCTCCATCACGCGCATCGCCCACGACGCGGCGATCGTGTACCCCGCCGGCCGCGAGCCCTACGTGCTGGTGGTGATGACCCGCGGCTTCGTGTCGCCCGAGTCGGCGGCGCCGGTGGGGCGCGAGATCTCGGCCGCGCTCTGGCGGGCGGTGGCGGGCGCGCGGTGAGGCTCCGAAGGGAACCCCGCACCCCTCTGTGACGTACGAAGGACATCCCAAGCCCCTGCCGGGGCGCGGCTTGCACGCTCCGGCCCGTGTCGGCAGCCCACCTCTCCGCATTTTCGGGAGTACGCATGAAGCCCAGATGGTCCGCCCTGCTGGTCGCCGCCGCGGCACTCCTGCTGGCCCGCCCGCTTTCGGCGCAGATCTTTGGCGGCCGTGTGATCGACCAGGCCACCAGCCAGCCGCTCAAGGGCGCCACGGTCGAGCTGATCAACGACCAGAACCGCGTGGTGCAGCGCGCCCGCAGCGATGGCGATGGCTTCGTGGCGTTCGAGCTGCGCCAGCCGGGCACGTACCGGGTGCGTACCAGCATGGCCGGCTACACCACGCGCAACTCCCAGGCGCTGCAGATCGACATCCGCCAGACGGTGCAGGTGGACATTCCGCTCAGCACCGGCCTTGCCAACGGCGAGGTGGCGCTCGACTCGCTCACGGTGATCGGGCGCAGCCAGCCGGCGCGCCGCACCGACCTGGAGCGCGAGGGCTTCTACGACCGCGAGAAGATGGGCTTCGGCCGGTTCATGACCGCGGCCGACATTGAGCGGCGGATGGCGGTGCAGACCACCGAGATCTTCCGCGCCATCCCGGGCGTCACGCTGATCCCCACGGGGAGTTCGCGCTACCGGCTGGCCGTCACCCGCAGCGGCACCAACTGCTCGCCGTCAATCATCCTCGACAACATGCCGGTGAACGCCACCGACGAGCTGGACGACATGGTGAAGCCGCAGGACATCTCCGGCGTGGAGGTGTACCGCGGCGCCAGCGAGGTGCCCGCCCAGTTCATGGCCAGCCGCAACAGCTGCGGCCTGGTGGTGATCTGGACCAAGCGCGGCGAACCGAACCGCTGACGCTCGCCCTGGAATCGACAGACGGCCGGCGCCTGAACAGGGCGCCGGCCGTTTGCGTTTCTATTCATCGGGGGCGCTGACCGGCGGCTGAAGCCGCAGCAACAACGACGACAAGCCTCGCAAACTGCGCGAGGCTTCACCAGCGGAACAACTCTCCCCATTCGGTATTTCTGTTGGTCCTCAGCCTCAGGAACCCCGACGGTGTCATCCTGAATGAGCGTAAGCGAATGAAGGATCTACACTTAGCCTCCACGCTACAGTTTGGTTAAGGGAGGTGAATTCGGCACGGATCACCCGGATTGAGGATCAGATGGATTTCCAGTGTGGCGAGATGCAGCCGGCCAACTTCGCACCTCGCACCTCGCACCCCGCACCCCGCACCCCGCACGCCGCACCCCGCACCCCGCACCCCGCACCCCGCACCTCGCACCTCGCACCTCGCACCCCTCACGACGGAACCTCGGCGGTGACGAGGCGCACGGGGATGCCGCCGTTGCTGGTGCGGAAGCGCTCGGTGAAGGGGAGGCCCACCTGCCCCTCCAGCTTCCGGTCCGCGGAAAGAAGCCCGAGCGTCCACCCGGGCGCCTTCGCGCGCGCCGTCTTCCCCACGGCGGCGTACAGGCTGCGCAGCGCGTCGCTCTCGCCCACGCGCACGCCGTACGGCGGGTTGGCGATCAGCAGCCCCGGCCCGGGCGGCGGCTCGATGGCCGAGACGGGGCGCTGGGCGAAGGTGACGTCATCCCCCACCCCCGCGCGGGCAGCGTTGGCGCGCGCGGCTTCCACGGCGCCCGCGTCGCGGTCGGAGCCAAGGATGGGGACGGGGGACGCAGGGAGGATGGCGTCGCGTGCCTCATCGACCACTCGCTCCCAGCCAGCCGCGTCGTGCCCGGGCCAGGCGGTGAACGCGAACCAGCGCGGCTCGCGTGCGGCGCCGGCCAGCCCCGGCGCGATCTTCCGCGCCATCAGCGCCCCCTCGATGGGGAGCGTCCCCGACCCACACATCGGGTCGACGAGGGGTGAATCACCGCGCCAGCCGGCGCCCAGGAGCATGGCGGCGGCCAGCGTTTCGCGCAGCGGCGCACGCGCCAGCGCCTGCCGGTAGCCGCGAAAGTGCAGCAGCGCGCCCGACGAATCTGCGCTGAGTGTGAACTCGTCGCGGACCACGCGGACCACGAAGAGCTGCTCGCCCCCGGTCTCCACGTCCTCGTCCTCCACCCCCTTCACCGCCTCGGCCGCGCCGATGCCGCCCACGCGGTCGTCGATGAAGTTCAGCAGGCGCTCGGCGATTGCGCCCTCGTGGTACAGCTTCGATTTCTTGCTGGTCACCCGCAGCCGAACCCGCGCGCCGCGCGTGACCCAGCGCTCCCACGGCACCTTCTTCCCGTGCCGCTCCAGCTCGATGAAGCTGCGCGCCCGGAAAGCGGCGGCGCGGACAACGACGCGGCTGGCTGTGCGCAGCCACAGGTTGGCGCGGTGCAGATCGTCCATCGTGCCCTCCCACGCCACGCCGCCCGGCTCCGGCGCGGCGGTGATCCCCAGCGCCCGCAGCTCCGCCGCGCAGAGCGCCTCCAGCCCCGGCGCGGTGATGGCGAAGATCGTCAAGCGGTCGGGCATCGTCTCGGTCGGCACGGGTGACGGATCGTTCACGGGCGAGTAGGATACCGGCGCGGCCCGTGCCGGACAACGGACGGGCGTTGGATCGATGGCTTCGTGGACGCGCCGGGATGCCCTCCCGAGTCTCCCCCCAGGCTGCGTGCAACCACGGAGATAAAGTAAGCGCGCGGATCCAGGCTGGTGGAGCCTCGCGCAGTTTGCGAGGCTTCTCGTAGTCGTTGCTGCGGCTTCAGCCGCCGGTGGGGAGTGAGGGTGCGGAGTGCCACAGGGGGAGTGTCAGCCGGGTGCCGGATGCCACCCTGGACGCCGAAGTGTGTATCACCGCATGGACTTGGCCGCGGGGCACCCAACGTTCCGGCCCGGCTGGCGGTACTATCATCAGCAACCGGTAGACGGAGCGCCGGACCGGCAGCTTCCGTCCAGCCGCCGCGGTGCAATCGAGAGATGAAGCAGACGTTGATCCATATGCGAATCCACACCCTGCTGGCCGCCTTTGCGGCGCTGCTGCTGGCCGTGGCGCCGGCCGCCGCGCAGGCGGAGCCCGGCGGCCAGCCCGGGCTGCAGGTGCTGCGCGAGTCGGAGCTGCGCCCGCTGGAGCAGCTGATGGCCGTGCGCGACGAGCTGCAGCTCACCGATCCGCAGGTGGCGCGGCTGCGGCAGATCGCCATCCGGCTGGAGCAGACCAACCGGCCGCTCCGCCGCCAGCTGTTCGAGGAATACGGCCGCTGGCGCGAGCAGCGCCGCCTGGAACTGGAGCGGATGACGCCCGCGCAGCGCCAGGCCGAGCTGCGCCGCATCCGCGCCATGGGCGAGCCGCCGGTGCCGCCGCCGCTGCGCCCGCTGGTGGCGCGCATCCGCGGCAACATGCGGCACGCGCTGCGCGAGGCGGGCACCGTGCTCACCCCCGGCCAGAAGGCCCGGGCGCGCGAGCTTGTCCGTGAGCATCGCGCGGGGCGGCGCGGCCCGATGCGGCGCGGGCGCTGGGGCGGCCGGCCGTGAGCGGAGGCACCGGCGCCGCCGCGGTGGTGCCGCTCGCAAGCCGCCAGGCCGGGCCCGCCGGGGATGACGACGGGGTGCTGGCCGAGCGCGTCCGCGCGGGTGACGCGGCGGCGTTCGACGCGCTGGTGAACCGCTACATGCGGCGCGCCTTCGCGGTGGCGTACCGGCTGATGGGGCAAAAGGAAGACGCCGAGGACCTGGTGCAGGAGGCGTTCATGGCCGTCCTGCAGCGCATCGGCACCTTCGAGGCCGGGCGGCCGTTCGCGCCATGGTTCTTCCGCATCCTGGTGAACCGGGGGCTCAACGCCCGCAAGTCACGCTCGCTGCGCGCGGTGGAGGCCATCCCCGAGGCCACCGCCGCGCACGGCCCCAGCCCCGAGCGCGAGGCCGAGCGCACCGAGCTGCGGGGCCGCCTGCGCACCGCGATGGACGCGCTCCCCGAGCGGCAGCGGGTGATCGTGGAACTGTTCGAGCTGGAAGGGTTTGCCGGCCCCGAGATCGCCGAGATCCTGGAGATCAGCGACGCCACGGTGCGCTGGCACCTTCACGAAGCGCGCAAGACGCTGAAGAAGGCGCTCGCGCCGTATGAAAGGAGTGCATGATGGACAACCTCGAGCGCGACCCGCGGCTCGCCGCCGCGCTGCGCGACACCTACGGCGACGCGCCGGAGATCGACTTCGCCGCCCTGCGCGCGCGGGTGACGGCGCAGGCCGAGCTCCCGCTGGCGCGGATGCGCAAGACGCAGCCGCGCGGCTGGCGTCCCCTGCGCGCGCTGGTGCCACTCGCCGCCGCCGCCGGGATCGTCGGCGCGACGCTGGTGCTCACGCGCCCGCAAGAGAAGCCGCTCACCCAGGCCGACCACCAGCAGGTGGAGCAGATCCTGGAAGCCACCACCCCCGCCCTCTCCGATCTGGTCGCCCCCCAGGGCGGCAGCGACGAGCTGCTGAACGCCGCGCTCGGTTCCTGAGTGCGAGGTGCGAGGTGCGAGGTGCGAGGTGCGTAAAAGACGAGCCCCCGCGGATCTCCCGCGAGGGCTCGTCTCATTCCCCCAACACCACCTTCGCCCACCCGCACCCTCGCCGACGTATCCAACCTCTCCCGGTACGGGGGAGGTGCGAGCCTAAGCGAGCGGAGGGGGCGCGGTGCCGCCGGAGCACGACACGGCGCGCTCCCGCACGGACGTTCGACGCACTCACGCACTCACGCACTCACGCACTCACGCACTCACGCACTCACGCACCTGTTCAGCCGAACCTTCCCCCGCGCTACAACTTCGAAAACTCCAACGGCTTCGCCGGCGCCTCCCTGGCCGGCACGTCGAGCAGGAAATGCAGCGCCTTCCGCAGCCGCCGCTGCCACGCCCGCTCGTTGTGCTGCCCGCCCATCTCCACGAAAAACAGCAGGTCGCGCCCGGTGCGGTAGCCCTTCCCCTCCAGCAGCGTCTTCATCCGCCGCACGTCGGCCACCTCCTGCGGCCCCTCGCTGGTCCCCACGTCCAGGTACACACGCCCGCCCACGAACGGCCGCTCCTCCACGTAGCGGTAGATGGCGTGCCCGGCGAACCAGAACGCCGCGCTCATCACCCCCGCGAACCCGAACGTCTCGGGGTGGCGGAAGAAGGCGTACAGGCTGATCAGCCCGCCCATGCTCGACCCCGCGATGCCCGTGGACTCGCGCTCGGGGCGAGTGCGGAAGTCACGGTCGATGACCGGCTTCACCGTCTGCACGATGAAGTCGGCATAGTCGTCGCCGCGGCCGCCCTGCTTGTGGCCGGGGTCGCGCCAGGGGCTGTACTCGTTCAGGCGGTGCTCGCCCATGTTGGGGATGGCCACCACGATCGCCTCCAGCCCCTCCTGGCTGGCGTCCTCCAGCGTCTGGTCCACCTCCCACGCCTCGCCGAAGCTGGTGGCGCGGTCGAACAGGTTCTGCCCGTCGTGCATGTAGATCACGGGGTAGCGCCGGTCACCGCGCGCGTAGCTGGGCGGGAGGTACACCATCAGGTCGCGCCGGTTGCCCAGCTGCGGGCTCTCCACCCCTTCCAGCACCTTCACCGTGCCGACCACCGTGTGGCCTTCCTCGGCGGTCATCATATAGTCCCGCCAGCCGGTGGCCTCGCCATCGTGCACCGGCGCGTCCGGCATATCCCGCATTGGCTCCGTCATCTCCATCCTTCAGCACCAGCGTACGAACGTACGGGTCAGCTCGGCCGGCCGGGTGAACACCCAGTCCGGCCGCAGCTCCCGGGTCCTGTTCACGAACTGTTCCGCCTCGCCCTCGCCCGTCTTGGGCCACAGCACCGCCGCGGTGCGCATCCCCGCCGCCCGCCCGGCGCGCAGGTCCACCACCGAATCGCCCACGTACACCAGCTCCGCCGGGTCCACGCCCAACGCCCGCGCGGCGGCCAGCAGCCCCTCGGGCGCGGGCTTGGGCGACGGCATCTCGTCATCCGTCACCACCACGTCCCAGGCGCCCAGGTCCATCTCCCGCTCGGTCACCTCCCACGCGTGGCGCCCCTTGCCGGTCACGATGCCGAGCGGATACCCGGCACTGCGCAGCATCGACAGCATCTCGCGCACGCCGTCGTACAGCCCGTCGGCGAACGCGCCGTGCAGCTCGGCGTAGTGCGCGCGGAAGGCGGCGTGGCAGGCCGCGCCGTCCGCCTCGCCCAGCCATTCGATCAGAAAGCGACGCTCGGACGACGGGTTGTGCGCCGCGATCTCCTCCAGCGTGGGCACGTGGCCCAGGAACGGCTCCAGCGCGCGGCTGTAGCTCTCCACGTACAGCCGGAAGGTGTCGATCAGCGTCCCGTCCAGGTCGAACAGGATCGCCTTCGGGAGATGTGCCCGCGGCGCGGATTCGGTCATCGGTGCGGCCCTTGGGAGAAGCGGTGCGAAGGCCGACAAGCTATCCCCCCTGGCCGCCGCGTGCGAGCCAGGGCGCCTTGCCGGGGGATGGACGAAGCCCCAGCGTACGCTCTCGTCGACCCCATTCATCCTCCGCTCCGCCAGCACGATGATCCCGCCCCTCACCGGCACCTCGTTCTCCGGCTGGTCCATCGCCGAGCACCCGCTGGGGCGCGGCCACGTCCGCGCGGCGAACGTGACGATGGCTGGCGACTCCGCGGCCCTGTCGCTCTCCGCCGGCGCGTACAACGGCGCCGAGATCCTCACCGCCGCGCGCCACGGCCCCGGCATCCACGAAGCGCGGATGCGCACGCCGCCGGCGCCGGGATCGCTCTCCGCCTTCTTCCTCTACGAAGGGGTGGAAGATGGGAATGACGAGATCGACATCGAGCTCTTCAACGACGGCAGCCGCCGCGTGATGTTCACCACGTGGGTGGCCGGCGAGCAGACGAACACCGAGACGCGAACGCTCCCGTTCGATCCATCCGCCGGTTTCCATCTCTACACCATCGAGTGGTCGATCGATCTCGCGCGCTTTCACGTGGACGGCGTGAAGATGATGGAGTTCCGGCGCGGCATCCCCCGCAATCCGATGTTCGTCATGGCGAACGCCTGGTGGCCGGTGTGGATCGATGGCCCGCTCCTCATCTCGCCCCGCGCGCTGGAGATCGAATCGATCCACGCCGTCGGCTGATACGAACGATGAGCCCGTGGAGCCTCGCGCAGTTTGCGAGGCTTCTCGTAGTCGTTGCTGCGGCTTCAGCCGCCGGTGCGGGGCCGGACCCGGCGATCTTACAGTCAGGCGCTGAAACCTGGGGCGCGGGAGCGGCGTAGGGGACCGGGAACACGGAACCTCCCCCCACCAACCTTGCAGGTCTCTCCCATGAAGCTCGCATCCCTCGCCCTGGCCGCCCTCCTCGTTCTCCCCGCGCACCAGGCGGTGGCCCAGCGCCATCACGGCTCGCACGTGGAGATCGGCGACATCGACGGCGGCGACGTGGCGCGCCCCGGGCCGCGGCACTCCGTGCGTGACGCCCGCGCGTTCATCACCACCACCAACGACGTGGCCGCGTTCGTGTTGACGGGCGACGTGGTGGCGCTGCAGCTCACCGACCACACCCTGCGCGAGATGCGCCGCGACATGGACCGCGACGCGGACCACGAGAACCACGGCGTGCTGGCGTCGATGATCGTGTCCGCCGTCCGCGGCAGCGTGGAGAACCTGCTGCGCCGCAGCGTGGAGGTGCCGATCGACGATCTGCGCTCGGTGGACTACCGCGACGGCCGGCTGGTGATGGTGACCGAGGACGGCGACCGCGTCTTCGAGAAGGCCGAGGTGAACGGCACGGACCTGATGGCCAGCTTCTCCCCGGCTGACGCGCGGGCGTTCGTGCGCGAGTTCCGCGCACTCAAGGCCCGCACGCGCTGACCGCGCCCGCCCACGGGTGGCCTGATGAGCACGTTCCTCTGGATCGTGGGCGCGGTGGCCTGCGCCATCGCGTGGCTGGCCGGCGAGGCGCTCTGGCAGGTGCTGGGCGGGTTGGCGGGCGGGATGCTGGGCTGGCTCTTCTCGCCGCTGCGGCGTGCGTTCGTCACGCCCGTGTACGATGCGCTGCTGCGGCGGCTGGCAAGCCCCGCGGGCGCCGCCTGGCAGGCCAGCCTGATCGCGCTGTTCGTCTCGCTCGCGGTGGGCGGCGGGGCGCTGGTGGCGACGGTCGCGCCCAGCCCCTGGTTCGCCCTGGGCGCCTGCGCCACGATCGCGGGGTTGATGGGTCTGATGGTGCTGGAAAGCGCCCGCCTCGAGGTGCTGGCCCTCCGCAGCCGCGTCCCCGCCGAGCATCCGCCGTCGGCCAACCGGCGCTGACACGTGACGGAAGATCAAACGCAGGCCGGGCTGCGGCGCTCACGCCGCAGCCCGGCCTTCGTTCGTGGACGATTCGTCCGCCGCGGCTACGACTTCAGCGTCCGCGCGAAGAAATCGACGGTGCGCCGCCACGAGTCCGACGCCGCCGCCTCGTTGTACGACTGGCCCGAGGGGTTGGCGAAGGCATGCGCGGCGCCCTCGTAGTAGTGGAACTCCACGTTCTTCCCCAGCGACTTCAGCTCTTGCTCCATCTGCCGCACGGTGGCCACGGGGATCCCCGTGTCGGCGGTGCCGAAAAAGCCGATCAGCGGGTCATCCAGCTTCTGCAGCTCGGCGCGTTCGGTCACCGGCTGGCCGTAGTACACGGCCGCCGCGTCGGTCCGGTCGCTCAGCTGCAGCGCCGTCTGCAGCGACCACCCGCCGCCGAAGCACCAGCCGATCACGCCCACCTTCGCCGCGCCGCGCCCGCGCAGGAAGTCGGCCGCGGCGCGCAGGTTCTCGATGCCGCCGGGGCGGTTCTGCATCACCTGCATCATGGCCTGCCGCGCCTGCTCGGGCGTGGTGGCCACCTGCCCGCCGTACATATCCACCGCCAGCACGCGGTACCCCTCGCCCGCCAGGCGGCGCGCCATCATCCGCACGTTCTCGTTCAGCCCCCACCACTCGTGGATCATCAGCACCCCCGGCAGCGCCCCGTTCGCCCCCGCCGCGGTGGGGAACGCCATGTACCCGCGGACCTCCCGTCCGCCCACGGTGCCGTAGGCCACCTCCTGCCCGGTCACCGGCACGCGCGGCTCGGCGGCGCTGGCGTTGGGGGTGGGCGTCTCGCCCGCGTGCTCGTGCGACATGGCGTTCACGTGTGCCGTGTCGGCCGGGATGGCGCCGCCGTGACCGCCCGCGCACCCCGCGGCAAAGAACATCGTGCTCAGCATCAGGACCTCGCGGCGCATGCTCGTCTCTCGCGGCGGTGGGGTGATCGAAATCTGTTCGTTGGAACGGATTCCCATCCTACGCGCATGCGCCGGGCCACGGCAACGTGCATGTGCACCGACGGTGGGCAGTGGCGAGGGGGAGAGATGACTGTCGCGGATCGCCTCCCGTTCCGCGCAGCACTGTCCGCGGGCGGTGCCTCGGCTGATCGGACTCGGCCGTTGGGATGAATGTGCCCCGCGACCCGGCAAAACCGGCGGCTACGAGGATGGGTTCGTTGAGGACATCAAGATGCATCGCGTGGAACCGCCCAGACCCAGATCATTCTGACCCAACCGTGTGCTCGCTTTCGGGAGCGGGTCCGCCAAGCAGAAGAGTCTCAGCATTTACGCGGTACGCTTGGGGTCCAGCGGCAAGCACAGCCGGAAAAGAATCCAGAGCGTTGACAGCCATGACGATCTTGGAACTCATCCAGCCCAAAACCTCGAGCACGTTGTCGTACTCGGCGCGAAGATCGAGCTCCCAGATGGGTTCATGGTGTGCGATGCGGTTCCGTAGTTTACGAATTTCGTGGAGTCGACTGAAGATCATCTCCCGGTCGAGATGATCAGGCACGACCTTCCTGGAGCCAACGGGCCACTTGTTCGGATACACGTAAGGGAGTCCCCTGGGCCAAAGCTTCGGTCCATCGTCGCGTAGCTCATTGTAGACGCGAGCCGTGAGTTGCACCCAGAAACCAAAAGGCAGCTTTGCCACCAGGTGGCCCGGTGTCCTCCGATCGGGGTCGTTGCTGAGGTACATCTTCGCTCGTTGTACTTCCGCAGCCTCGTCGGCGTACAACAGCGTTGAATTCCGAGCATCCAACCAGCATGGGATGTCAGGCATCTGCAACCTGGTCGTGTCCACCAGCTTGACCGAGGTATTGAAGATTGCGTTCCGCAACGTAATCTCGAATACGCTCAATACGGACTGGAGAGTACCGCTGAGAGCCATGTTCCACAGGTAACGCGCCACGTGGTCGGCTTCATCCTGGTCCATCACGTGCCGGTACGAATCCAGGCGCTGCCGTGAAAGCCCTCGGTGGAGTACGGCCAGGCTAAGGATTGGAGGTTGCGCGGAAGGCATCCGAGTCACTATATTGTGAGCGTTATTCCCCGATTCGTAATCGCCGCGGCAATGGCCTCCGGGTCAGCGGTTGGTTATGCCGGGGTAGGAAGGCCACCCGCCATTGCAGCGGGTGGCCTTCCTTGTTTTGGCCGACGCACCGAGCCGAAGTCATACGATCGCGGCAGAGCTAGTGAACATAGCGCCCACAGCAGATAGACGCAACGGACTCACTGAAGGCCACACCACCATCCCTTTCGCAGTCCGAAACAGGTCACGGATCGCTGCAGTCGCGTTTGTAGCCGCAGTTGGGGCAAACGATCTTGCAGTTGTGGTCGTACATCATCGTTCCACACATCTCGCACAGGTGCTCCTTCGGGATCTCGCGCACCTTGAACGGCGATCCCGCGGCGATCCCGGACGGCGCCTCCGGCTGGGCTTGGGGCGGCGGTGCGGGCGGATCCGCCGCCGGCTCGGACGGACGGCGATGCGCGTTGATCCGCGCGCACCAGCTCGGGTCGAAGTGGCTCACGTCGAAGGCGGGTGAAGGTCCAAGGCGGCGACACCGACGAAGATATCCATCGCCTGGAAATCCCGCGACCGCGAGGATCTGGATCCCGCCGCCCACCGCATTGCCTCGCCCCAGCCTCGCGCGCTTGGCGATGCTTTCGGCCGATGTAGCCGTGGCTTCAGCCGCCCGCGTGCGAAGCGGCCCCCGCGCTCAGAAGCCTCTCCCGCCTCGAAGAGCCTCGCGCGGTTTGCGAGGCTTCTCGCCGTGGTTGCTGCGGCTTCAGCCGCCGGTGCGAGCCCGGCCGATTCGCCCCGTAAAACCGAGCGGCGCCGGGAAATCGCTCCCGGCGCCGCTCGTGCATCCATCGTCCATCGGAAACGATTGCCCCGCGCTCAGCCTCAGGGACGCATCTTCTCGGGCGCGGGGTTCTCCGCCACCGAGATCTGGCTGGTGGTCAGCAGGTCCTCGATGGTGAGCGTCACCATCTGCTCGGGACCCAGCGACACCGCGCGCGTGCGGAACGGGGCGCTCTCCACCCCGATGCGGCGGACATCGAACTGCACCCCCTGCAACTGCTGGATGGGCACGTTGCGGATGGGCAGCACCCGCGTCTCTCCCGTCACCACCGTGCCCAGCCGCAGCGTGTTGCCGCCGCGCACCAGGTACACCACCACGTCGGCGCGGTTGTGGTTGGTCACCCGCACCGGCACCGGCTGCGCGCGCGGCGTTCCCGGCTTGGGCCCGCACCCGGCCGCCAGCACCGCCAGGGCGCACGCGGCCAGCATGCGCGCCGCTCGTCTCATCGCCAAATCTCCACCTCCGGGTTGAAGGTTGGCCCCCAAAAGACGGGCGGCGCCCGAGGGAGACGTGCTCCCCCGGGCGCCGCCCATGTTACAGCCGCGGTGCCGGGCCGATCAGCACCCCAGGTCCGAGCCGGCGCCACCGCGCGCCAGGCACTCGGTGAACGGAACCGGGAAGTACGTGATCGACTTGTCACCCGTGCGCGGGTAGTTGACCAGCGTGTTCAGGCGGTTGAACCGGCGCAGGTCCATCCAGCGGTGCCCGCCCTCGTACAGCAGCGAGTACTCACGCTCGTACAGCAGCAGGTCCACGAACCCCGCGTCGGTGGCCGGGGTGGCCACCGGGGCCAGCCCGCCCGAGTTGGTGCGCACGTAGTTCAGGTCGGCCATGGCGCCCACCTTGTCACCCGTGAACCACCGGGCCTCGGCGCGGTCCAGGATCAGCTCCTCGTTGCGGATCCACGGCACCGGCGACGACGCGCCCGAGTTGGCGCCGGCGTACTGCGCGCCCGCCACGCGGTACGCGCGGAAACGCAGGAACGTCTTGATGCTGTAGCGGTTCACCGTGCTCCCCGAGTCGACCTTCAGGGTGTAGCGGTCGTCACGCCCGCCGCCCACCTTCAGCTGCGCATTGGTCTTGAGCAGCGTGTCGGCCAGCTCCGGGCTCCCCGACGAAAGGCCGTTGGACAGGTCGCCCGAGGCGCTGCTGAACGTGTAGTACACGCCCTGGTTGAAGGTGGCGCGCGTCGGCGACGTCGGGGTGGCGATGAACGTCGAGTCGAGGTGAACCAGCGCCGCCGCGTAGTTCTGCGTCAGCACGTCCAGCCGCACGCGCAGCGCGCGGTTGAACTTGATGAAGTTGGTGGGGCTGGTGAAGCTCCCGCCGATGGTGAAGCCCGAGGGAAGCGGGAAGGTGAACGCGCTCCCGCCCGCCTTCAGGTGCGGCACCGCCTCGTCCAGGTACTGCGCGGCCCGCGCGTACAGCTGCGCCTGCGTCTTCATGGGCGAGGGCGCGGCCAGCGGGTCGGCGTTCACCTCGGTGGGGCCGTACTGGTGCAACTGGGCCACCACCAGCATGTCGCTCCCCATGATGGTGAGCACGAAGCCGCGGATGGCTTCCTTCTGCGCCGCGGTGTACTGGTCGGCCGCCACCTTCTCGAGCGCGGCCAGGATCATCTGGCCCTGCGCGATGGTGCCGTACGGGTTGGAGTAGTCGTGGTTCCCGGCGAAGCTCGACGGGTCGATGTTCCCCGTGACCAGCTCGCTCACGTAGCGCTGCTCGTTGGGGTCCAGGTAGTAGGCCTCGCGGCCCACGATCCCGGTCAGGCGCACCCGGCCGGCCACGTCGCGGCGGCTGTTCTGCAGCAGCCCGTCGGTGGCCGCGTCGATGCGCGTCCGGTTGGGCGCGTTGAGCAGGTTCGAGATGCTCTCGCGGTTGTAGTCGGGCACGTTGATGTCGCCGCAGGCACCCGCCCCAAGGGCAAGGGCCAGCATCGACACCGCGGCTGCCCGGTGCTTTTTGCGAAGATTGCGCATGTCCATCCTCAGAACACGAGGTTAAGGCCGAGCCAGAACGTGCGGCTGGGCGGGAACGGAGTCACGTCCTGGTTACGGCCGGCGGCCACGTTGCCGAAGTTGCTCACCTCGGGGTCGTACCCCGAGTAGGGCGTCCACGTCACCAGGTTGCGGCCCGACAGCTGCAGCTGCGCGCTGGTCACCCGGCGGCCCAGCACGCGCGTGGGCACGTCGTAGCTCAGCGACAGCTCGCGCAGCTTCAGGAAGCTCGCGTCCTCCACGTACACCGGGTAGCCCTTCCCGAACCAGTAGTTGCGCTCGTCGCCCGACAGGCAGTTGGCGTCGCACTTCGGCCACTCGCGCGGCTCGGTGACCCCGGCGGGCATCGCCTGGTCGGGCGCGGTGCCGGCGCCGTCGTAGTAGTTGCGGGTCAGGTTCACCACCAGGCCGCCGTGGCTCCAGTCGAACAGCGAGCCCACGGTGAAGCGGCCCACCTTCACGTCGTTCTGGAAGCCCATCTGGAACGACGGCTCGCTCTCGCCGAACGGCTTCACGATCAGCACGCCGTTCTCGTCACGCCCGTAGTTGGTGAACACGGTGGTGGGCGAGAAGCCCTCGCGAATGCGGTAGCTGCCGAACGAGTTGCCGAACGAGTTGCCCGCGCTGAACTCCGGCACCGGCAGGTCGGTGACCTTGGTGCGGTTGCGGGTGAAGGTGGTGGTGCTGTTCCAGCTCACGATCCCGCGCTCCAGCGGGGTGGCCTGCAGCGACGCCTCGATGCCGCTGCTGCGCATGGAGCCGCCGTTGAAGTTCAGCACGGTGAAGCCGGTGGTCTGCGCCAGCGTGCGCTGCAGCAGCAGGTCGGTGATGTTGCGGCGGTAGCCGGTCAGGCTCAGCTGCGCGCGCGAGCCGAACATCGTCAGGTCCACGCCGCCCTCGATCTCGGTCACGCGCTCGGGGCGCAGGTCCTCGGCGCCGATGGTGCCGGTGATCGCGGTGTTGGGCACGCCCTCGATGGCGCCCAGCGACAGCTGGGTGTACTTCTGCGCGTACAGCGGCTCGTTGCCGCTGGCGCCGAAGGCGCCGCGGAACTTGACCTGGTCCATGAACGCGACCGCGTTCGGGAGTGTGTACGCCGCCGCCGCCTTGGGGTAGTAGTAGAACTGTTCGGTGTCGGCGTTGTTGCTGCTGCGGTCGGCGCGCACGCTGCCGGTCAGCGACAGCGACTCGTTGAAGAGCAGCACCTCTTCCTGCACGTACATCCCCATGTCACGCACGCGCTGGCGCGAGCCGGCCACGGCCAGCGAGGCGCCCTGGTAGGGGAGCTGCAGGTCGCCCAGCAGGTAGCGCCCGGTCACCTGCGACAGGCGCAGGTCGCGGTCCTCGAACTGCGTGCCCGCCGAGGTGGTGGCCGAGAACGCCCCCGACTCCGGCTTGAACGCGTGCACCAGGTTGATGTTGGTGTTCAGGTTCAGGTTGTTGCCGCCGCCCACCACGCCGGTGCCCGGGGTCGCCGGGAACGCCTGCAGCTGGATGTCGGGCGGGAAGTACAGCCGGTCCTGCTGGTTGAAGTAGTCGGCGCCGCCGGTGCCCACCAGGCGCAGCGAGTGCGCGCCGCGGTTCAGCAGGTCCACCTGCAGGTTGATCGAGCCCACCGCACGCCACACGTCCTCGTTGTTGTCCGAGCGGACCGACGTCTCCAGCGGGTTGCTGTCGAGCCACGGGTTGCGCGGGAACACCCCGTTCTTCGCCTCGTAGCTGAAGAAGTTCGGAGTGAACGAGATGGCGCTCACGTAGCTGGCGCCGGTGTTGTCGTTGCCGGTCACGCCCGCGGCGCGCACCGAGTGCACCAGGCTGGTGCTGGCGGTCACCCGCGCGCGGCCGCCCAGCGTCTGGTTCAGGTTCAGGTTCAGCGACTGCTTCAGGTAGCCGGTGTTGGCGGCGATCCCCTGGTCGTCCTGCACCAGCCCCGACACGTAGTACTGCGTGTTCTCGCTCCCGCCGCTCACGGAAAGCGAGGTCTCGCGCTGCGGAGCCTTGCGGCCGAACACCTGGCGCTCCAGGTCGTACGTGGCCTTCGGCGTGCCGTCGGCGTTGAAGTAGTCGCTGGTGCAGGCCGGGTCGCAGTCCTCCGACACGAAGCCCCAATCCTCGGCCTCGGCGGCGGTCCAGTTGCGCGTGCCCAGCGTGTTCGACAGCTCGGCGTAGCCCACGCGCTGGCTGAACGAGAAGCGCGGGGCGCCCGCGCGGCCGCGCTTGGTGGTGATCACGATCACGCCCGCCGCGGCGCGCGAACCGTAGATCGAGGCGGCCGAGGCGCCCTTCAGGACCTCGACGTTCTCGATGTCGTTGGGGTTCAGGTCGGCGATGCGGTTCACCAGCACGTCCTGGTTCGACGAGTTCACGCCGGTGCCGCTGGCCGCGCGCGAGATCGCGTTCTGGCCGCCGGCGATGGCCACGTCGCTCATCACCACGCCGTCCACCACGTACAGCGGCGAGGCGTTGCCGGTGATGGAGGTGGGCCCGCGCAGGCGGATCTGCACGCCGCCGCCGGGGGCGCCCGAGTTGGTGCGGATGGTGGCGCCCGCCACCTTGCCCTGCAGGGCGCGGTCAACGGTCTGCGCCGGCGCGTTGCCCACCAGCTGGCGGCTGTTCACCACCGCCACGTCGTGGGCCAGGTTCTCGCGCCGCACCGCCGTGGCCTGGCCGGTGACCACCACGGTCTCCAGGCCCAGCGCGTCGGTCTCGAGGCGGACGTTCACCGAGCTCTGCCCGGCCGGCACCGCCACTTCACGGGCGCGGTAGGTGAGCGCCGAAACACGCAGGCGCGCGTCGCCGGTGCCCACGGGGATCGTGAAGCGGCCCTGCGCGTCGGTGCGCACGCCGCGGCTGGTTCCGGCCAGGCTCACGGCGGCACCGCCGATCGCCTCGCCATTGGGTCCCGTCACCGTACCGGTGACCTCGCGCTGCTGCGCGGCCGCGGCGTGTACGCCGAACGGCAGTGCGAGCGCGAGAAGTACCCACAACATCCTTTTCAACATGCGTCCTCCAGCTGCTGGGTTGATTGACGAATCCGGCTGCGGTCAGGGTTGGGGAAAGGGCTCATCTCCTCTCACGGGTTTGGAGAATCATGCGGCGGCACGCGCCGCGGGGGCTTGCGCAAGTCGGAATTCGGGAGCGGGCACCGGGCCCGTGGCAGTGCTGGAAAATGGCGAATGCTGCGGCAGTGACCGTGGAGTACGTCTGCTGGAGTCGGCGGAGCGAAACGCACGGCGGCTGCGGTGACCCGTCCAGTGGGGAACGGGGGGCCGAAATGCGTCTGCCTGGATTGTTGAACGTAGGATATCTTACAAGTTCATTACAATCCCGTAAAGACTTACGCGCGAAGAAACCCTTTTGCGCCGTTCTGGCCTCGAGGCCTTCACGCCAGGTGTTTGCCGCGTGCGCGGGCCGCTTGACCGGCGCCCGGCCGTGGCCGCATCGTTGCGCGTTCCCGCCGGTCCATTCGCTCCCGTGCACTCGCTCCGTCCTTTGCCGACCGAAACACGTACCCGCGCCGCCGACCTCCACCGCGCGTTGCGCCAGGTGGTGCGCATCCAGGCGCTCCGCGACCGGGTCCGCGCGGCCACTCGGGGGCTCACCGCCGCCGCCGCGCACGCGCTGGAGGTGCTGGCCGAGCAGGGCCCGCTTTCCCTCTCCGCGCTTGCCGCGGCGCTGTTCGTGGACCGCAGCACCGCCTGCCGCACCGTGGGGCTGCTGGAGGACCGCGGCCTGCTGGTGCGCCGGGCCGACGAGCACGACGGCCGCGCCATCCGCGTGGAGCTCACCGCCGCGGGCCGCGCGCTGGAGGCGCCGCTGCGTGCCGAGGCCCTGCGCGACGCCGACGCCGCGCTCGGCACCCTGCCGGCGGCCGAGCGCGAGGCGGGGCTGGCCTTCCTCCGCCACCTGGCCGACGCGGCGGCCAGCCCGGCGAGCGGGGCGGACCGGCTGCTGGACCGCGGATAGGACGCCCGAGCCCCGAGGCTCGTGACATCTTCTGGACGAAGTGCTGACAACTGCCCGCAAGTTGCCGGTCACGCGCGGAGGGCTGCCGACCTCTTGATGGGCTCGGACGGCGGGAACGCGGCGGCGAACACATCACTGCCCGGTCTGCCCCCGCCGGGGTGACGAGAACAGGGCGGCGGCTCGATGCGATCCGCCGCCCTGCTGTTCCCGGCGTCTACGCCAGGCTATGCTGCGTTGACCCTGCTGCGGGTCGCGGACCTGCATGTGTTGAAGCGGTGGAGCGCCGGGTCGTACCAGCGGGCGCGGTTGTAGTACAGGTGGGCGTCGGCGTCCCATTCGCGCGCGGCAAAGCGCAGGGGGTTGAAGAACTGCTCGGTCGCGGACAGGCTCTCGCCAAAGGGATGTAGCGGTACCGGTTCCCCCCCCGTGCTGCCGGTGAGCGCCAGCACGTTCTCGTTGGCGTCGGTGGCGAAGTAGTCCTGCCCCCTGGCGGCACTTCCTTCGAGCTCAGTATTGGCTCGCCTGGATGAGTGGCTGGAAAACGCAACCGGAACGCACCGGCAGGTAAATGGTTTCGGGAGGATTACCTGGGTCGTCCGCAGCCTTGAAGACCGGGACGCCCCTGTACCGTCCGATGAATACCAGCAACTCCGGCTCGATCACCTGGACGGGGTGGTTGCCTACGTGGCGCGCACGCGGGTGAGCTGCCCGGTGGCGGCGCTCCACACCTGGCGCGACACCACCCAGGCGCCGCCGTTCACCCGGTATTTCGTGGTGTCCATCGCACCCTGGGCGTTGTACGAATAGGAGACCTCGTACTTCTGCCGCTGCCCCACCCCCGACAGGGTGCGCAGCGTGACCGTGCGGGCCAGCCGCCCCTCCCCGTCGTAGTGCAGCGAGTCGGCGCTGGCCGCATTCTTCACGAACAGCCGCCGCCGTCCATCCCGCTTCGTATTCCGAGAATCCGATCTCATTCGCGATCCGGCCCGACCTGCTTGTCACCTCCTGAGGCTCAATACTGACTCACCGGCACGAGTGGCTGGAAGACGCAACCGGGACGGACCGGCAGGTAAATGTACTCGGGAGGGTTGCCCGGATCCTCGGCGGCCTTGAAGACCGGAACGCCCCGGTACCGGCCGACAAAAACCAGCAACCCGGGCTCGATCACCTGCGGCGGATGGTTGCCGACGTAATTGCGTCCACCGAACGGAACCGGTGATTGAGCCTGATACCACGGCGCGCGTTCGACGTACGGAGGATACGCTGGCACCTGTCCGTTCTTTGGCGACACGCCGCCCACCGTCGTATCGCTCACCATGCGCAGAGAATCCCCAGCTACGACACAAACCTGATCCGCTCGGGCGGTCTGAACTGCCTGTACGCCGCGTACTTCGTCCGGCACTGTTCCGGGCGCGCGCGCATTCGGTTCCGCGCTTCCACATATGGCACTCACGGCGGACACTACGCCAGTCACGCCAAGGGCATAAAAGCGGTTCATCCCCTCACCTCCTCGTCGGAAGTCCCATGCAGTATCGTGCAGATTGGTCAATGGTCATGCCAATTTCGGTCGTCGCCCCATCGGAGTAGTACGACGGCATCGAATATCGTGGGTTGAGCATCCCATGGATAGATTCATGTACGACAGTTTGCCCGTCGTTCCAAGTGAGCATACGAGTCCAGAGATACAGCACCGGACCTCCAAGCCGGGCGTTGTATGGTCACGCCGCCAGAGTCCATCCCGGCGCCGGGCGGCACCAGCTTCACGTCCTGAGCGATGGACCACCCCGCGCCGTACGGCGAGCCGGTCTCGTTCACCACGATCACCCGCACGCCCAGCGTGTCGGTCTGCACCGACGTGCCGTACACGCGGGTCACCTCGGCCCTGTACCGGTACGTGCCCGTGGCCAGCAACGAGGCGTCGAACCAAGCCGACACCCGGTTGGCGCCCGCCGCGCCGGTGTACCACGCCGACGTTTGCGTGGTGCCGAACAGCGGGACCGCCGCCCCGCCTGCGTTGTACAGGGTGAGACCGATGCGCGTGGGCACCGGCCCGGTCTCCACATCCACGTCCAGCTGCACCATCCCCCTGGGCTCGGCGTGGGCGCTCGAATACGCGAGCGTAACCGCCCGCGCCGCGTCCATGCTGGTGAGGGTGTGCGACGAGTACTGCAGTGTGGCATCGAAGCATGCGGCCGCGCACAGACCCGGGCGGCGCACGCGGTCTTCGCCCACCTTCAGGATCACGGCGCCAGCGGTGGGCTGCGCGTGCGTGAACGTGAAGCGCAACGTGTCCGACACGTTCCCAGCCGAATCGCGCACCACGGCCTTGAACGCGTTCGCCCCCGGCTGCAGCGTGAGCGTGGCGGTGGAGATGGCCGCCGCATGGCACGACGAACTTCCGGCGGCCGCTGTGGTGGTGGCCTGCACGGCCGTCCCGTTCAGGAACAGCTGCGGGCTTGCGGTGTTCAGCCGATAGTCGTCGCACCACGCGACTTCCACCGGCACGGTGGGCGTGGCGAACGTTCCGCCCGGGGGCGAGACCACGCCCGTGGGCTTCACTGGGTCGGTGGCGGCATAGACGTACACGGCCTCGTTGGTGGTGCACGATTCGGCAAGAAGGTTCTCGCACGCCTTGACCAGCAGCGTGTTGCTCCCTGGCGAGAGCGCCAGGTTCAGGGTGACCACGCGGTGCACCGCGCACGACGCGTCGCCCGCCACGCTGCTGGCGGCCACTAGCGTGCCGTTCAGCCACACGCGCGTGGCCGCCTCGCGCACCGACTCGTCGTCGCAGATGTGCACCTGGACCTGCTGGTTGGCGCCGTAGAACGTGCGCTCCTCCGGGACAAAGGTGATGTCGGGCGGCGTGTACTGCGCCGCGGCCGTCAACACCGTGCCCAGCAGGAGCAGCACCAGGAGCGTAGCTGCCCTGCGGACGGCGCCTGCCGTGGTGGGTTTCATCGAGAGGGGGGATGGAGGTGGCGGCGGGACAACGAAACCGGACCCGGGTTCCCCCAGGGCGCCGGGCGGGCAGGCCTGGGTCAGGGGCGAGAGCGAGGGATGGTCAAGAAAAGTCCCGTTACGAGTGTACCGGGTCAGCGGCCCGACTGCAATGGTTTTGCGCTTGCACCCGCGACTCATTTCGTCACCGTGACACCGAGGCAAGTCTTGAAGAGGATGGTCCCTGTTCAAAGCAGCCGCGGTATCGCCCGGCATCTGCGCGGAGGCACTTCACCCGCGCCCGTTTCCCCTGCCCGCTGCCGCACGCCGGAAATGGCTGGCATCATCCGCTCCTCCCGCAGAAACACTGGCTGATGTCCCCCGTGATCCCACCCCGCACGCCCGTCCCGCCCTCCCTCGCGTCACAGCCTCACCCCGGCGGCGCGGCGCCCGCGCACGTGGACGCGGCCGAGCCGGACGCCGTGGCGCTGACGGACTTCGCCGCGGCGCGCATCCCCTGCCCCGTCTGCGGCACGCGGCTCGAGGCCACGCGCGGGCACTGCTTCGGCTGCGGATGGGTGGTCGCCACGCCCGCGCCCCGGCAGGAGATGGAGACGGTGCGCCGGAGCGCGCGCGCCATCTACCTGCTGATGGCGCTGTCGCTCTTCGTCGCGGTCCCCGCGATCGGCGCGCTGATCCTGGCCTACGCGGACCGGCGGAAGGCGCGCGGCAGCTGGCTGGACAGCCACTACGAGTGGCAGGTGGACACGATCTGGGGAGCGTTCTGGATGGGCCTGTCCGTGCTGGCCGCCACCTGGCTGGGCGAGCACTTCCTGGGCACGGGCGAGTGGATGCTCCTTACCGGCCTCCCCGCGCTGGCCTGGTACGCCCACCGCATCGTGAAAGGATGGACGCGCCTGGGCGACGGCGAGCCGGTGACGGACTACTGATCAAAACAGGTTCATCGCGGATTTCGTTGCAGCAGGTCTCCTGCTCGCGCCGATCCGATCGACGAGTGGCTGCAGGTGGCGCTCGCGCTGAGTATCGAAAGGTTTTGGAGAGCCCCCTCGCCCCGGCGGCCACTCACGGAAGGCCGGCTGTCTCAACGGATCGATCAGGGGATCACGAGGCGAGTCCGGCCGTCGTGCACGTCCTGCGCATCGATGGCTGAATGGCGAGCATTCGCCGTATCCACGAAGGCTGCGGAGCCGCACGGAGGACAGGGAGGGTCCGATTCCCCCTGATGACGCAGTGAACGAAGCATGCAGGCGCAGATGACGGGGTGAACGACGGAAGCGGTGTTCCTGCAAAAAAAATTCGATACTCAGCGCATTCCAAGCCTGCAGCCACTCGTCGACGTGCTCCGGTGCGATCAGGCTGCAACCAGATCGACGAAGAACCTCAAAACAAGACGTCCCACGAAGCAGCCGAAGGCAGCGGACACTGGTCCATCGCACTGATAACGCTCTCGCAGCCTCGCGCTGTTTCCGAGGCTTCCTGTCCTTGTAGCGCGCGGCTTCAGCCGCCGGTGCGGTACCGACCGGCCGCCGCGACTCTGGACCAAAACGAGCAAACGACGGAACGGCCGCGGAGAGACATCGCTCTCCGCGGCCGTTCCGCGTGTGGACGAGACCTTGGCGCGCCTTACTTGTCGCTCAGCACGCGGTTCTTCTCGATGTAGGTGGTCCACTCCGGCGGCACGTCGGTGTCCGGGAAGATGGCCTGCACCGGGCACTCCGGCTCGCACGCCCCGCAGTCGATGCACTCGTCGGGGTTGATGTAGTACTGGTCGTCCGCCTCGTAGATGCAGTCGACGGGGCAGACCTCCACGCAGCTCGCGTCCTTGGTGCCGATGCAGGGCTCGGCGATCACGTACGGCATATTCGTGCTCCGGAACGGTTATTCTGGGTTCGCCGGACAGGCGCTGCCATCGGCCGGGGATAGGATAGCGGACCGGACGCCGCTTGTCCACCCTCAAGCGAACGAACGTTCGAACGTCACTTCGCAAGATGCGTGTCAAACCACTCGAACGCGGCATCGGCGCAGGCGCGCAGGGCGTCGGTGGGGCCGGGGTACGGGTGCCGGGCGCCCATCCCGTGGTCGACCCCCTCCATCATCATCAGCTCGGCGTTGTCGCCCGCCGCGTCGAACAGCGCCACCGCGTCGTCGGGCGGAACCGACGTGTCCGCGTCGCCGTGCACGATCAGCCAGGGAACGGGCACGAGCGCCGCCGCGGCCAGGATGTCGAGCCGTTCCGCGTTCTCCCGCACGTCGGCCCAGTACTCGGGCGACAGCGGCATCTGCTGCTTCGTCCGCGCGTTCTCGGAGAACACGTCGTCGCCGCGCTCCCAGGCGGCGACCTGCTCGGGCGTCCAGCGGCTGCCGATGCTGGCGATCGACGCCCACGTCACCAGCGCGCGCACGCGAGGGTCCTCCGCCGCGGCGATCACCGACATCCCGCCGCCGCGCGAGTGGCCCAGCAAACCGACGCGCCGGATCCTGCGCCCGGCGAGCTTCCCGCCGTCCAGCGCATCGAGCACGGCGCGGATCTCGTCGGCCTCGCGCGAGTGGGTGTTCAGGCGGAACAGGTCCAGGCGGCTGAACTCGCCCGCCTCGTCGATCCCGTTGTGCGAAAAGTCGAAGGTGACCGCCGCGTGCCCGCGCAGCGCCAGCGCCCGGGCCAGCGCGCTCCACGCGCCGAACTTCCGGAAGCCCTTGAAGCCGTGCACGATCACCACGGCCGTCTTCGGCTTGCCGCCCTCCGCCACGCGCACGTCGCCGCGCACCGGCGGCCCGCCATCGGCCGGGCGGATCTCGAAGGTGGTGACGGTGATCTTCCGCGGCGCCGCCTGGTCGCTCATCCCATCCTCCCGGTGATCCGAACTTCTTCGAACAGCGTGCTTGGGGCGTGTTTGGCGCCGAGGCGCCAAACCGGGCTGCGCGCGCCGTAGGGCACGATACCGCCGTGCCCAACGGCGCCGGGCCACCGCCGCGCCCCGCATCTCCGCGGACGGACGGCGACGGCCCGCGCGCGGCGGCGTCCCGGCCCTGCGGGCGCGCATCCCTCACGCATCGTGGCCTGGGGCAGGGATCTACGCGGCGACGGGCTCCGTGAGCGGGCATCCGGCGCAAGGCACCTTCTTCGGACATCCCTCGCAGGGCAGGCCGTCCGCTTCCTCCGCCTCGCTGGCCGAGGCATCCGCCAGCCGCGCGGCCAGGTAGCGGATGCGGCGCAGGTTGTTGGGGTCGTCGAACTCCCCCTCGCGCGCGGTTGCGGCCGTCCCCGCCGCCGCGGCGGCGATCACCTCGCGCACCTGCGCCATCTCGTCCGCTCCCAGCGGCACCAGGCCCGGGACCTCACGGCGCGGCGCGCGCTCCAGCTTCAGCACCTGCCGCGCGAACGAGATGAACATCGAGCACGCCTCGGGGCACGGCACCGGCGCGTCCCCCTGCACCGGCCCCTCGTCCGCCAGCGCCAGCGGCGTCTCCGCGTCGATCGCCCACGCCACGCGGCGCAGGCACACCGCGTCGGCGCAGCACGCGCGCACGGCGTTGCGCACCACGTCGTCCTTCAGCAGCCGGACGGACGAGTAGATGCCGCTCTGCCGCCCGGCCGTCTCGCGCCAGTGCGTCACCCGCAGCGTTCCCATCCGCCCGGCGTGCCAGTGGACGGCGGCGGCGGGGTACAGGTACTCCAGCGCGGTCCACAGCCCGGCGGCGTCCAGCTCCACCAGCGCCCACCCCTGCTTCAGGTTGGGCGACGTCTTCAGCGGCCGGTGCTCGCCCTCGTTGGTGGTCTGCGCGATCTGGCGCGCGAAGAACGGGTCGCCGCTCACCCACTCCAGCGACTGCAGCGAGCGGTGCGCGTCGCGCCCGTGGCGGATCTCGTAGCGCCCGTCCCCCGTGGCGCGCAGCCGCGCCTGCAGGAAGGCGCGGCCCTCCTCGCCCGCCTCGTCCACCCAGCGGATCAGCGCGCGGCGTGCGTCGGCCACGCCGCCGGGCGCATGGCTCCCGCGCACCTCGGGCTGGTCAGACACCCGCGACCTCCGCCACCCGCACGCCCTCGGGGACCACGGCGCCCGCTTCACGCGCGCGCTGCAGCACGATCCCGGCGACCTCCGGGAAGGTGCCCACCGGCGGCGCGTACCAGATCGTCCGCCCGTTCACCTCCGTCACCGCGCTCACGGCCGGGCGGTTGATCCCCAGGTCGTCGGGGATGGTCTCCTGCGTGTGCCATCCCTCGGCCACGAAGAAGGGAACAAGCACCACCCGCCGCTCCTCCATCTCCTCCAGCACCCGGCCCACCTCGGGCGCCTGGTCCAGGAACCCGGTGCGCACGTGGCCGAACACCCCCGTCTCGTCGGCCTGGCGGCTGACGCGGTAGATCACCTCGGCCGAGTTGCTGTTCCGCTCCGTCCCATGGCCGATGATGATCAGCCCCGCGCCCCGCGCCTCATCATGCGACAGCCCCGCCGTCTCCTCGGCGCGGCGCAGGATCATCGCCGGCATCGACGGATGGGTGCCGACCGGGCCGCAGTAGCGGATCGTCTTCCCCAGCTTGCGCGTCACCGAGGGCGCCGGGCCGGAAAGCCCCAGCTCGCGCGGAACCACCTCCTCGGTGAAGTAGCCCTCGGAGATGAAGAGGGGCACGACGTAGACGTCGCTTGCCTCCACCAGGTCGAACACCTCGCGCATGGAGGGCTCTTCCTTCCAGAAGCACTCGCGCACCTCGCTGAACACGCCCGTCCGCCGGATCGCCTCGGCGTGCCGGTAGACGGGCGCGCTCGAGTCGGCGTTCAGGTGCGACCCGTGCCCGATGATGACCAGTGCCTGCAAATCCTTGCGCTCCTTCCGGATACCCTCGGCTGCGAGCGGGGAAGGTGGGACGCGGCGCCGGGCGCGGCAAGTAGGAAACAG
>DASSJS010000079.1:0-12262 GCA_035691085.1 Longimicrobium sp.
CTTGCTCGGCTGAGTTCAGCGCGGCCGTCTCTAGCGTCTCCTCGCGACGAGGCATCGTGCGCGCGGAGGTTGAACGCACTCACGCACTCGCGCACTCACGCACCTGTTCGCGGCCCGTACCTTCGCACGGCACCATCCCCCGCGATTGAACAAACTCCCACGCAATGCTATGTTTCATGGCTTGAAAACAATCCGCCCAACCGACCGATTTTTCGTGGAGGTGCCCCGTGGCCGGGCATAGCAAATGGAAGCAGATCAAGCACAAGAAGGCGATCACCGACAGCAAGCGCGCCGCGAGCTGGACCAAGATCATCCGTGAGATCACGGTGGCGGCCAAGGCCGGCGGTGGCGACCCCACGGGCAACCCGCGGCTGCGGCTGGCCATGGACAACGCCCGCGCGGCCAACATGCCCAACGACAACATCGAGCGCGCCATCAAGAAGGGCACCGGCGAGCTCGAGGGCGTGAGCTACGAGGAGATCACCTACGAGGCGTACGGCCCCGCCGGCGTGGCGATCATGATCGAGTCGCTCACCGACAACGGGAACCGCACGGTCGCCGACATCCGCCGCTGGCTGAGCCGCAACGGCGGCAACCTGGGCACCACCGGCTCGGTGGCCTGGATGTTCGACCGCCGCGGCGAGATCACCATCGACGGCGAGCTCCACGACGAGGACACCGTGATGGAGGCCGCGCTGGAGGCCGGCGCGCTCGACGTGCAGAGCGAGGAAGGTACCCACACCGTGCTGACCGAGCCCGCCGACCTGAGCGCCGTGCAGGATGGGCTGCGGGCGAAGGGGATCACGTGGGAGAGCGCCGAGCTGGCCATGGTGCCCAAGAACACCGTGAACGTGACCGGCCCCGACGCTGATCAGCTGGTGAAGCTGCTGGAGCTGCTGGAGGACCTGGACGACGTGCAGAAGGTGTACACCAACGCCGACCTGGACGTTGACAGCCTCGCCGAGGTCTGACGCGGCGCCCGTGATCGCACGCCCGGGCGAGGCCGTGGTGCTGGGGGTGGACCCCGGCACCGCGGTGACCGGCTACGGCGTCGTTGCCCGCTCGGGCGACGGCGCCGTTTCGCTGCTGGAGTGCGGGGTGATCCGCACCGACGCGCGCGCGCCGCTCGCCAGCCGCCTGCGCGAAATCCACCAGGGCGTGCTGGAGGTGATCGGCCGGAGCCGCCCCACCGTGGTGGCCGTGGAGAGCGCGTTCTACGCCAAGAACGTGCGCACCTCCATCGTGCTGGGCCACGCACGCGGCGTGATCCTCCTGGCCGCCGCGCTGCGCGACCTGCCGCTGGCCGAGTATCCCCCCGCCGAGGTGAAGAGCGCCGTCGTCGGCGCCGGCGCGGCGACGAAGGAGCAGGTGGGCTACATGGTGCAGCGCCTCCTCCGCCTGAAGGAGCCGCCGCGCCCGCACGACGCGGCCGACGGGGTGGCGGTCGCCCTCTGCCACTGCTTCCGCGGCTACGGCCCCGCCGCCAAGGCCAGTGCCCAGGTCGCGGCGCTGCGGATGATGTTCACCCCGCCCAAGCTCCGCCCGTGAGCTCTCCGCGGACTCAGGACTTTGCCCTTCGCACTCAGCACTCAGCACCTCGCACTCAGCACTGACTTAAGACGATGATTTCGCGGATTCGCGGTGAGCTGGTGCTGCGCGACATCGAGCGCGTGGAGGTGATGACCGGTGGCGGCGTGGCGTACGAGATCCACATCCCCACCACAGTGTTCGAGCGGCTCCCCCGCGTGGGCGAGCAGGTGACGCTGCGCACCTTTCACGTGGTGCGCGAAGACGCGCAGCTGCTCTTCGGCTTTCTTGAAGACGTGGAGCGCGTGATCTTCTCGCGCCTGCTGGCCGCGAGCGGCGTGGGCCCGCGGCTGGCGCTGGCGCTGATGTCGGCGATGAGCGCCGAGATGCTGGTGCGCGCCGTCCGCAACCGCGACGTGGCGGCGCTCACGGCGGTCAGCGGGGTGGGGAAGAAGACCGCCGAGCGCATCGCCGTGGAGCTGTCGAACAAGCTCGACGACCTGGCCTTCGCGCCCAGCGCGATGTCATCGCGCGCGCCGGGGATCGAGGATGCGCTGCGGGCGCTGATCGCGCTCGGCATCAACCAGGGCGACGCCGACCGCGCCGTGCGCGCGGTGGTCACCGAGCGCGGCAACGACGTGCCCGCCCCCGAGCTGATCCGCCTGGCGCTGGCCCGCGCGACGGCGAAGTGACCAAGCCGGCAGCTGGAACGTCATGCGCCAGCTTGACGTATGTGTATTCCTCGCAAGCGTTTACAGCCTTTGGGGATGAGGCACGTGCGGCTTTCCACACCGACCCAGCGGAGCGAGATCAAGGCGGCCGAGGATCGCCGTGACATCGCCGTGCCCGCGAGCGTGATCGCGCTGATCATGGCGGTGGTGCTGGCGATTGGCGGGCACTGGCTGGTGGCGCTGGCCGTGGCCGCCGCCGGCGGCTTCGTGTTCCTCAACACCGCCGCCGAGTTGCGCTCGCTGGGCGACCCCGCGTCGGCGGAAGCCTTCTACCGGCTTGCCGATCCGCGCCGGCCGCTGGACCTTCCGGCCGCCACGCCGAGGAATGGGGGAGAGAGCGATGTCTGACGATCTCGTGCAGCAGGAGCTGAAGGCGCAGCAGGTGGGCCCGGCCGTTCGCACGCTTTGCGGCACGGTGGCCCTGGCGCTCGTCGCGGCGGGCATGGCGCTGGCCGCCCGCGCTTCGGAGATGGCGCCGGTCGCGATCCTGCTGTTCGCGCTGATCGCGGCGCCGTTCGGCTGGCTCGCCGCGTTCGGGGTGAAGGTCGCGGTGATCGACCCGGTCGCCTCGGAGCGCTTCCTGGAACTGGCCGATCCCTCGCGTCCGCTCCCCGAGACCGCGCCCATCACGCACGACCCGGTGCCCGCCAGACGCGAGGGATGATGCGGCTTGCTGGCGTGCCAGGGACGGAGGAGGGGGAACATTCGAGGACTCCATCGTTGTCCGCGCCCCCCCGCCTCCGACGGCCGGGCGAGATGCGTAGCCGCGCCGTCGTGGCCACCCGCGCCGGCCGGTCCCGCCGACCTCTGTCCCCTGTCCCCCATCCCCTGTAGCTTTCGCGCGTCAACCGAAGCAAACCCGCAGCCCCGCACCGAAAGCCCCGTGGACCCGCAGCGCTCCGAGATCACTACGCCGCAGGTACTTGGCGACGACGAGACCGCCGAGCTCTCCCTGCGGCCGCAGAAGCTCTCGGAGTTCATCGGCCAGCCCAAGACCAAGGAGGGGCTGAAGATCGCCATCGACGCGGCGCTCAGCCGGCGCGAGCCGCTGGACCACGTGCTGCTGTACGGCCCGCCGGGGCTGGGGAAGACCACGCTGGGGCTGCTGATCGCCCGCGAGATGAGCGTGAACATCAAGCTCACCAGCGGCCCCGTGCTCGAAAAGCCGGCCGACCTGGTGAGCACGCTCACCAACCTCTCCGAGGGCGACGTCCTCTTCATCGACGAGATCCACCGCCTGCGGCCGATCATCGAGGAGTTCCTCTACCCCGCGATGGAGGACTACCGCATCGACATCCGCCTGAGCGAGGGGCCGCACGCGCAGACCATCACCATGCCAGTGCCGCGCTTCACGCTGGTGGGGGCGACCACGCGCTTCGGCCTGCTGACGCCGCCCATGCGCGCCCGTTTCGGCATCGTGCAGCGGCTGGATTATTATCCGGTCGACCAGTTGGCTTTCATCGTGGCGCGCACGGCCGAGATCCTGGGCGTGCGCTGCAGCAAGGAGGGCGCGCACGAGATCGCCAAGCGCTCGCGCGGCACCCCGCGCGTGGCCAACCGCCTGATGCGCCGCGTGCGCGACTACGCCCAGGTGCGCGCCGGCGGCGTCATCGACGCCGAGGTGGCCGACGCCGCGTTGCTGATGCTGGAGGTGGACGAGTTCGGGCTCGACGAGATGGACAACCGGGTGCTGCGCTCGCTGATCGAGCACTTCGGCGGCGGCCCCGTGGGCCTCAACACGCTGGCCGTGTCGATCGGGGAAGATTCCGGCACGCTGGAGGAAGTGTACGAGCCCTTCCTGATCCAGAACGGCTTTTTGATGCGCACCCCGCGCGGCCGCGTGGCCACCGCGCTGGCCTACCGCCGCTTCGGCTACGCGCCGCCCGTGGATGGCCGCGACCAGCCCGGCCCGCAGTCCAGCCTTTTCGACGCGTGAGGAGCGAAGGGCGGATGGACGGGTGCGGCGATATGCGACTGAGATCGCGGCTACAATGGCACGCAGTCCGCCTTCGCGGACTTCGCGGCTGGTGGAGCCTCGCGCAGTTTGCGAGGCTTCTCGTAGTTGTTGCTGCGGCTTCAGCCGCCGGTGAGCGAGGCCCACGGGCGGACGTGGTGGTTCGATGAGTGAGCGCGGCCTCCGCACCTCCGACTACGACTTCGACCTCCCGCCCGAGCGCATCGCGCAGTCCCCGGCGGAGCGCCGCGACGCCAGCCGCCTGCTGGTGGTGGACCGCGCCATCGGCGCGCTTTCCCACCGCGTCTTCTCCGATCTGGCCGACTACATCCCGGCCGGTGACGCGCTGGTGCTGAACGAGACGCGCGTTTTTCCCGCGCGACTGCTGGGGAAGCGCGCCAGCGGCGGCGACGCCGAGATCCTCCTCCTCACCCCGCACGGCGGCGACGAGAAGGTGTGGACGGCGCTCGTCCGCCCCGGCGCCAAGCTCAAGCCTGGCCGCACCGTGGAAATCTCGGACGAGCTGCGGGTGGAGATCCTGGAGAGCACCCCCGGCGGCGAGCGCATCGTGCGGCTGATGACCGACCTCCCGCTGGCCGAGGCGCTCGACCGCCATGGCGAGGTGCCGCTCCCGCCGTACGTTCAGCACCGGGCGACGGAGGAAGACCGCGAGCGCTACCAGACCGTCTACGCCCGCGAGCGCGGCTCCGTCGCCGCGCCCACGGCGGGGCTGCACTTCACGCCCGAGCTGCTGGCCGCGCTCGAGGCGAAGGGCGTGCGCATCGTCCGGCTGGTCCTGCACGTGGGCGTCGGCACCTTCCGCCCGGTGGAGACCGACGACCCCGCCCAGCACCGCATGCACAGCGAGTGGTACTCCGTCTCCCCGGAATCGGCGGACGCGCTGAACGCCGTCCGCGCCGCGGGAGGATCGATCTGGGCGGTGGGAACCACGGTGACGCGCACGCTGGAGACAGTGACCGACGAATCCCGCATCGTCCACGCGGGCGAGGGATGGACGGACATCTTCATCCGCCCGCCGTATCGGTTCAAGGCGGTGGACCACCTGGTCACCAACTTCCACCTCCCGAAATCGACCCTGCTGATGCTCGTCGCCGCCCTCGCCGGCTACGACACCATGATGGAGGCGTACCGCGAAGCCATCGCCGCCGACTACCGCTTCTTCTCCTACGGCGACGCGATGCTGATTGTGTGATGTGATACCAAATCCGCCTCGAGGCTTGGTGCTTCGATGATAAGCCCGCCGACGTCATCCTGAGGCCGGCCACAGCATAACTGGCGGTATTGTATCATCTTGCAGGCCGAAGGATCTATGGACGGGCCTCGGAACCGAACATTCGAAGAGCGACTGTATACCCGGACTGGGTGATAGTATGCAAACGCGCGGCGCCGCCCAGACAGGGACGGTGCCGTGTTGATATTTACTGGTGGGGAGTGCGTTAAAGCAGCGCATTCTGCGGCTGAGGCTCATGCTCGTGCGGCCGGGGATCGGCAATCGCCGCGTGGATCTGCTCCATAGCTCCATCCGGAAGCAGCTCCGTGCAACCCATTTGAATCAGCGCGGCATTTCCAGGCGGCGGATTCCGCAGCGCCTGGGGTGACAGGACGAAGACCGGTATACCCATCGCCAAGCCGGTTCTGGCGGTATCGAAGGTGCCGCTCGCGCGGCCCAGGTCGTCGAGTTCCGGGCCGGAGGTGATCACGACAATGGCGCGGGAGAGGGCGCACGCCAGCTTGTTGCTGGCCATCGCATTCCGCGCCATCCAACGGGCGCGCGGATGGAATTGCGAGAGGATGAGCGTGTTCGTGGCAGTAAGCAGTGGCTTGATCTCCGATTTCGCCTCGAAATTCAGGATCCCGAGGCCGAGGGCGATGGTGGTCGTTCCCCCGGCCCGCAGCGCGCCGGTGTGCCCCGCCATGTCGGCCCCCCTGGCATACCGCGAGACGATGTTCAGCCCGTGGACTGCCAGTCCTTCCGAAAGCTGTTGCGCGAACTCGACTCCGTCGGGCTCAATGGTGCGCGACCCGACGATCGCCACTCCGGCGCTGCGCGCAATCGGCAGGTGTCCGCGCGCGAAGAGCAGCGGTGGCAAACCGAAGTCCACGCCATGCTCGAGCACGCCCGCGGGACATTGTGCGTGATCGGGATGGAGCAGCGAAACACGATGGGCCGCAAGGGCGGAAAGCTCGACCTCCAACTCGTCTGCGTCCTGCTCCGCGAGCAGAGCCTGGATCCGGCAAACCTCGCGTTCCGCAGCCGGGCCGGATGCGTCCGTGAGCAGCTCGGGGAGGGGCAGCGACCGCGCCGCCGCGGCACGCTGCACTTTCCACAAGGTCTTCGGACCGACCCCAGGAAGGCGGCTGAGCCTGAACCAGAAAAAGTCGTTCGGGTCCGTCATTTCGATGGACGTGTACGAGAGAGCGTCAGCGGAAGTGAACGGAGGAGGGGTAGTGCAGAGCGGCCGGATTATATCAGGACCGTGCGCGCGGCGCCATAACGCTTCGGAGCCGATACCCGGCTTCAAGCCTGAACATGGCTGACGCTGCGATCGCACGCGCAGCGGAGAGCATCAGCCCAACAGCTTCGGCACGTGCGCTCCGGGTTCATCTCGTCTCCTCCGTCCGCCGTCCGATCATACCATGTCCGGCGCAACCAGGCCGAGTCATAGTCATAATGGTACCTTGCAACAGGTTGCGTGAAAAACAAATGTGTGCGAGCGTTGTGGCCTGACTTCTTCCTGCCGCGGTCCGTAGTCCGCTTCACCGGAAAATTCCCCATGCTCATCCCCCTTCTGGCCGCGGCGCTCGCCGCGATCCATCCGGCCGCCGACACGTCGCGCGTGCTGCACCTGGACCAGCGCTACCCCGAGTTCATCCACGTCGATACCGCATCGTACGAGGGCGAGCTGGCGTTTGGCGTGAACGTCGGCACGCTTCGGGCGGGCGACCCGCTGGCGCCGCTGGTCAACTCGAACAACCGGTTCTTCAGCTACCTGGCCCAGCACGGCGCGTCCGTCGACATGTCGCGCTTCGTGGCCACCTCGCGTGACCCGCGCACGGTGCCCGCGGGGTACGCCGCCCTCCTCCAGCGCGACTCGGCCTTCAACACGGTGATGGCGCGCGTGGTGGGGCAGGCGCTGGCTCCCGCCGGCGTGCGCGTGGCCGGGTACGACGCCGCCCGGCCGCTTCCTCGCCTTACGATGGACGAGGTGATGTCGGTGGCCGTGCGCTTCTTCTACCCCGACGACATCCGGCCCGACGGCTACATCCAGACCCACGTCTGCATCGGGCTGAACGGCGTGGAGGACCTGCAGCGCCCGCGCGACGTGGTGCTCGAGGCGTTCATCTTCTCCACGGTCATGCCGGCGATCCTGGATGACAGCAGCGCGGTGTCGCGAGAGTACCGCCGCGCCAAGGAGCAGATGAACCGCGCCGACCTGTCCAGCGACCGCGCGGTGCGCCTGACCCGCGCGCAGGGGCTGATGTGGGCGCTGATGGCGCAGAGCGGCGCGCTGCGCGAAGTGCTGTGGGCATCGTACCGCGAGCACGCCGCCATGCTCCCGTTCGTGATCGCGGGGCCGGAGATGGCGGCGACCTGACCGCCATGCGGCAGATCGATGCGCGGAGCCCTCCAGGATGATCGAGATCCTGGAGGGCTCCACGCGTTCCCGCTCCGCGGTTCCATCGGGTCCGCACGACAGCGGATCGTCTGGCCGACGCGGTCCCAGCTACTCCGCCTCCATGGCGCCGCGCAGCCGCTCCTCCACCGCCGCGTCCGGTGCCACGAACACCGTCTTCGCGTGGCTCACCGTCACGCGCCCCGGGGGTGCCCCGCGCGGCTTGCGCACGTGCTTCCGCCGTGTCCAGTCCACCGCCACGGTGCCCGATGACCGCGCCTTGCTGTGGAACGCGGCCAGCGTGGCCGCCTCCTCCAGGTCGCGCGCGGGCGGCGCGCCCTCCTCGGCCCAGCGCAGCACCACGTGCGAGCCCGGCACCTGCCGCGCGTGCAGCCACACGTCGTCGTGCGCCGCGTGGCGGAAGGTGAGCACGTCGTTGTCCTTGCTCGTCTTCCCCACGCGCACCTCCAGCCCGCCGCTCGTGCGGTAGACGCGGTAGGGGAGACGCGGGCCCTTGCTGGCCGCCACGCGCGGCGCCTTCGCCTCGGCGCGGGTGAGCGCGGCCTCCACCCACGGCGGCACGTCGCCCGCCTCCAGCGCACTGACGGCGGACGACCAGCGCGCCTCCTCCGTCGCCGCCCGTTCCATCAGCTCGGGGATGCGCGCCTCGGCGCGGCCGCGCCGACGGGCCTCGTCGTACAGCCGTTTCGCGTTTTCCAGCGGCGGGAGCGCGGGGTCCACCGGCAGCTTCAGCGTGCGCCCTTCCGCGTCGTACACGGTCACGCGTTTCGCCCCCGGCTGCACGCGGCCGACGTGGGCGAGAAGAAGGTCCGCCCGTTCGCGGATCCGTGCGGCCTCGCCCACCTTCGCCTCCTCCTCGCGCAGCCGCTCCATCCGGCGCCGCACGCCCTCCAGCCGCCGCCGCGCGCGGTTCAGCAGCGCGGTGACGTCGCGCTGCGTGGCATCCACCGTCTCCGCCTTCGAGACGATCTCGAACGCGTCCAGCAGCGACTCGGCGGGGCGGAACGAGACGCCGTCCAGCGGAAAGGGATACGGCTGCAGCCCTCCCTTCATCACCAGCAGCACCGGCTCGGCCGCCGCGCGGTGCCGCAGCGCCCACCACCGCTCGAAGGCGGCGGCCAGCGCTGCCTCGTCCTCTTCCGCCGCCGCGGTGCCCAGCAGCGCGGCGGCGTTGATGGGGCTGGTCCCCGCGAAGTGCCGCAGCAACTCGCCACGCCGGTCGGCGGGCGCCACGGGCCCCAGCCGCGCCATCCACTCCGCGCGCGCGGCATCCGCCGACACCTCGCCGCCGCCGAAACGCCGCTGCGGGTCGGGGGGATGATAGACCTCGCCCGAGCGGAGCGTGCGCCCGCCCGCCTCGCGGGTGCGCAGGAGGGAGACGATGCGCCGGTCGGCCACGTCCACCAGCAGCGCGTTCCACTGGTTGGTGTGCAGCTCGAGTACGAAGGCGCGCGTGCCGCCGCGGAAGCGGTTCCCCTCGTGCAGGTCGATGCGCAGCATCCGCTCGTCGTCGGGCGCGGCCACGCGGGCGATGCGCGCCTCCACCGGCCGCGCCTCCATCTCGGGCGGGCGGGGGACGATGCGCACCCAGCCGCGGGTGGGATGGAGATCGAAGCGCAGCGCCTGGCCGCGGTCCAGCAGCAGCGTGGCCGACAGGTCACGGTCGAAGACGGGCGCGGCGTGGGCTTGGCGGCCATGCAGAAGGGCGCCCAGCTCGGCGGCCAGGGCGCGCACCAGCGGCGGATCGAATCGGACGTTTGACACGCGGAGAACTTCCGGATAATTTTCCTTCACGTCAACCCGCATCACGGACATCGTCTGGCCCGGCGCATCTTGAGAGCGCGGCCGGGCCCGGGAGACTGGGAAATGTCCACACAACGCGGGAATGGCGTGCGGAGGGTCACTGTGCCCGACCTCCGCGAAATGAAGCGGCGTGGCGAAAAGATCGCCGTCCTGACCGCATACGACTACCTCTTCGCCCGCATCGTGGATGGCGCAGGGGTAGACGTCGTATTGGTCGGAGATTCGCTGGGGCACGTGGTGCTCGGCCTCGACACCACCCTTCCCGTCACCCTGGGAGACATGATCCACCACGCGCGCGCCGTGCGCCGCGGGGTGGAGCGCGCGCTCCTGGTGGTCGACCTCCCCTTCCTCACCTACCAGGTCTCGCGCGAAGACGCCCTGCGCAACGCCGGGCGTGTGTTGCAGGAGACCGGCGCCGCCGCCGTGAAGCTGGAGGGCGGCACCCCTGCCATCGCCGACACCGTGCGGGCGATGGTGGACGTGGGCATTCCGGTGATGGGCCACCTGGGCTTCACCCCGCAGTCGGTGCAGATGCTGGGGGTGAGGGTGCAGGGGCGCGACGACGCCAACCGCCAGCGGCTGAAGGACGAGGCGCTCCGGCTGGAAGACGCCGGCGCCTTCTCCATTGTGCTGGAGCTGGTGCCGGGCGACCTGGCCGGCGAGATCACCGAGTCCCTCTCCATCCCCACCATCGGCATCGGCGCGGGGCTGGGGTGCGACGGGCAGGTGCTGGTGCTGCAGGACATGCTGGGGCTGAACCGTGACTTCACCCCCAAGTTCCTGCGCAAGTTCGCCGAGCTCGGCACGGCGGCCGACGAGGGGTGCGGCGCCTTCGTGAAGGCGGTGAAGGACGGCGAGTACCCCGCGGCGGAGCACACCTTCGCATGAGCCTCGCCGTGATGGACCCCTCCGCCGAGGCTGTCGCCGCCGAGGCAGGCGTCGCGCTGGTGCGCACCCGCGCCGAGGTGCGCGCCTGGGTCCGGGCGCAACGGGGGGAAGGGAAGCGCATCGGCCTGGTGCCCACCATGGGCTACCTGCACGCCGGCCACCTGTCGCTGGTGGAGCGGGCGCGGGAGCGGGCCGACGTGGTGGCCATGTCCATCTTCGTGAACCCGCTGCAGTTCGGGCCCACCGAAGACCTGGACCGCTACCCGCGCAGCCTGGAGCGCGACCTGGCGCTGGCGGGAGAGGCGGGGACGGCGCTGGTGTTCGCGCCGCCGGTGGCCGAGATGTACCCGCACGGCGAGCCGCGCGTCACCATCGTCCCCGACGAGGAGATCGGCGGGCGGATGGACGGCGGGAGCCGCCCCGGCCACTTCCGCGGCGTGCTGACGGTGGTGGCCAAGCTGTTCGGCATCTTCACCCCCGACGTGGCGGTGTTCGGGCAGAAGGACTGGCAGCAGGCCACGCTCATCCGCCGCATGGTGGCCGACCTGGACATCCCGGTGGAGGTGGACGTCGCCCCCATCGTGCGCGAGCGCGACGGCTTGGCCATGAGCTCGCGCAACGTCTACCTGTCGGCCGCCGAACGGAAGTCGGCGCTGGCGCTCTCGCGCGCGCTGGTGCGCACGCGGGAGCTGTACGCCGCGGGCGAGCGCGACGCCGAGGTGCTGCGCGCGGCGCTGTGGAGCGGGATCTCGGCGCCGGGGGTGCAGCCGGAGTACGCGCAGGTGGCCGACCCCGACACGCTGGCGCCGGTGAGCAGGGCCGCGCACGGCACGCTGCTGGCCGTGGCGGCGCGGGTGGGAAGCACGCGGCTGATCGACAACGCGCTGCTTTCCTGATTTCGTACTAGGGACAGAACAGCCCAGAGGATCGACTCATGAACCGCACCATGTGCAAGTCGAAGATCCACCGGGCTACCGTGACCGGAGCGGATCTGAACTACGTGGGGTCCATCACCATCGACCCCGTGCTGATGGAAGCCGCCGACCTGCTCGAATACGAGCAGGTGGCGGTGGTGAACGTGAACAACGGCGCGCGCTTCGAGACCTACGTGATCCCCGGCGTGCCGGGGAAGGGCGAGATCTGCCTGAACGGCGCCGCCGCGCGCCTGGCGCACCCGGGCGACAAGGTGATCGTGATCAGCTACGCCCAGTACAACGAGGCCGAGCTGGAAACGTACCGCCCGGTGTTCATCTTCGTGGACGAGCACAACGGCATCGCGCGCGACGGCCTGCGCGCGGTGGGCGCCTGACCACGCCGGGCGGGGTGCCCAAGTAATGGCTGGCCGGCGTCCCCGCGGTGGAGAGCCGCGGGGCGCCGGCCAGCCGTGCCCGTGCCGCGGACGGTTGACGAAACGGCGCATCCTGCTAAATTTCACGGCTTTACGGCCCTGACCATCCCCCCTCTGACGACCGGAAGCCTTCGTGTTCACGCTTCTGCTGGTTCTGCTGGTTCTCGACGCCCTGGTGCTGATCCCCGTGGTGCTGCTGCAGTCCGGGAAGGGCGGCGGGCTTGCCGCCATGGGCGGCGGCGCGGGCACCGACACGCTGTTCGGCAGCCGCCAGGCCACCACCATCCTGCACAAGGCCAGCTGGTGGGCCGGCGGGATCTTCGTGGCGCTGGCCTTCGCGCTGTCGATCCTTTCG
>DASSJS010000080.1:0-10915 GCA_035691085.1 Longimicrobium sp.
CCGCGGGGGGGATGGACGGCGACGCGTCGGCCGGCGGGCGGGCGGTGGGGAGCTGGATGGTGTCGCGCGGAGGCGGCGAGGCCATCGGGTCACGCCGGATGCTGTCGGGGCGCGGGGGCGGAACGGTGTCCTGGGCGCGCGCGGGGAGGGCGAGCGCCACGGCCGCCGCGAGCGCGGCCATCGTGCGGAGCTTCACGGGTGGGGTGCGGCTGAGGGTGCGAGAGCGCCGGGCGGTGAGGCCCGGCACCGGAAGATAACACACGCGGCGGCGGGATGGGGTGCCGGGTCGAAAGACGATTCGAATTGTCCAGACAGTGTCTGGACAATTCAGCGCCCGCCTGGACGGCGCGCTACCCCCGCGTGCGCCATCCGACAGAGGATGGGGGCCGCGGGGCGATGGGGGACGGCGAGCGCCCCCGCCGCCGCACTTTGACCAATGGGTTTGGTCCGGAACCGTGTGGAGGTGTATATTCGTGCTCCTACCCCTGCCTGACGTTTCCCCCCGCACGTCCGCGTCAGGAAAGCTCTTGAACCCGCGAGGAACCCATGAAGCGCATCCTTGGAGCCGCCGCCCTCCTGACCATGGCGATGGCCGCATGTGATCGAAACCCAACGCAGGCCGGGTCCGCGCCCGGGCGGCAGGCGCAGCTTCCGCGGCTCACGTCCGTGTCGGGCGGCGGCGCGTCGATCGGCATCTCCGACACGCTCCACGCCAACGCGTCGGGCCGCTGCGACTATCCGCTCAGCGCGGTCTCGTTCGCGGGACAGACCGGCGAGTTCGGGGACGCCACCATCATCTTCACCCACTCCAACGCCACGGCCGATACGGCCGCGGTGACCTACTCGCAGATGGCCGACGTGATCTGGCCGATCCCCGCGTTCGGCGGCGCCACGGGTGTGCTGACCGACGACAACTTCGGCGACTCGACGCCCGCGCCGTACAGCATCACCTGGAAGATTGAGTGGACCATCGGATCCGGCACGTACACGGGCACGCTCCACTCCGTCTGCGTGAGCTGAGCCTTCGCCCGGCCTCCCCGGCCGGTGACGGAAAAGCAGATCGGCCCGGCAGCCCGTGTGGCGGCCGGGCCGATCGTCGTCATTGGCGCCCACGCGAGGGATCATATCAGCCGGCGAGGCTCATCGTTCCGAATGGGCTTCCACCCCCGCCGCGGCGCCCAGACCGGCCGCGCGGCCCGTGGCCCACGCCCAGCAGAAGTTGTATCCCCCGATCGGCCCGAAGCAGTCCAGGATCTCGCCGCACAGGTGAAGGCCGGGCACCACCCGGCTCTCCAGCGTCTTCGGATCCACCTCCCCGAGGGGGACGCCACCGCCGGTGACCTCGGCCTTCTTGTACCCCTCGTCGCTCGTCCACGGCAGGCGGTAGCGCGTGAGGTGCTCCACCAGCCGCGCGCGCTCGTCGCGGCGCAGCTGGGCCAGCGTGCGGCGGTCGTCGATGCCGCTCTCGGCCAGCAGCGCGTCGGCCAGGCGCGTGGGCAGGTGGCGGCGCAGGAGGCCGATCACCGTGCCGCTCCCGCCGCCCGCCAGCGCCCGCTCCCATGCGGCGGCGTCCAGTTGCGTCCAGCGGACGTACACCGGCTGGTCGGCCGGGCGGCGGGCGCGGACGGCGGCGTGCGACACGTTCAGCACCGACGGGCCGCTGTAGCCCCGGTGCGTGAACAGGAACCCGCCCTCCGCCGCCAGCGACCCGCGCTGCAGCGGCGCCTCCAGGTGCGCCGTCAGCGATACGCCGGCCAGCTCCGCGTGCACCGCGGGGCTGGCGGTGAGCGGCGTGAGCGCGGCGTAGGTGTCATGGAGGGTGTGCCCCAGCTGGCGGACGATGCGCAGCCCCGTGCCGTCGCTCCCCGTTTGCGGCACGGAAAGGCCGCCGCTGGCGATCACCACGCGCGCGGCGGGGATCGCCTCGCCGCCGTCCAGCAGCACGCGCCAGGGGCCGCCGTCCACCCCGGGCTCCAGGCCCACGACGTACGATTCGTAGCGGATGCGCGCGCCGCGGCGGCGGGCCAGCTCCATCAGCCCGTCGCGGACGTCGCGCGCCTTGTTGCTGCGGGGGAACAGCTTGCCGCTCTCGTGCTCCAGCGCCAGCGGGACCCCCACCTCGTCCTCCATCCAGCGGCGCTGCTCCTCCAGCGGCCACGAGAGGAGGATCTTGCGCAGCGAGTTGGGCGACGAGGCGGTGAAGTACTGCGAGGGGTCCATCCGCGACGGCAGCACGTTGCACCGGCCGCCGCCGCTGATCAGGATCTTGCGGCCGCCGTCGCGCGTGCGCTCCAGCAGCAGCACCGGCGCGCCCGCCCCGGCGGCGAAGATGGCCGCCGTGGCCCCGGCCGCGCCCGCGCCGATCACCGCGATGGGGAGTTGCTGCTGGGGCAATCGGGATCGTGCGTCAGAAGGGTTGATCCAGGTCTCGCGCGGGACCGCGCGGGCGAGGCCCCCACCCGGAGATTCGTGGACGGTACCGCTGCCCACCAAATCTCCGGCCTCCCCCGTTTGAACCGCACGGAGGAGGTGGATGAAACGCCGAATCCTACGGGTCCTTCGGCCGGACCTCCGCCGCATCCCACACGATGCGGCTGTAGCGCGTGCCATCGAAGCGCTCGCGCAGGGTGCGCATCGCGGCGCGGCGCGCCTCGTCGGCGGTCTCCGCATCGACATCGACGGTGCCGGAAACACGGTAGCGGATCGCGAACTCTTCCACGATCCGCTGCCCGGGGCTGGCGCGCGCCACCTCCACCACCTCCGCCCGCGCCGGGGGCCAGGCGGCGCGGATCTCCTTCTCCACCTGGTGCTCGGCGTCGGCGATGCCGTACGCGGCCAGCTCCACCCGGCCGCCGCCCTTCACCGCCACCCCATACCGCATCCGCCGCCCCGGCTCAGCGCGGCGGGGCGATGCGGATGGTGTCGCGCGGCTCGTCGGTCGGGGTGACGACCGTGGTGTCGGTGGGAGCCGCCGAGGTGTCGGTGGGCGGCGGAGGCGGCGGCGCGGCGCGTGGCGTGGTGAGGTCGGTCAGCTTCTGCTGGGCGACGGCGCGGTCGCGCTGGTTCACGCTCACGTCCAGGAAGCGCCGCAGCGCCACCACGGCGCCCATGGTGTCGTTCTGGGCCAGCCGCGCGTCGGCCAGGTGGCTGTACGACAGGTCGTAGCCGGGGTTCTGCCGCGTGGCGGCTTCCAGCAGCGTGATCGCCTCGTCCACCTGGCCCTGCCGCAGCAGCGCGAAGGCAAGGTGGTCCTTGTACTCGGCGCGCCCCTGGTCCAGCTCCACGGCCTGCCGCAGCACGTCGGCCGCCTGCGCGTAATCGCCGCTGCGGATCAGTTCGTACCCCTGCCGGTCCAGCCGCGGGGCGTCGGCGGCGGTGAGCGTGTCGGCGCCGGTGGTGTCCTTCTGCGCGCTGTCGGGGAGGTTGGAGAGCGGCCGGTCGTCGCCGCCCCCGCCGCCCGAGGTGGCGTACCACACCGCCCCGCCGCCGGCGGCCAGCGCCAGCAACAGCAGCACCCATACGATCGGGTTGGTGCCCGTGCGCGGCGCGGCCACCTGCGTGTGGCGCCGCGGCGGGGGGATGGCCGGGCCGGTGCGCGGCGGCACGTCCATGGGCGGGGGCGGCAGCGGGCGCGAGCCGGCGGCGTACGTGGCCGCGGCTCCGGCGGCGGCCGCGCCGGCGCGCGGCGCCAGGGCGGTGCGGTCGTCCTCCCCCGCCAGCGCGGTGCGGTCGTCCGCGTCCGTCGCGACGATCGGCCCGGCGACGGCGGGGACGGCGGCCGCGGCGGCCGTGCCCTCCACCCGGCGCAGCGCGGCCTCCACCGCGTCGGCCAGGGCGCCGGCGTTGGGGTAGCGCGCGCCGGGGTCGTGGGCCAGCGCGCGCATGATCACCTCTTCCACCGGCGCGGGGACGGCGGAGTTGCGCGAGCGCAGCGACGGGACCGGCACTTCCACGCCGATGCCCATCCGGTTGCGGTCTGCCTCGGTGAACGGCTTTCCCCCCGTCAACATCTGGTACCCCACGGCGCCCAGCGAGAAGACGTCGGACGCGGGGGTCAGCGTCTCGGAGCCCTGCAGCTGCTCGGGGCTGGCGTAGGCGGGCGAGAGCGGGGCGCGGCCGTCGCGGGTGAGCGCGGTCTGCGTGTCTTCCTCGTCCACCACCTTGGCGATGCCGAAGTCGAGGACGCGCACCTGCAGGTCGTTCACGTCGGCGCCATCTTCCACCAGGAAGATGTTCCCCGGCTTCACGTCGCGGTGGATCACCCCCATGCGGTGGCCCACGTTCACCCCGCGCGCGGCGTGCTGCAGGATGCGGAGCGCCAGCGCCATGGGCGGCGGGCCGGAGCGCTGCAGGCGGCTGGCCAGGTCCTCGCCGCGCAGCAGCTCCATCACGATGTAGTCCAGCCCCGTCTCGGCGTCGGTCCCGTAGTCGTAGACGGGGACCACGTTGGGGTGGTGCGGCAGGCGGGCGGCGGCGCGGGCCTCGCGGGTGAATCGCGTCTTCATCCGCTCGCGCGACTCGGGGTCGCCGGCCACGGCCGTGATCACCTTCACGGCCACGGAGCGCCCCAGCCGCTCGTCGGCCGCGCGGTACACGGCGCCCATGCCGCCGCGCCCGATCACGTCTTCCACGCGATAGCGGTCGCCCAGCACCCGGCCCCTCAGCAGCGCTTCGATCCCGGCCATTTCGCCTTGTGTATCCCTTTTATCGTGAGGCTCCCCGCCCGTGCGGAGAGCGCATCATCCGTGTGAGCCGAAACTCCTGGAACCGCACCGACGGGGGTCGGACGTGTTCCTGCCGCGGGCAGATGAGCCAACCAGGCGGTTGAAACCGCGGCAACAACGGCCCAAAGTCCGCCTTCGCGGACTCCCACACAACCATCCGTGCGCGCCGGATGCGACGCGGCCCCCTCCCCGCGGCCCCCTCCCCGCGCCTGAGAGCACGACCCTCCCCCGTACCGGGACAGGGTGGTGAACGCAACCTCGCCGCATCCTGCAACCCTCGTCCGCACCGCGGTTTCGGCGGTGCTGGGGCGCCTCTCCCGCAACCTCTCCCGGTACGGGGGAGGTGCGAGCCTGAGCGAGCGGAGGGGGCTGGGCGCCGCGGTCCGCGACGCGACCCGGCCAGCGCACCGTCGACGCGCTGTTACCCGAACCGCGTCGCGTCCGGGTCCATCTCGACCTCGGCCGGACCCTCGTCGACAAGCCGCGCCTCGTCTCCGCGGCTGTCCACGTCCTCGTCGGGCCGCGTGTCGTCGATGCGCAGCACCGGGCCGTGCTCGCCGATGCGGAAGGGGACGCCCGGCGCCACCCACTCGGTGTGATCGGTCACCAGCTCTTCCAGCCGCAGGTCGCCGCGGCCGCGGTTGGCGCCGGGCACCTCGCTGCCGCCCACGTGCAGCGGGTTCAGCCCCACGTTGTAGACCGTGAACCCCGCCTCGTCACCGCGCGGCGCCCAAACCAGCGCCAGCTGGCGGCGGCTCACGTGCGGCGCGTTGGTGATGGCCACCTCGGCGCGCAGCTCGGGGTTGTCGGTCTGCCGCCCCACCGTGGTCATCGGCGCGGGGATGGGGAAGCGCTCGCGCTCTTCCCCCTCCTCGCTCTCCACCACCAGCGCGAAGCGCTCCGCGTCGAAGCGCCCCGTCTGCGGCGGCGGCGCAACCCCGTCCAGCCGCGTGGCGTCGGGGTCGATGGACGGCAGCGACGGCTGTGCCGGCGCGGCGGGCGCGGGCTCGGGCGGCCGCGCGGCGATCACCGTCTCGTTCCCCGCCGCCGCGATCGCCGCGGCGCTGGGGCCGGTGGGAACCGGCGGCGCAAGGACGGGCGCGGCCTCCATGGCCGGGCGCGGCGTGGCTTCGGGCGGCGGCGCGCGGAACGGCTCCGGCTCGGGCTCGTCGCCGCGGCGCGCGGCCACGCGGAAGAGCGGCGCGCCGGGCGCGCCGGCGGCGCGCAGGCGCACCTTGTAGGCGCGGTCGTACAGCGAGCCGTGGCGCATGCAGCTGTCCGTCAGCTCGCGCTCCAGCTCGGCGGCGATCGGCTGCACGGCGGTGGCCGCGTCGGGGCGCAGCGTCACCACCAGCGTGCTCTCGGGGAGCATCTTCTGGTAGCGGTCGGGGATCGCGCGCTGGTTCTCGCGGTCGATCAGGTCGCCCAGCGCCAGCTTGATCTCGGGGACCGCCTCGCGCAGCAGCGTGTCGAGCAGCGGCTCCTGGCCCGACGCCTCGGGGGTGGAGATCAGGTCGCTCATCGGCCGGTACCGGTGCGGGCGGCCGGGGACGCGGGCGGCGCGGCCGGCGGCGCCGCCCGGGTGGCCGCGGCCGCCGAGTCGCCCGCCGTCACGGGAAGGCGGCCGGCGGTGTCGGGCGGCAGGCGCAGGGCCAGCGAGTCCATGCTGCGGCGGAGCCCCGCCACGTCGGCGCGGGTGGCCTCGGCGGCGGAGCGCGCCTGGCTCCCGGTCACCGCGGCCCACGCGGCCAGGGCCAGCGCCACCACCGCCAGCGCGGTGGCGATGGGGCCCAGCGGCGAACGCTTGGTCGTCACGTCATCCGGAGGGTTGAAGGGTCCGCGCCGCCCGTCCGCGGCCGCGGCCTGCGCGGCACGCCGCGGCCGGTCCAGCGTCTCGTCGGCGGAACGCGCGGCGCGCGCGCCGGGGTTCGGCAGCGTGGCGTCGTGCGGGGCGGCGCCGGGGTCGTCGGGCAGCGCGCGGACCACCACGGCGGTGTAGTTGTCGTCGGGCCCGCGCTCTTCCACCTTGCGGGTGATGGCCTCGCACGCCTCGGCGGAGCTGGGGAGCGTCATCGCCTCGCCCAGCTCGTCCAGGCGCATGGCCTTGGTCACGCCGTCGCTGTGCAGCAGGTAGGTCCACCCCGCCTTCACGGGGATCCACACCGTGTCGGCCTCGCCGCCGTGCCCCACGGCGCGCTGCAGGCGGTTGGCGCCGGGGCTGTCGGGGATCTCGTCCAGCGCGATCTCGCCCGCCTCCCACCGCGCGAAGGCGGGCGTGTGGTCGCGCGTCTCCAGGCGGACCACGCCATCGGGCGTGCGGCTGATCACCCGCACGTCGCCCACGCTGGCGGCGATCCATCCCACGTCGCCCGAGCGGTCCTGCGTGAGGGAGAGGACGGCCAGGGCGCACCCCATTCCCTCCAGCTTGGCCGGGTCGCCCCCGGCGGTGCGCGCCACCGCGTCATCCGCCGCGCGGATGGCGTAGCGCGCCGCGTCGAGCGAGCGGATCGGCCCCGCGCCGGCCACGGCCTGCAGCGCCGTGTCGGCGGCCACGCGGCCGGCGCGCTGCCCGCCCATCCCGTCGGCCACGGCGATCAGCCCCAGCTGCGGGAACTGGGTGACCGCGAAGGCATCCTGGTTCTCGGCGCGCGGGCCCTGCGCGCTGGCGCCGGCCACGTCGAACACCATCCCGTAGGCGCGGACCGGCCCCGGCGATTCCACCGTCATAGCACCCGCACCCCTTCCGCTTCGGCCCGCTCCCCGGGCGCGTCGAGCACGTGGCCGAGCCGTTCCTCGGCCGCGCGCTTGTGGCTGATCCCCGCGATGATCCCCACCGCGAAGGCGCTGGCCAGCAGCTTGGCGCCGCCGTGCGCCGCGAACGCCGCGGCCACGCCGGTCAGCGGGATCACCCGCATGTCGCCCAGCGCGGCCAGCCAGAACGGAACCGCGATCAGCATGGCCAGCCCCGTCACCACCGTCCGGTCGAAGGCGCCGCGCTCGCGCACCGCGGCGCTGAACAGCTCCACAAGGAATACGGTGTACACGAGCACCAGCGCCACCCCTCCGGCCCATCCCCACTGCGCCGCGATCAGCGTGAAGAAGCCGTCGTCGGCCGCGTTGGGCGCCGTTTCGCCGTGCCCGCGCCCCGGCCCCTCGCCCAGCCAATCGCCCTGCAGCACGTTGGCGTCGAACAGCTTGATCTGGTGGACCTTGTCGGCCCACTTCTGCTGCTGGTCGGGCGCCATGCTGGACAGCTCGCGATAGGGATGGTACGCCAGCCCCGCGCGGGTCTGCGAACGCTCGTCGGTGCGGAAGACGGCGAACACCATCGCGCCCCAGACGACCAGGAGAAGCGCCGCCCACCACCCCCGCCGCGTCCCCACCAGCAGCATGGCCGCGAAGCTGGTGGCCAGCACGATCGAAAGCCCCAGCTCGTGGATCAGCAGGAAGGGGACGATGGGAAGCGCGCCGTACACGAACAGCATCCCCAGCCGCCGCGGCGAGATCACCGCGCCGGGGCGCGCCAGGTTGTAGGCGTCGTCCGCCAGCACCGCCGCCCAGGTCAGCACCAGGAAGGGGAGGATCAGCTCCCACGGCGTGGTCCCCGCCACCTTCCCCGTGGCCCGCGCGCTCGGCAGCATCGCCAGGCCGAAGAAGAGGAGCATCACGGGCGCGAAGAGGAACAACCTTCGGTCTCGCGCCCACCTGAGCAGCCACGTCTGCCTGCTCACCACCAGGTATCCCACCAGTACGAGAAGCGGGGCGATGAAGACGGGGAAGTAGGTGAGCCCCTTCTCGAAGAAGCCGCGCGTTTCGCCCCCCACCGCCTGCTTGAAGGGGTCCGGCAGCGGCGGCGGCGTGCCCTGGTAGACGACTTCCTGCCGCTCGGGGGTGTAGACGCGGCCGATGGTGGAAAGGCGCGACCGGGTGGCCTTGGCCTGGTTGGCCACGGGCCGCGCCTTGCCGCGCGCCTGGTACGCCGGGTCGGTGAACGCCTGGAACTGGCTGGGGCGGCTCAGGCAGAACACGATGATCGGCATCACCACGATCCCCCACGCGCCGCGGTAGTGCGCCCTGCGCAGGAGGAGGAGCACCAGCCCCCACGCCAGCAGCGCCAGCCCGTCGCGGAAGAGGATGCCGCCCGCGCCCGGGCTGGTCCCGTGCACCGGCCACACGCCGATGATGATGGAGGCGTGGGCCAGGACGTAGAATACCACGGCCAGGAGCAGCCCCCACCAGAGCGGGCCGGGAAACACGCGGCCCGTGCGCTCGGCGCCGGGAACGTTGTGCGCCTTGACGTTGATCGCCACGCCCACGGGCCCCGCGCCGGCCCCGGCGCCGGCGGGCCGGCGGCGGAAGAGGTTGAGCGCCATCAGCTCCTCCGCTCGGTGGTGGAATCGCGGTCGGCCTCGCGCCCGCGCTCGCCCCGCGGCCGCGCCTTCGCGGCACTGTCCTGCGCGGCCTGGCGGGCCTCGGCGGCGGCCTGCTGCGCCATCCAGCGCGTCATCTGCGCGGCCAGCGGCGCGGCGCTGCGGCCGCCCTGCCCGCCGTTCTCGAGAAAGACCACCACGCTGTAGCGCGCCCGCCCGTCGGGGCCGAACATCAGCCCCGCGAACCAGCCGTTGGGGATGTGCCCGCGGCGCACGTCGGCCGTCCCCGTCTTGCCGCCCATGTTCCACCCCGTGCCCTGCAGGATGGGGACGGCGCGGATGCCGGTACCGCGCTGCACCACCTCGAGCATGGCCTGCTGCAGCTTCAGCGAGGTCCCGGGCTTCATCACCGGCCGCCCCTCGGGCACCTCGCCCAGCCGGTCGGCCTCCAGCGTCACCGGGAGCATCACCCCGCCGTTGCCGATGGCGCTCACGAAGCGGCTCACGCCGATCGGCGTCACGTCCACCGGCCCCTGCCCGATGGACATCTGCGCCCACTCGAAGGCGTTGAAGCGCTTCATCACCTTCACCCGGTTGGGCGGCGGCGACATGCGGCGCACCCATTGGTCGTTGCCGCTGTTCCAGAAATCGAGCGGGGTGCGCGGGCGCTGGTCGGTGTACACCGCGAAACCCATCCTCTTCAACCCGTCGACGAACGCCTCCTGCCCCAGCCGCTGGCGCAGCTCCAGCCCCATCATGATCGCCTGCGTGTTGCAGCTCACCACCAGCATCTCGCGCGGCACCTCGAGCGAGGCGTACTCGTGGCTCTCGAAGTTGTGGATCGCCGGGGCGCGGTCGTTCACCTTGATCTCGGAGGGGCACGGCATCTTCACGTCGCCCATCCCCGCGTCCCACCAGAGGGCGCTGAGCGCCAGCTTGAAGACCGAGCCGGGGAGCGTGTACCGCTTGATCCCGTACGGCGCCTGGCTGGCCGTGCCCGTGGCGGCGTAGGCGATCAGCGCGCCGTTGCGTACGTCCTGCACCACCACGGAGCCCTGCAGGCCGGTGGCTTCGAGCAGGCGATGCGCCTCCAGCGTGGCCGGCTGGCAGAGGGTGAGCTGAACGTCGGTCCCCGCGGGGTGCAGCTCGCCGCGCTCGCCGAAGCGCAGGGGCTGGCGCAGCTGGCGGGTGAACAGGCGCTCCACCGTGTAGTCGCGCACCTCGGCGCTGTCGCCGCCGCCCACCAGGTTGGCGCCCGCCTCGCCCAGCGGGTACACGCGGCTGACCTCGCCCTCGCGCACGGCGTAGCGGGCCAGCGCGCGGTCGTCACGCCCGCTGCAGTCCAGGATCCAGCCGCGCACCTCGGCGCGGTTCAGCTCGGCCAGGCGCGGGTCGCCGAAGCGGGCGTACTGCGCGCGCCCGGCCTCGATCGCTTCCCGGTTCCACAGCAGCCGGGCGTGGCCGAAGGCGTAGAGGAGCGCCAGCAGCACCATGGCCAGGGCGATGCGCTGCGCCCACTGCTCGCGGCGCTCGCGGCTGGCGGCCACCAGCCAGCGCAGGATGGCCAGCACGGCGCCCACGCCAAAGAGGAGGTAGACGCCGCGGAGGACGTAGTTGAGCAGGGTGTCGGCGACCACGGGCCTCTAGTCCACGCGGGACAGGCGGAGGACGGTGTTCCCCATGCGCACGGTGTCGCCGGGGCGGATCTCGCGCTCCTGGTGCGGGGCGAGCGGCTGGTCGTTCACGAAGGTGCGGTTCTTGGAGTCGAGGTCGGTCACGTACACGCGGCCGCCGCCGCTGCGGAAGCGCGCGTGGCGGCCG
>DASSJS010000081.1:0-21857 GCA_035691085.1 Longimicrobium sp.
TCCTCAGCCTCGCGCGGTTTGCGAGGCTTCCCGTCGTCGTTGCTGCGACTTCAGTCGCCGGTTCCGTCGTGCGCGAGGGCATCATCCCGTGACACGATGCGGTTTCCATCATCATCCATCCATCATTATCTTCCACATTCCCGCCGTACCGAATCCGCACCTTCGCACCCTCGCACCTTCGCACCCGGATGCTCGAAGAGATCGTCGCCACGCCGACGCCGCTGTATCCGCCGCACCACACGCCGCACCTGATCACCCGCCGCGCGGTGGTGGGATGGGTGCTGTACGACCTGGCCAACACCATCTTCTCGATGGGCGTGGTGTCGCTGTACTTCTCGCTCTGGGTGCGCGACCAGGTGGGCGCGCAGCGGGCGGACAGCGTGTACGGCATCATCACCGCCCTGTCGATGGCGATCATCTTCTTCGTGTCGCCGCTGCTGGGGGCGATGACCGACCGGGCGCCGCGGCGGATGCCGTTCCTGATCGCCAGCACCACCATCTGCGTGTTCTTCACCGCCCTGCTGGCGCGCTCGGGGTTCTGGGTGACGGCGTTGTGCTTCCTGCTGGCGAACGTGGCGTACCAGGCCGGCACGCAGTTCTACGACGCCATGCTCCCCGAGGTGAGCACCGAGGAGAACCGTGGCCGCATCGGCGGGATCGGCGTGGGGATCGGCTACCTGGGCTCGTACGTGGCGGTGGGGCTGGGGCTGCTGCTGGGCACGGCCAACAAGCCGCTGCTCTTCCTGTCCATCGCCGCGGCGTTCCTGCTCTTCTCCATCCCCTGCTTCCTGTTCGTGAACGAGCGCGGCAACCCCAGGCCGCGGAAGATCGACTGGGCGATGGTGCGCGACAGCACCAGCCAGACCATCCGCACGCTGCGGTCGGGGGCGCAGTACCCCGGGCTGGTGCGCTTCCTGGTGGGCCGCGTGTTCTACACCGACTCCATCAACACCGTCATCTCCATCATGGCGCTGTACACGGTGAACGTGGCCGTGAGCACGGGGATGACCGAGGAGCAGGGGCAGCACAAGTCGCAGCTGATCATGCTGTTCGCCATCACCTTCGCGGTGATCGGCGGGTTCGTGTGGGGATGGCTGACGGACAAGCTGGGCCCCAAGCGCACGCTGAACCTGGTACTGACGGCGTGGATGGGGATCTTCGCGTTCGCTGGCGCCATCGGCATCTTCGGGCTGCCGCTGTGGTGCCTGTTCGTGGTGGCTGCGAGCGCGGGCTTCTCGCTGGGCGGCGTGTGGGCGGCGGACCGGCCGTACATGCTGCGGCTGACGCCGCCGGCCCGCGTGGGCGAGTTCTACGGGCTGTACGGGATGGTGGGCCGCTTCAGCGCCATCACCGGCCCCGTGCTGTGGGCGGCGTCCACCTACCTGACCATCCAGGTGCTGCACCTTGCCCCTCGCGCCGGCCAGGGCTTTAGCGTGCTGGTGCTGATGCTGATGATCGTGCTGAGCTACTTCATCCTGCAGCCCATCAGCGACGCGCCGCGGGAGTGGAAGGCGGAGGATCGGGTCTGACGGGCGAACAGGTGCGGAAGTGCGTGAGTGCGTGAGTGCGTGAGTGCGTGAGTGCGTGAGTGCGAACGTGAGGGTGACGCGGCCGCGGAGGCGACTCCGCGGCCTTTGTCGTTTCCGCGGCGCGGCGACCCCCTCCGGCCGGCTTAGGCCGTCCACCTCCCCCGTACCGGGAGAGGTTGGCTCGAGAGGCTTCGCTCGCCGGGCGCAAATCCTCTGTGGGCGGGGTTTTACAGCGGTTCGGCCGAGATGATTTCGAGCATTCGCGCAGACACCGCGTCCACAACCTCTCCCGGTACGGGGGAGGTGCGAGCCTAGGCGAGCGGAGGGGGCGCGGCGCCGCGGCTCGCCCGATAGCCCGCCTCTTGCACGCCACTCCCGCGCCGATTACCTGCTCGGGCAACGGATCGCGCGTTGCCCCATGCGCACTTTCGCACTTTCGGACTCTCGCACTTTCGCACTTTTCGGATGACGGACTGGAAGAAGGGATTCGAGCGCTTTTCCCAGCGGCTCGAGGCAAAGATCGACGAGCAGCGCGAGAAGCTGGGCTTCGGGGGCGACCGGCCGCTGCGCATCGAGGCGTACCGCGGCTTCGGGCGGCCCGACCGCGCATGGGTGAAGGCGCGCGTGCTGCGCGGCTCCCCGCTCCCCCCCGCGCGCGCCGCCGACAGCGTGTGGATCAACCTGAGCGCCATGCTGCAGCGCTTCGAGAGCGACGAGGTGCCCGGCGCCACCGTCCGCGTGCGTTACCCCGGCGGCGAGCAGGTGCTGAAGACCGACCGCGAGGGGTACTGCGAAGCCTGGCTCGACGTCTTGCCCGCGTTCGCCGGCGCGCAGACGTGGCAGCAGGTGCAGATGGAGGTGCTGGACCCGCCGTCGCCGCACCCGGTGCGCACCGAGGCGCGCGTGATGGTGCCGCCGCGCACCGCCCGCTTCGGCGTGATCAGCGACCTGGACGACACGGTGGTCCGCACCGACGTCGCAAGCCGGCTGCGGATGGCCCGCAACGTGTTCCTGGGGAACGCGCACACGCGCACGCCGTTCCCCGGCGTGGCGGCGTTCTACCGCGCGCTGGAGCGCGGGTGCGCCGGGTACGCGCACAACCCGGTGTTCTACGTGAGCAGCAGCCCGTGGAACCTCTTCGACGTCCTCACCGAGTTCCTGGAGCTGAAGGGGATCCCCGCCGGGCCGCTGCTGCTGCGCGACTGGGGGATCTCGTCGGTCGACCCCGGCGAGGGCGGGCACAGCGGCCACAAGCTGCGCCACATCCGCATCATCCTGGAGCTGTTCCCCACCCTTCCCTTCATCCTGATCGGTGACAGCGGCCAGGAAGACCCCGAGATCTACCACCGCGCCGTCACCGAGCACCCCGAGCGCATCCTCGCGGTCTACATCCGCAACGTGAGCCGCGCGCCCGAGCGGGGCGAGGCCATCCGCAAGCTGGCCGCCGAGGTGGAGAAGGCCGGGAGCACGCTGATCCTGGCCGACGACACCGCCGCCGCCGCCCGCCACGCCGCGCAGAGCGGGTGGATCGACGACGACGCGCTGGCCGAGATCGGCGCCGTGGCAAGCGCCGAGCAGGACCCGCCCAGCGAGGCGCTGCACGACACCAACGTGGAGCTCAGCGCCGGCGACGTGCCGGCCGACGCGCACGACGAGCCCAACACCGGCGCCTGAAGGCATCGCCGCCCGTTGCACCACGGGCGGCTGATGCGCACCTTTCATCCGCCGCGTGAAATCGGCCCCATTCGCGCGGCGTTCCTCTCGCTCCGCCCGGCGTATTCCTTCCCGATCCCGTTCATGAGCCAGGTGAAGGTCCTGTTTTTCGCCAGCGATGCCGCGTCGGCCGATCCGCGTGACCATGCGCCGCGGCTGCTGCAGGACGTGGCCGCGCGCAGCCTGCGCGACAAGGTGCCCGCCGGCGTGCTGGAGTTCGACTACCGCTGGGCCGCCCGCCCCGACGACCTGCTGCAGGCGCTGAACGAAACACGTCCGCAGGTGGTGCACTTCAGCGGGCACGGCACCGAGGACGGCCTGGAGCTGATGGGCGACGACGGGCTTCCGCTGCCGGTGAGCAACGCCACGCTCGTGCGGCTCTTCAAGCTCTTCGGCGGCGGAATCCGCCTGGTCGTGCTCGATGCCTGCGAGTCGCTGGGGCTGGCTACCGAAGTCGCCGCGCACGTGGGGTGCGCCATCGGCCACCCCGGCGCCTATCCCGACGACGCGGCGGTGGTTTTCGCCGCGGCGTTCTACCGCGCCATCGCTTTCCGGCACTCGGTGCAGGCGGCCTACGAGCAGGCGCGGATCGCGCTGGAGATGGAGGGGTTCGCCGACGGCGAGTGCCCCGTGCTGGTGGCCGCTCCCGGGGCGGATGCCTCCCGGGTGGTCCTGGTCCACGATGCCGGAGGCGGAGCGCCCCGCGAGCCGCATGACGAGCCCGCGCGCCGTGAGATCCGGCAGGACGTGCGCGTGGATGGACATGGGAACGTGGTGAACGTCGCCGCCGGCGACATGCATGTCGCCACGCCTCCGCGGGTCCGGAGCGCGGCGCCCGCGGTGAGCTATGTGTCCGTCACGGTGCCCGCCGCACAGGCCGGCATCCCCGCGTGCAAGCCGCCCAACGCGCGCAAGCTCTTTGGCCGCGAGGCCGCCATCGACCGGCTGGTGAGCCGGCTTACGGCTGGCGGCGAGGACGGGTGGGTGCAGGGCGTGTACGGCCTTCCGGGCGCGGGAAAGACCGACCTGCTGCGAGCGGTGGGGTGCGCGCGGACAGTCGTGCGGCACTTCGGCGGCGGGGTGCTGTACGCCGAGCTGGGGCAGCAGGCGAACGCGCTGGAGATCCTGCGCGGATGGTGCACGGCGCTGATCCTGGAGCTTCCGCAGTCCACCGTGGCGGAAGACTTCTCGGCCCGGATCCGCACGCACCTGGCGCAGAACCGCGCGCTGCTGGTGGTCGACGACGTATGGGAATCGAGCATGGAGGCCGCGCGGCAGCTTGCCGACTGCCGCGCGCCGGGGTGCGCCCTGCTGCTCTCCACGCGCAGCCCCGACATCGCCGGCGCGTTCTGCGGGGCGGCGGGCGCCGAGCGGCTGGAGATGCTCGAGGACGTGCCCGCCGTGGACCTCCTGGCCGAGCACGCGCCCAACGCGGTGCAAAGGGACCGAGACGGCGCGGAGGAGCTCGCGAAGAACCTGGGAAGGCTTCCATTGGCGCTGAAGCTGGCCGGCCACCTGGCGCAGCGCGATGACTCGCCGGAACCCTGCCGGGCGCTGCTGGGGAACTGGCGCGTGCGGTTGAAGGAGATGAAGGGCTATGAGCGCAGGCCTGGCCTGGAATCGTCCGACCTGTCGCTCGACGCCATCATCTCCCTGAGCTACGACGCCATGCCCGACGACGAGACCCGGGCCGCCGCCGCCCTGCTTTCCGTGCTCGGACCCGCGCCGCTGGACTTCAACCGCAGGGCCATCGACTCGGCGTGGAGCACCATCTCGCTCCTGTCGCCCTCGTACGACCCGGCGCGTGCGGATGACTGGCTGCGCGCGTTCGTCTCCAGCGGCCTGCTGGAGCGGAACCCTGAAAGACAACGCTACAGCCTTCACCAGACCGTGCACGCCTTTCTGGAGGAACGGTGCCAAGCCAGGACGATTTCGGCTCCCTGAGCGTGGCGGCCGGCTTCGCGGACCTTCTCGAAGCGCAGGGCGTGCGTGTGCTGGTGCACAACCGGGGCTCGGCCGACGAGGCCGCCGAGATCCTGGGCGAGGAGGTGGGGCAGCTGGACCGTTCGTTCGCGAAGGCGTGCACGCATGCCGGAAACCCCCCGTGGGACCAGCTGCTGGTGCGCTTCGCCTGCGACTGCGGCACCTTTTTCGGGCTGCGCGGCCGCTACCGCGAGCGCATCGAATGGGCCGAGGCCGGGCTCCAGGCCGCCCGGCGGGTCCACGACGCGGAGGCCGAGTCGATCCTTCACACGGGCATCGCCAACATCTGCTTCCGCACGGGCAGGTACGACGAGGCGGTGGAGCACTACCAGCGCGCGTACCAGCTCAGCGAGGCGGCCCGCGACGAGCCGCAGATGGCGACGGACCTGCTGAACCTGGGGTTGGTGAAGGACGTGACGGGCGACTTCGGGGCCGCGCTGGGGTACCTGCGGCGCAGCCTGGAGATCCGCGAGCGGCTGAACGATGCCGCCGGCGCCGCGCGTGCCGTCTCCGCCATCGGCGACGTGCACAACCAGCGCGAGGAGCTGGACGTCGCCCGCGCGCACTACGAGCGCAGCCTGGAGATGGTGCGGCGGGTGGGTGACCGGGTCACCGAGTCGCGCCTGCTGGCCAACCTGGGCACGCTGGCGCGCAAGCGCCAGGCGCACGCCGAGGCGATGGAGCTGTACCGCCAGAGCCTGGCGATCAAGGAGCGGCTGGGCGACCACCGGGGCCGCGCTACCGTGCTGGGGAACCTGGGGATCCCGCTGTGGGAGGTGGGCCGCACGGCCGAGGCGCTCGAATCGTTCCGCGCCGCCGTGGCGCTGGCCGAAAGGCTCGGCGACGCACAGTCGATCGCGCACCAGAGCTGGAATCTGGGACGGCACCTGGAGATGCTGGGGCGCCGGTGCGAGGCGCTTCCCCTGGTGGCCCGGTCGGTATCGTGGTGCCGCGAGGTGGGCCACCCCGAGCTCGCCGAACGGGAGGGCCTGCTCGACAGCATCCGCCTTCACCTGCTGCACCGCGCCTCGCGCCTGGGCCGTCTCCGCCGAATCCGCGTGGCCCGCCCGGGGGGCGCGGCGGCGGGGGGAGATGGCGCGGATGCCACGCCCGCCTCGCCCAAGCCGGTCAGCCAACGCCTCCAGATCACCGTTCGCCCGCGTGGAAAGCCGCGCCGGCGCGCGCCTTCCGCCCGCCCGGAACCCCCGCCCCCATGACGCTCACGCTCACCGACCGCATGGAGCTGTACGCGCTGCACCGCGCGCTGATGGAGGCCAAGTTCCACGCCGATCCCGACGCCACGGAGGTGCAGGGCAGCCCGTACGTGGCCACGGTGAGCCACCGCGTGCTCGACGCGCTGATCGTGGCCGAGGAGGCGGAGCGGAACCAGCGGGCGGCCGATGGCTGGCGCGACTGGCGCCGCGGCGAGCAGCACGACTGGCTGCGCCGCTTCGTCCTCACCCGGCTTGCCCAGTATCCCCGCCTCACGCCGGAACAGCGGATCGACTACGTCCGCGCGCTCACGGGGCCGTTGATCGTGGACGAGGCGTGGGTGGCTGCGGTGATCGCGGATGCGGCGGAGGCCGGGAAGGATGCGCCGGATCAGGCGCCGCCGGCGAACGAGGAGCCGGGCGTGGTGGATTCGTAGCATCGCTGGCGGACGGCGACCGAGGCCCGCTCCCACGCCGGTGGAAGCGGGCCTCGCGCACGTCTGGCAATGGAGCCAGAGTGTTTGCGGCTACTGGCAGCGGCAGGTGGTTCCGCGCGTGTCGGGGCAGAAGTCGGTGTGCACCGGGCAGTCGGCGCAGGTACAGTAATCCAGGGAGTTGTCGCAGGTGTTGCAACCCGTCTCGATGCAGCTGGCGTAGCACGAGATGTTGTTGTACACCGACAGCTCCTGGCCCCGGACGGTGCCCTTGAGCGGAGGCGCCTCCGCCGTCTCGAACGACTCCACCTGGAGCTGGTCGACGCTGAGATCGAGCTTCTTCATACTGCCTCCGTGGTTGCGGGAACCGTGGCGAGCCCTGGCGATGCGCCATGGTACACGCGGTTCGCTGCATGATCAAGACCGGCGGATTCGGGCTGGCCCGGCCGCCGGCGGATGGCTTGCCGTGCCGGTGTCTGGTTGTCGCGCGCGGCGCGCCCGCTACATTGTCTCCCTCCCTGACCCAACTTCCGCGGACGGACTGAGCTGATGATCAACGGGATCTTCCACGCCCATTCGGGGCTTCGTTACCTGGTGCTGATCGCGGGCGTGGTCGCACTGATCGTGATGGCGATGGGCGCGTTCGGGCAGAGGCCGTTCGGCAAGCCGTCGCGCATCTCGCTGGCCGCGTTCAGCGGGCTGCTGGACCTGCAGATCCTGCTGGGGATCGTGATGGTGGTCCTCGGCTGCTTCTACGGCGCGCTGATGGGCCACCTGATGATGATGATCGTGGCCGCCGTGGCCCTTCACGGGCTGAGCGTGTACGCCCGCAAGCAGGCCGACCCGCGCCGGGCGCACACCATCGGCCTGGTGGGCGTGGTGCTGGCGGTGGCGCTGATCGTGGGCGGAATCAGCGCCATCGGCCGCTCGCCGGTGGGCAGCAGCGGGCACCCCACCTGCACCGCGGAGGGTAACCCGGCCGCATCGAATCCCTCATGAGCAGCGAGAACACGCTTCCGCGCCACGACACCGCCGACCTGGGCGCGGGGGTGGAGGGGCACGACGGCATCTGGGTGATCCGCGGCGGCGGCAACGTGCGGGGGTGGAACGGCATCCGCTACCGCGCGGGGATGAGCGCGAAGAACGTGGGATCGAAGCAGCTGTCGATGAACGTGGCCACCATTCCGCCCGGCGGCGTGGCGTACGCGCACATCCACGTGGACTTCGAGGTGATGCTGTTCATCCTGCAGGGCCGCGTGCGCCACGAGTACGGCGAGGGGCTGAAACAGGTGGTGGAGAACGAAGCGGGCGACTTCATCTTCATCGAGCCCGGCGTGCCGCACGAGGTGTTCAACGCCAGCGACACCGACCCCGTGGTGGCCGTGGTGGCCCGCTCCGACGCCAGCGAGTGGGAGCACATCGTCCCCTACGACCGCGCCACCGGCAAGGCGGGCCCACGCGAGGGGTGAAGTTCAACGCACTCGCGCACTTGCGCACTCACGCACCTGTTGGGGTTTTTGAATCATGCTGAAGTTCGAGCAACACGTTCCGGGCGGCGCGGCGGATGGCGCGCCGCTCGTTGTTCTGCTGCACGGGCGCGGGTCCGACCGCTTCGACCTGCTGGGGCTGGCCGACGCGCTGGCGCCGGGCGCCGTCGTCGTCACCCCCGAGGCGCCGCATCCGGGGATGCCGTGGGGATACGGGCCGGGGTGGGCGTGGTACCGCTTCCTGGGCCGCAACATCCCCGAGCCGGAGAGCTTCGAGGCATCCCAACAGGCGTTGGCGGCGTTCCTGGGCGAGGTGCGTGAGCGGCTGCCGGTGCGCACCGGCCCGCTCGTTCTCGGCGGGTTCAGCCAGGGCGGGGTGATGTCGATGGCGTACGCGCTGCGGAACCCCGGCGCCGCGCCGGTGGTGGTGAACTTCAGCGGCTTCCTGGCCCAGCACCCGTCGGTGAACCCCACGCCCGATTCGGTCGCGGGAACGCGATTCTTCTGGGGGCACGGGACGATGGACCCGCAGATCCCCTTCGACCTGGCCATCGAGGGGCGCGAGCGGCTGGCCCGGGCCGGCGCCGATCTGACCGCGCGCGACTACCGCATCGGCCACGGCATCTCGCCCGACGAGGCCGAGGATGCGCGCGAGTGGATCGCGGGGGCGATCGGGGATGCGGGCGACGAGAGCTGAGGCCGCCACGGGATCGCGTTGTCGCTTGGCGCATGGGGATCGTCATCCTGAGGGCGGCCACGCGGTGCAGAGTCCGCAAAAGTGGCCGCAGCCCGAAGGATCCATAACCCACGCAGCGCTACAGCTTGCGAGGCACCGCTGGATCGAGGCCGCAATCGCGGAGCGTTGGGGACGCGATGCTATCTTGTTGTTGAGGAACAGGATAGGCCGTCATCCTGAGGGCGACCACGTGGTGCCGAATCCGTGAAAGTGGCCGCAGCCCGAAGGATCCATAACCCACGCAGCGCTACAGCTACTTTTTGCGCATCGACTCAACGGCTCCATACCGGGAATCAATGCCGGCGCACTGTTTCTACGTATACATCCTCTCGAATGCGAGCCGCACGCTCTACACTGGCGTGACGAACGACCTCGTGCGCCGCATGTGGGAGCATCAGAACAAGATTGATCCGCGGGCCTTCACCTCTCGGTATCACGTGACGCAGCTCGTCTGGTTCGAGGAGACGGGGAGCATCGTCGCGGCGATCGAGCGCGAGAAGCAGATCAAGGGGTGGACGCGCGCGAAGAAGATCGCGCTGGTCAATTCGATGAACCCGACGTGGCGTGATTTATCTGCGGATGAGGGATTCTTCCGGTCGATCCGGTGACTTGTCTCCGCGGTGAAGACCGTCGAAAATCCGGGCGACTTCCATGCGGTAGTCCGAGGGCTGGCTTTAGATCCTTCGGGCGCGCAAGTGATTGTGTGGGTTATGGTTCCGAGGCCGCGCCCTCAGGATGACATCGTAGGGGCTGCTGCGTGGAAGATTGGTGGCGGCATACGACGGCGGAAGGATTGTGGTGGACGGCGGGCGATAGTCCGAGTGTTGATGATAGATCCTTCGGGCGCGCAAGTGTTTGTGTGGGTTATGGTTCCGAGGCCGCGCCCTCAGGATGACATCGTAGGGGCTGCTGCGTGGAAGATTGGTGGCGGCATACGACGGCGGAAGGATTGAGGTGGACGGCGGGCGATAGTCCGAGTGTTGATGATAGATCCTTCGGGCGCGCAAGTAATTGTGTGGGTTATGGTTCCGGAGCCGCGCCCTCAGGATGACAGCGTAGGGGCTGCTGCGTGGAAGATTGGTGACGGCATACGACGGCGGAAGGATCGTGGTGGACGGCGGGCGGTAGCCCGAGCGTTGAGTTTAGATCCTTCGGGCGCGCAAGTGATTGTGTGGGTTATGGTTCCGGAGCCGCGCCCTCAGGATGACATCGTCTGGGCTGTCGCGTTCAGCGGGGTTCGCCCGAACATGCATCATCTTCAACCGAACCATTCGTGATCCTCGACACGGCCGCGCTCACGGCGCGGCAGCGGTACGAGTTGCTGACCTCGCTGGTGGTGCCGCGGCCCGTCGCGTGGGTGTCCACGCGGTCGGCGGCGGGGGTGCCGAACCTGGCGCCGTTCAGCTATTACGCCGCGCTCTCGGCCTCGCCGTTCCTGGTGGGCGTCTCCATCGGCCACCGGCGCGGCGGCGAGCCCAAGGACTCGCTGCGCAACATCCTCGAGATGGGCGCCTTCTGCGTGAACGTGGCGACGGAAGGCCAGCTCGCGGCGCTGAACCACACCTCGGGCGAGTATCCGCCCAACGTGGACGAGTTCGCGCACGCCGGCGTGCCGATGGCGTGGGCCGAATCGGTAAACGCGCCGTACGTGGCCAACGCGCCGGCCGTGCTGGAGTGCCGCCTCTTCAAGTCCGTCGACCTGGGCGACGCGCCCAACACGCTGGTGATCGGCGAGGTGCTCCGCGTCCGCCTCTCCGACGAGTTGCGGCTGATGGAAGGCACGATGTTCGTGGACACGCATGCGCTGGCCCCTGTCGCCCGGCTGTGGGGCGACCTGTACGCGCTGGTGGGCGAAACGCCATCCACCCCGCGCCCCCCGGCCGACGCGCCCCCGCTGCCCGGCGACGGCTGACGCCGCTCGGATGCAATGAATTCGTCAGGATTCCCGGCCTCCCCCAGGGTGTTTTTGGGGGAGGTCGATTTTTCGTGGATAGCCGTACCGTCCACGAAAATCGGGGTGGGGCCTCCCGCAGCGGCATGCGCCGTCGCCTCGCTTTTTCTCCCCGCTGTTGTAAAAGTTTGTCGAGGAACCCTGTTCGTGGCGCGCACCCTGCCCCACGATTGAAGCGCCGACGGGGCCCGTCCCCCACCCAGATGCCACACCGGAGCCAGAAACCAGCCGATGACGCAGCCGAACGACATCTCCCCGTCACGCCGTTCCGCCGCCGAGGCGCGGGCGCACGAGACCGCCGAGGGCGTGCGGATGCCGGGCGGGCCCGAGCCGTACTACGTGGCCGCCGGGCGCGAGGTGGAGGTGTTCGAGGCGTGCCACCACCGCGGGCTCCCGGTGATGCTGAAGGGGCCGACCGGCTGCGGCAAGACGCGCTTCGTGGAGCACCTGGCGTGGCGGCTGAACCGCCCGCTGGTGACCATCGCCTGCCATGACGACCTGTCGGCCAGCGACCTGACCGGGCGCTTCCTGATCCGCGGCGGCGAGACCGTGTGGGTGGATGGGCCGCTGACCACGGCGGTGCGCCTGGGCGCCATCTGCTACCTGGACGAGGTGGTGGAGGCGCGGCAGGACACCATCGTGGTCATCCACCCGCTCACCGACGACCGGCGCATCCTTCCCATCGACAAGACGGGCGAGCTGATCGAGGCGGCGCCCGGCTTCCAGCTCGTCATCTCCTACAACCCCGGCTACCAGCACGCGCTGAAGGATTTGAAGCCCAGCACGCGCCAGCGCTTCGTGTCGCTGGAGTTCGATTTCCATCCCCCCGCCACCGAGGCGGCCATCGTGGCGCACGAGGGCGGCGTGGACGCGGCGATGGCGGCGCGGCTGGTCCGCCTGGCCGGCCGGGTCCGCACGCTGCGCGACCAGGGGCTGGCCGAGGCGCCCAGCACGCGGCTGCTGGTGTCCACCGCGCGGCTGATCGCGGCGGGCATCCCGGCCGACGAGGCGTGCCGCGCGGGGATCGTGGCGCCCCTGACCGACGACCCGGACCTGGTGGCCGCCATCCAGGACCTGGTCACCGCCACGCTGTAGACGATGCCGATCGGTCTGCTCGCACGGCTGCGCGGCGCCAGGCCCGCGGCGGACGCCGACGCGCCGCCGCCCGTGGCGCTGGAGGACGTGCGCCGGCGGCTGGAGCTGCTCCTGGCCGCCGTCTACGGCCACCCGGTGACCGTGGCCGCCGCCGACGCGCCGCGCCGGCCCGGGCCGCTGCGCCGCCTCCTTGGCCGCATCCCCCCGCACCTCCTTCCCACCGGCGCCCTCCCCACCACCGACGGCGAGCGAGTCCTTCTCCCCGCCAGCATGGCCGCGGAGGGAGACGCGGTGGGGCGCTACAGGCTGATGGCGATCCAGCAGGCCGAACGGCTGGAGCGCGGCACGGTGGCGGCGCTCGCCGGCGATGAGCCGCCGCTGGTGCGCGACCTCTATCTCCTGGCCGAGAGCGCCGCGGTGGACCAGGCCATCGCCCGCACCGCGCCCGGCCTGGCGCCAACGCAGGCGGCCGAGCGTGCCGCCGCGCTGGCCCGCCGCCCCGCGCTGGACGCGCTGACTCCCGTCGAGGGCGAGGTGGAGCGGATGGTGCGCGGCGTCCTCGCGTCCGACGCGGCGTCCCCCGCCGATCTCCCCGCCGATGCCGGCCCGGGCGAGTCGCTGGCGTGGGCGCGCGCCACGGCGGCGCGGCTGGCGGCGGCCGGGTCGCGCTACCGTGGCGTGCCGCCGGTGGACGCGTGGGGAACCGTGCCCCCCGGCCGCGGCGGCGCGGCGGCGAAGAAGCAGACGGCGTCGCTCAACAAGCACGGGCACCGGCCGCGGCCTCCCGGCGGCGGCCGCGGCATGCAGGTGCAGGGCGCGGGACAGGGGGAGGGCGGCGACCCCTCGCAGCCTCTCCACGCCCTGCCGAACGACAAGGCGAAAGGCCGCGAAGCCGACCCCACCGGCGACTCGCACATGGACGCGGGCGGCGGCACCCCGGACGGGGAGCTGAACCCGCCGGACTCGATGTCGGGCACCTCGATGGAAGGCGAGGGCCGCGCGCCTGCGAAGGACGCGTTGCCCGCGGCGCCGGTGGGGATCCCGTACCCGGAGTGGGACTGCTATCAGGGTGGATACCGCCGGCCGGGCGCCTGGGTGCGCATCGCCGCCACCGCGCCGGGCGACTCCGAGTGGTCGCGGGCGATCCTGCGGATGCACGCGGCCGCGGTGCGCCGCCTGCGCGAGCAGTTCGAGCGGCTGCGGGCGCGCCGCCAGCGTTTGACCGCGCAGCGCGACGGCGAGGAGCTGGACCTGGGCGCCTGCGTGCGCGCGCTGGTGGACCTGCGCACCGGGCACACGGTGAGCGACCGCCTGTACGCGGCGGTGCGGCCGGCGCGCCGCGAGCTCTCCATTTTGCTGCTGGTGGACATCAGCGGATCGACGACGGAGCACGTGAACCGCGTGCGCATCATCGACGTGGAGATGGAGGCGCTGCTGCTGGCCAGCGAGGCGTTCGACGCGCTGGGCGACCGCTACGCCGTGCTCACCTTCAGCGGCCAGGGCGCGCAGAACGTGCGGATGCGGGTGGTGAAGGACTTCAGCGAGCGCAACGGCGACGAGGTGCGCGGGCGGGTGGCGGCGCTGCGGCCGGAGGGATACACGCGGATGGGCGCGGCCATCCGCCACGCGTCGGGCCTGCTGGCGCGCGAGGGCGCCCGCCACCGCCTGCTGCTGATCATCAGCGACGGCAAGCCGAACGACGAGGACCACTACCAGGGCCGCTACGCCGTGGAGGACACGCGCCAGGCCGTGAACGAGGCCCGCGCCGGCGGCATCTTCCCCTTCTGCGTGACGGTGGACCAGAAGGGCGGCGAGTACCTGTCGCGCATCTTCGGCGCGAGCGGCCACATGATTCTGCACCACCCCGAGCACCTGCCGCTGGCGCTGCTCAAGGTCGTGCGCGGGCTGCTGCGGGGGTGAACTGCGGTGCTGGGTGCTGAGTGCTGAGTGCTGGGTGCTGAGTGCTGGGTGCTGAGTGCTGGGTGCTGAGTGCTGGGCGCGTCTCACTGTCGGTCTGGGGTGATTCCGCTCGGATGGACGATTCGGGCGCAACACGGGTTCAGCCGATGCACCGCGAGATCGTCGAGCGGCCGGAGCACCTTGCCCCGGCCGCTCACTCTTTCCACCCCGTCGAACCATCATCCCCCCGCGCCGCCGGAGAGCTGCCACGGCCACGCGCCGTCAGCCGCGGCGCCGGAGAGTTGCCACGGGAACTCTCCCGGGGAGGCGGCGATGTCGCCCCATCCGTCGTACACCGGAAACCGCTGGAGCGCGGTGGCGTCGCGGTCCACGATTCCGTTCACCAGGTCTGCCTTGCCTGCCATGGTCACCCCCAGCCCCCGCCGGTCGCTGCCCTCACGGCCGGGAGGCCGCGTGGGCGTGGGCGCGCTGCGGGTTTCCACGCGCTCATCCCTGATGACGTCTGAAGCCTGGGAATGGTTGACACCGGCGGGATGGACCGTGGCCGGCGCGTGACGAACGACGAGCGGCCGGAGCACTTGTCCGGCCGCTCGCGCGGGGCGTTACACCGCTGGGTCACCCACCGCGGCCGCCATTCGGGTCGATGGTCGACGACGTCTCACTCGGCGGGACCGCCGCGTCCACGAAGGCGCCGAACGGTTCCGCCACCACGACGAAGGTGGCGAGGTCCGCGAGGGGATCGACGATGCTGTTGATGAGGTCTGCCTTGCCAGCCATGATTGCCTCCAGTCCCGCTGGGTGGCGCCTGCCGCCAGGCCGGCGGCGGCCGAGAGGCGCCGCGGGCCATGCGCGCTCCTGTAGCTGAGACGCGCCGCCCCCACCGCGGCCGCACAGGCGTGGGACGAACGCCGGTGGATGGAGGATGAAGCGTGATGGCGGGCGCACCGGCCGCCGTTGCGGACGTACGAACGAGCGGCCGAAGCGTGGTGCCCCGGCCGCTCGCCGCGTCTATCCCATCGCCGCGCTCACGGCCGATGGCCGCCGTTCGGGTCGATGCCGGCCGACGCGTCGGTGGATGCGACTGCCGCATCCAGCGCCGCGCCGCCGTAGGGGTCGAGCCCGAACGGAAGAACCTCGAAGCTGACCACGTCGACCGAGAGGTCGGCGATGCTGTTCACCAGGTCTGATTTGCCGGCCATGTCTCCCTCCAGTCCCGCCGGAGTGCGTCACCGCCGCAAGCCGGCGGCGCCGCGGGAGGCGCTGCGGGGTGCGGCGCGCTCCTGCATCTATGACGCACCGCGAGCACCGAATGGCGCTCCCGATGGTACGAACATCCATTGACGCAGGATGGACCGTGCCGGAGGGCCTACCGACGGTGGATGCGGCTGCACGTGCAAGCGGCCGGAGCACCGTGCCCCGGCCGCCGCCTTCTTCCCATCCATTCCGCGTCACCGTGCGCGGGCACCGTCCGGATCGATCATCGACCCCGAGTCGCCCGGCGCGAGCGCGGCGCTCGCGGCCACGCCGAACGGATCGGCATCGTGGGCAGCCACCTCGGGGCTGGCCAGGTCCGCGAAAGGATCGACGATGCTGTTCACCAGGTCTGCCTTGCCGGCCATCACTGCCTCCAGTCCCGCCGGGTGGCGCCTGCCGCCGAGGCCCGGCGGCGGCGTGAGAGGCGCTGCGGGATGCCACGCGCTCCTGCCTGTATCACGCGTGGCGAGACCCGCGCACGCACATCGGCGGTACGAACGCGGGTGGATGGAGGATGGAGCGTGATTGCGGGCGCATCGCCCGTGAACGCCCGCCACCTTTTTTCGTCCGTCCTTCGAATCAACCGACCAACCGTGGCGGCAACAACGGACGGATGCCCATGCCGTCGCGAGCGCCAAACGCACTCACGCACTTGCGCACTCACGCACCTGTTGACCGAACCAGACGAAAGAAGGCGACCGACATACCCGCCGGCCGCCTTCACATCCACCCAATCCGTCGTTATCCCCCGGCGGCGTTCTGCTCGCGGACGGCCTGGGCCAGGTGGCGCACGGTGGCGTCGGCGAAGAGGGTGGAGACCTGCAGCGAGCACCCCAGGCGGCGGTTGACGCGGGCGAACAGGCGCAGCGCCAGGATGGAGTTGCCGCCCAGCTCGAAGAAGTTCCGCGTGGGGCCGATGCCATCCACCCCCAGCAGCTCCTCCCACATGGCGATCAGCTCCAGCTCCAGCGGATCGGTGGTCTCGTGCCGGCCGTGGCCGCCGCCGTACTCGGGCGCGGGGAGCGTCTTGCGGTCGATCTTGCCCGTGGGCGTTTGCGGGAGCGACTCCAGCCGCACGAAGGCGCTGGGCACCATGTACTCCGGCAGGCTGGCCGACAGGTGTTCGCGCAGCGGCACCCCCTCCGACGGGCCCACCACGTAGGCCACCAGCCGCCGGTCGCCCGCGCGGTCCTCGCGCACGGTCACCAGGCAGTCGCGCACGGCGGGGTGGCGGCGCAGCACCGCGTCCACCTCGCCCAGCTCCACGCGAAAGCCGCGCAGCTTCACCTGGTTGTCGGTGCGGCCCACGATCAGCAGGTTGCCGTCGGCCAGCCAGCGCGCCCGGTCACCCGTGCGGTACATCCGCTCGCCGCTCCCGCCCCAGGGGTCGGGAAGGAACTTCCCGGCCGTGAGCGCCGGGCGCCCCAGGTAGCCGCGCGCCACCCCCGCGCCGGCGATGTACAGCTCGCCCGGGAGCCCGATCGGCACCGGCTCCAGGTTGGCGTCGAGCACGTAGAAGCGGATGTTCTGGATGGGGTGCCCCACCGGCACCGGCCCGGCGCGGTGCTTCCCGTTCGGCAGCACGTAGGCCGAGCACCCCACCACCGTCTCGGTGGGCCCGTACTCGTTCATCAGCCGCACGCCGGGCGCATGGTCCTGCCAGAACAGCGTGGGCTCGGCGTTCAGGAAGTCGGCGCCGATCACCAGGGTGCGCGCGGCCGTCCGCGCCTGCTCGGGCGTGAGCAGCGGGGTGAGCAGCGACAGGTGGGTGGGGGTGATCTTGATCATCCCGAACCCCGGCTCCTGGCGCAGCGCCTCGGCCAGCGCCTCCACCGGCGACTCCTCGGGAAGGAAGCGCACCGGGTGCCCGGCGAAGAGCGGGAGGAGGTTGGTGATGGTCAGGTCCACCGCCAGCGAGGTGAACACCGGCGCCCCCTTCCCCGCCCCGGCGCCGTAGGCCCGCACCGCCCAGTGGATGTAGTTGCACACCCCACGGTGGTGCATGGCCACGCCCTTGGGGCGCCCGGTGGAGCCCGACGTGTAGATCACGTACGCAAGGTTCTCGCTGGTCACCGCCGCCGCCGGCGCGCCGCTACTCTCGCGCGCAATCGCCTGCGCGTCGGCCCCCTCGTCCACCCACACCACGCGGACGCCCGGCGTGGCGGGGATGCGGCCCACCATCGACCCCTGTGTGAGCAGGACGCGCACGCCCGAGTCGGCCAGCATGTACCCCAGCCGCTCGGCCGGGTAGCTGCGGTCCAGCGGCACGTAGGCGCCGCCCGCCTTCATCACCCCCAGGATGGCCGGCATCACCTCCAGCCCGCGCTCCAGGCAGATCCCCACCCGCACCTCGGGGCCCACGCCCAGCCCGGCCAGGTGGTTGGCCAGCCGGTTGGCGCGCGCGTCCAGCTCCGCGTACGTCATCGCCGCGCCGCCGAAGGTGATCGCCACCGCGTCGGGGGCGCGCGCGGCCTGCTCCTCGAACAGCTGGTGGATGCAGCGCTCGGCGGGATAGTTGGCCGTGGTGCGGTTCCATCCCAGCACGCGGGTGCGCTCCACGCGCCCCATCAGCTCCAGGCGTGACAGGCGGCGGCCGGGGTCGGCGGCCACCTGCTCCAGCACCCGCTGCAGGTGATCCACCATCCGCCGCGCGGTGCCGCGCCCGAACAAGTCGGCGCTGTACTCCAGGGTGCCGGTGATGCCGCGCGCGTGCGCTTCCAGCTCCAGCGCCAGGTCCAGCCGCGCGGTGCCGCCGCCGGTGTGGAGATTCTCCACCCGCACCCCTCGCCCGCCGGCCTCGCCCGCGTCGGCGTTCTCGAGCTGGAACGACACCTGGAAGATGGTGGCGTGGCTGAGCGAGCGTTCGGGCTTGAGCTCGGCCACCAGACGCTCGAAGGGGACGTCGCGGTGCTCCCACGCGCCCAGCACGGCATGGCGAACGCGCGCCAGCGCCTCGCGGAAGGCCGGGTCGCCCCCCAGGCCGGCGCGCAGCACCAGCATGTTGGAGAAGGGACCCACCACCCCTTCCAGCTCGGGATGGGTGCGCCCGGCCACGGGAGTGCCCACCACCACGTCGGTGGTGCCGGCATGGCGCGAGAGGAGGGCCTGGAAGGCGGCCAGCACCACCATGTACAGCGTGGCGCCCTCGGCGCGGGCCAGCGCGCGCAGCCGGGCAGCCACGTCGGCGGGGATCTGCACCTCCACCCGGTCGCCGCGGAACGAGGGGGTGGGCGGGCGCGGATGGTCGGCGGGAAGGTCGATCACCTCGGGGGCGCCGGCCAGCCGCTCGCGCCACCAGGCCACGTGCACGGCCTGCCCGGGGCCGCGCGCCTGCTCGCGCTCCCAGGCAGCGAAGTCGGCGAAGCGCACCGGCGGGTCCGGCAGCGGCGAGGGGCCGCCGTCGCGCGCGGCGTGGTACAGCGCCCACGTCTCGCGCAGCAGCACGCCCACGCTCCAGCGGTCGGCCACCGCCTGGTGCACGGCCAGCAGCAGCACGTGCTCCTCGGCACCCAGGCGCAGCAGCCGCGCGCCGAAGAGCGGCCCGCGCACCAGGTCGAACACCTGCGCCGCCCAGGCCGTGGCCCGCGCGCGCGCCCGCTCCTCGCGCTCGTCGCGCGGGAGCGCGGAGAGGTCGTCCACGGGGAGCGTGAAGCCGTCGAACGGAGCCACCACCTGCACCGCCGCGCCTTCCACCTCGTGGATCGTGGTGCGCAGCGCGTCGTGGCGGCGCACCACCTGGCCCAGCGCGCGCTCCAGCGTGCCGGCGCAGAGCGGCCCCGACAGCCGCAGCGCGCGCGACAGGGTATAGGCGGCGCCCCCCTGCCCCAGCCGGTCCAGGAACCAGATCCGCTCCTGCGCGAAGGAGAGCGGCGCGTCGGCCCCCGGCGCAAGGCGCGCGATGGGCGCGGCCGTGCCGCCCGGGCGCGTCTCACGCGGGTGGGTCGGGGCGATCTCCACCCCGGGGATCTCAAACGCCGATGCGGGATTCACCTTCTAACACTCCAGGGGCGTGCGTTCGGTTGCCGGATGGCGCGTGCGGCGTGCAGGGATGCACCGGACGGGCGGGCCCCGGGTGCGGGCCGCCGGCCGGTATCGCATCTTCAGCTCCCCGCCTGTGCCGGGTTCGCGGACTCTCCGCGCACGTCTCCGCCCTCGCAGGCCCGCGCCTTACACGCCTCTCCGCAACGTCCGCAGGACGGACGCGCCACGCCGGATGTTTTCCCGGCCGGCAGGGAGCCGGGCGCCGAGGGCGCCGAGGGCGCCGAGGGGATCACCCGGAGGTCCGGGAGCAGTGCCTGATCCATGGCGGTGCGGACGGTTGAATGGCGTGGAGCGGCACGGCCGATGGCGACACGGCGGGCCGGTCACCTCGCTCGGGGCACTCCGCCAGGAGCCGGACGAACGGCGGAAACGGAGAGCAAGGCGTACTCGGGCAGCCCTGTTCCGCGTGATTGGAAGCAAGGCGTCGCGACACAAACCTCGTGGATTGCGACAGGATGTGTCCTTGCAAGTATAGTGAGCCCTCCCGGGGAAAAACAAGAGTTCACCATGGCCCATTCCACGCGGCACCCCCTTCGCCGCCCCGCGGCCGCTTCGCGCGGCGGGAAGGCTGCAGACGGGAGAAGCCGGATGGATCGGAGGTTCCCTGACGGACGAAAATGATGTCGTGGTACCCCGCCGAGAGCCGCCGGCCGGCAGAGAGACAAATCGGCGGAGGGTAGAACGCACCGCCGGGCCTGGAGATGACGGGTGCGGCAGAGACGGCGGAGAACGTATTCCGCAGACCTGCCGCACGTCCTTGATCGCACCTTCGATGGCGCGGCGGAGGTGCGCGGCGCACCGTCGGCCCCACCGTCCATCTACCGCCCGCCGGGGGGATCCACCACCACGCGGTCGCTGGCGCCGCGCCCAAAGGTCTCGGGGGAGTACATCTCCTCGGCGCGCGGGGGAGGGGCCACGAACTGGCCGGGCGTGGTGGCGCGCGCCACGTACGACCAGGTGTACGTCCCCGCGCGCAGGAGCGGCGTGAACGCCTCGGCGCGGTCGTCGCGGAGGTTCTGGTGCTGGTACCAGTAGCGGCGCCACCATTCCTCGTAGTCCCCCGTCCGTGCGCCCGGTTCCGCCGGCGGGGCGGAGCGGGCGCCCTGCAGCTCGGGGTTCACCGGCTCCAGCCCGGCGGGGAGCGGGTCCACCAGCGCCACGTGCAGCCGCCGCGACGGGGCGGTCATGGTAAGCGTCACCCGCACCCGCGCCCCGGCGCGCACGTGCCAGGTGCCGCCCGCGTCCTGCCGCACGTCGGCCGCGTCGTCCACCGCGTCGTAGCGGCGCGACAGGGAGAAGCCGGCGTCCAGCGGCGCCAGCTCCAGCTGGCGCGGGGCGTAGCGCAGCCCGGCGCGATAGTACACCCGCCCCGCGCCCTCCTTGCCCAGGGTGATGGACGGCGGGTTGTGCTCGCCCAGCACGCGCATGGGCACGGAGAGCTGCCAGCGGTCCGTCCGCCGCCCGGCGAAGCCGTGCCCGCCGGCGTATCGGCCGCCCAGCCACACGCGGGCCACGAACTCGGGCGTCTCCCCCTCGAACACGCGGAAGTAGCGGTCCAGCGCCAGCAGCACCCACGCATTCTCCTGCGTGTTCTGCCACCGCCCGCGCACGCGGTGCCCCAGCAGCCCGCGCACCGCCTTGGGCACCAGCGGGTTGTTTGGATCGGCCGCCACCAGCGCCTCCAGCACCACCCCGTCGGTGCGGCGGCTGCTGTGCATCAGCAGGTACTCGCCCTCGGTGTACCGCGTGGCGAAGGTTGCCGTCGAAGCCGTCTCGGCGGCGTGGTTGCCGATGATGCGGAGAAGCTCGTCGCGCTCGGCTCGGAGGCCGGGGTTCGCCGCCGCGGCGGAGAGGAGCCACCCCGCCATCTCCACCGTCATCGAATCGCCCCGCGTCTGGCTGACGAAGCGGCGGACGTCGCCCGCCACCGCCGTGTCGGCCATCCGGGCGCGGACGTAGATCGCGTAGGCGTGCAGCGCCCGCTTCACATCGGCCGGATACCATGCCGGCACGTTGGCGGGCACGCGGCGCAGGTACGTAAGGGCGCGCCCCATCGCCTCGTCCGGCACTTCGTACCCCTTCTCCCGCGCGCGCTGCAGCGCGTGCGCCGCGTGGATGGAGGCGTACGGGTAATCCTCCCCGCCCGCTTCCCAGAAGCCCACCGCGCCGGCCTCGTTCTGCCGCCCGGCCAGCAGCCGCACGTCGCGCCGCACCGACTCGCGCAGCGCCTCGGGCGACGGCATCTCCGCCGCGCCGAAGGACGTGAGCACGTCGCGCAGCGCGGCCACGCCCAGCACGCGCGAGGCCACCTGCTCGCTGCATTCGAAGGGATAGCGCACCAGGTACAGCAGCGCGTCGGTCAGCTCCTGCAGCGCCGTGGACGAGGCGCTCACCTCCAGCCCGCCGAACGAGGGGATCGCGTCCCCGGGCACCTGCAGCGGCAGCGCCACGCCGCTGTCGCCGGCGAAGGTGCCGTAGGCGGCGAACGCCTCGGCGGTGGCCG